>NZ_BCQQ01000021.1 GCF_001552155.1 Actinomadura formosensis NBRC 14204 | reverse complement strand
CCGGCTCCGGCGGCCCGTCCCACAGCGCGAGCCCCTCCTCGGCCGCGGCGAGCGCGCCCGCGTGGTCGCCGTCGCGCGAGCGGCGCGCACTCGCGGACGCGGCGAGCAGCACGGCGCACGCGTCCACCGCGGACTCCTCCAGCCCCAGCCGGTACCCCAGCGCGGTGCTCACGATGACGTCCGCGCCCAGTTGCGACCGGGCCCGCGACACCACGACCTGCAACGCCTTGACCGGGTTCTCGGGACGGGTGTCCGGCCACAGTCCCCCGACCAGCCGCATGGCGGACACGCCCGCTCGCGGTTCGCCCGCGAGCAGCGCGAGCAGCCCGCGCAGCCGGGGGCTCGTCACGTCCCGTCCGCGGCAGGCGGCCCGGGACAGCAGCGCCAGCTCGACCGTCATGCGGACAGGCTAAGCCGGAAGATCAGCTCGTGCGGTAGTGCCGGCGAAGCGCGATGCCCGCCGCGACGCCGCCCGCGATGGCGCCCGCGCCCGCGGCGGCGGGCAGCGCGACCATCGTGACCTTGCGGCCGGTGCGGAAATCGTGGATCGGCCAGCCGTGGTCGCGGGCGTGGGCGCGCAGCTCGGAGTCGGGGTTGACGGCGTGCGGGTGGCCGACGGCGGTCAGCATCGGCAGGTCGTTGATCGAGTCGCTGTAGGCGGAGCAGCGCGCGAGGTCGAGGCCCTCCCGCTGGGCGAGCGCGCGGACGGCCTCCGCCTTCGCCGGCCCGTGCAGCAGGTTCCCGACGAGCCGCCCGGTGTAGACGCCCTCGCGGGTCTCGGCGACGGTGCCGAGGGCGCCGGTGAGGCCGAGGCGGTGCGCGATCGTCCGGGCGACCTCGACGGGCGTGGCGGTGACGAGCCACACCTGCTGGCCGGCGTCGAGGTGCTGGAGCGCGAGGGTGCGGGTGCCGTGCCAGATGCGGTCGGCCATCACCTCGTCGTAGATCTCCTCGCTGAGCTTGACGATCCCGGCGACCCGCTGCCCGGCGACGAACGCGAGCGCGGCCTCCTTGGCGCTGCCGATGTGGTCGTGGTTCTCGGTGCCGCGCAGCCGGAACGCGGCCTGCCCCCACGCGAACATGGCGAGGTCGCGCATGGTGAACAGCTTGCGGGCGGCGAGCCCGCGCGCGAAGTAGTAGATGGACGCGCCGCGCATCATCGTGTTGTCGACGTCGAAGAACGCCGCCGCGGCGGGATCGGGCTCGGGCAGCGGACCGGGCGGGGCCGCGGCCGCGGCGGCGGCCTCCCCGGCGCTCTTGTGGTCCACGTCGCGTTGCCAGAATCGCCGCATGAGGCGAAGCCTAGTCAACCGCCTCCCCGGGACCGTCCTCCCGGCGCCGGTTGCGACAGTCTTCACTTTTGTCATATGCGGCCGCAATCAGGCGTTCACGCAGTACGGCGCGGAACTGCGGATCCGGTCCCGGTTCGCCGGCCCGCAGCCGGGTCAGCACGTCTCCCCGTTCGGTGACGCGTCGTCGTCTCGTCTTCACAGCCCGGTTCTCATCGGCCGCTCCTTTGCGGAATCCGGGCGCGAAATCGCCCCTGCCCGCAGAACGATCCTGCGGCGCGGCGGGTTACGGCCCGATGATTAATTGATAAACAGTCCAATGAAGCACCTCCGGGCGGGGTCGGTCAACGGGCCGGCGAACGGGTCACAGGCGCAGATCGTCCGGCAGCATACGGCTCAGCGACCGGACGGCCCGGTACTGCAGCGCCTTGATCGCGCCCGGTTTCTTGTCCATGATCAGCGCGGTCTCGGCGACCGACAGGCCGTGCAGGAACCGCAGCACGATGCATTCCTGCTGCTCGGATCCGAGCCGCCGGACGGCCAGCAGCAGCGTCCGGTTCGTCATCGCGTCCAGGACGGCCCGCTCCGGGCCCTCCTGGTGGCGGTCCGGCTCGATGAGCTCGGCGGTGCAGACCTCCAGCCGGTAGCGGCCGGACTTGAAGTGGTCGGCGACGAGGTTCCGGGCGATCGTCACGAGCCAGGCCCCGAAGTCCTTGCCCTGCCAGTGGAAATCGCAGATCCGGCGGAGGGCGCGCAGGAACGTCTCGCTGGTCAGGTCCTCGGTGAGCGAATGCGTCCCGACCCGGTAGTAGACGTACCGGTAGACGAGTTCGACGTAATGGTCGTAGAGGCAGCCGAACGCGTCGGCGTCGCCGTCGCGGGCGCGCAGTACCAGCGCCTTCAGGACCTCGGCCCGGTCGGTGCCCGGCTCGGCGGCGGGGCGGGCGATCCGGGCGGCGCGGGTACGGGAAGACCGAGGAAGCGGGATGACCCCGGCATCGAGGGTCAAGCTGCTCATGCAGTTCTCCTCGGGGCGTACGCGACCTCCGGCGTGATCTGTCACTCTAGATACCGGAAGGCGCGCGAGGCAATGAGCGCAAAGTGCTTATCGGGTGCTTTCCCCGGCGCGGTTACCCGTCCACGCGCGGCATCGGGCACCATTGGGCGCGATGGTCGACGCTCTTCTCGCGCTTCTGGCGACCCTTGGTGCCCTGGCGGCCACCGGGTTGCTGGTCCAGCGCGCCTACAAGGACCGGCTGCTCTACCTCATCGCCTGGTCGTTCACGCAGGTCGGGCTGACGCTCGCGCTGCTGTGCATGGCGCTCGGCTTCATGATGGGGTTCAACGGCCCGCTGTTCCGCGTCATGGAACTCGGTGCCGCGCTGATCGGGCCGGTGTGGCTCGCGCTCGGCATGATCGAGCTGATCGCGCGGTACGTGCAGGTGCGGTTCGGCGCCTGGCTGTTCGCGATCTCCTACACGGTCGTCGCGATCGTCATCCTGATGCTGGACCCGCTCAAGGGGTCGCTCTCCAAGAGCCTGCCCAAGCCCGGCTCCACCTATGACGCGCTGCCGCTGCTGCTGATCGACGGCGCGCACGTCGTCGCGGTGATCTCCCTGGCGGCCTGCACCGGGGTCACCGCGTGGCTGGCGAGCAAGCAGGACCGGGAGGCCGGCGAACTGCTGATCCCGATCGCGCTGGTCGCCCTCGCGGGCGTGCTGGTCGTCAGCGGCAGCCGCGGATTCCTGCCCGCCCCGGTCGCGGTGATCGCGCTCGGCGCCGCCGTCGGCCTGGTCTGGTACGGCGCGATGCGGACGATCCCGGTCTACGACGGGGAACAGGGCTACGACGAGTACGGGGAGGAGCCCGCGAGCGGCTACGAGGAGCAGGCGTACCCCGCGAAGCCCGCCGCGAAGCCCGAGCCCGTCCCGGCGCCGACCCCGCCGCCCGCCCCGCGCCGCGGCGAGCTGCGGTTCCCCGAGCCGGCCACCGAGGAGCCGCGCTTCTCCGGCGACCCGGCCGGGCCGACCGCCATCGACGGCATCGGCGGCCCCGCCGGGCTCCCCATCCCTGGTGGGCTCCCCGCCCCCGCCGGGACGGGCGGCATGCCGCTGCCGGGCGGCGACCTGTCGAAGGCGTGCGGCCAGATCACCGTCTACACGCTGCTGGACGGACGCGAGGAGGCCTTCGACCGGCTCGCCGCCGACCTGGTGAAGGCGGCGCGGGCGAACGAGCCGGAAACGGTGATCTTCGCCTGCCACGAGGTGGTCGGCGGCCCCACGCAGCGGATCTTCTACCAGCTGTTCCGGGACGAGGCGGCGTTCACCGCGCACCGCGGGCAGCCGCACCTGCGGCGGTTCCTCGCGGAGTCCCGCACGCACGTGCTGGCCACGAACGTGATCGAGCTGAAGCTGGGCCCGGCCAAGATGCCGCTGCCCGCGCCGGAGTTCCCCGGGAGGTGACATGGCCGCGGACATCGTGATCACGCTGCTCGGCAAGCCCGGCTGCCACCTGTGCGACGACGCCCGCGCGGTGATCGAGCGCGTCGCCGCCGACCTCGGCGTGCGGTGGGAGGAGCGCGACATCACGCGGTCGGAGGCCGACAACGAGCGGTACTGGGAGCAGATCCCGGTCACGCTCGTCAACGGCGTCCAGCACGATTTCTGGCGCGTCGACGAGGACCGTCTCCGCGCCGCCATAGCGAAGCTCCGCTAGCCGCGACGCCCCTCCGCCACATCGGCCCCACCGGCCCGGATTGTCTGGTCTGTCACATTCGATGGCGTCCCGGTGCCGGGCCCTTACGCTGGAAGTCCCTGATGGACGTCCCGCTCCGCGGTGCCGTTCCGGCCGCGAAACCGGGGGGTGACTTTGTGCGCGTGTTCACAAGGGCTAACCTGGGGGCCAGCCCCGGGCGGATCGGATCGCGGCCACCAGGCCGCCTCCCGGCCGCCCGAGCCGGGGCCAGGGGTTCCCCGAGCGCCCCGTCCCCAGCGTCGAGCCCGAAGAGCAGGCCGTGACACCTCCACGACAGAACCGGCACCGCGACCGTGCGGGCCGTGGCATCCCCGAAGCCACCGTGGCGCGGCTCCCGGTGTACCTGCGGGCCCTCACCGGGCTGCAGGAGCGCGGCGTCGCCACCGTCTCCTCCGAGGAACTGGCGGCGGCGGCCGGGGTGAACTCGGCCAAGCTCCGCAAGGACCTGTCCCACCTCGGCTCCTACGGGACGCGCGGGGTCGGCTACGAGGTCGAGTACCTCGTCTACCAGATCTCCCGCGAACTCGGCCTCACCCAGGACTGGGTGGTCGCCATCATCGGTGTCGGTAACCTGGGCCGTGCGCTGGCCGGCTACGGCGGTTTCGCGTCCCGCGGCTTCCGCGTGGCGGGCCTGCTCGACGCGGACGCCGCCATCGTCGGCCAGGAGATTTCCGGCATGACGGTGCAGCACATCGACCGGCTGGAGGACATCATCGCGGCCCACGGCGTGTCCATCGCTGTGATCGCGACCCCCGCGGGCGCGGCCCAGGGGGTGTGCGATCGCGTGGTGGCCGCGGGCGTGACCAGCGTCCTGAACTTCGCCCCCGTGGTGCTGTCGGTGCCCGACGGCGTCGACGTGCGCAAGGTCGACCTGTCCATCGAGCTGCAGATCCTCGCGTTCCACGAGCAGCGCAAGGCCGGCGGGCCGGACGAACTCGCCCCGATGCCGGACGGCGACTCGCCGCCGGGCGCACCGCAGTACGTGGAGACTGTCGAGGCATGATCGAGGGCACGGCGGGAGAGACGGCGGGAGACCCGGCATGAGCGTTCTGGTGGTGGGGCTCAGTCACCGCAGCGCCCCGGTGGCGGTGCTGGAACGGGCGGCGGTGGCCGGGGACGACCTGGTCAAACTGCTGCACGCGGTACACGCCTCGGCGAACATCGCCGAGGCCGCGATCGTCTCGACGTGCAACCGGGTCGAGATCTACGCGGTGGTCGACAAGTTCCACGGCGGCGTCTCGGCGATCTCCGAGCTGCTCGCCCTGCACTCCGGCATCCCGATGGACGACCTGTCGCGGCACCTGTACGTCCACTACGAGGAGCGGGCCGTCCAGCACGTGTTCGCGGTGGCGTGCGGGCTGGAGTCGATGGTCGTCGGCGAGGGGCAGATCCTCGGCCAGATCCGGCAGGCGTTCAAGGTCGCCCACGACGAGGGCACGCTCGGCCGCGACCTGCACGACGTCCTGCAGCAGTCGCTGCGGGTCGGCAAGCGCGCCCACCACGAGACCGGCATCGACAAGGCGGGCGCGTCGCTGGTCAGCGTCGGCTTGGACGTCGCCGCCCGGCACCTCGGCCCGCTGGCGGAGGTGCGCGCGCTGGTGGTCGGCGCCGGGTCGATGAGCTCGCTGGCCGCGGCGACGCTGAGCCGCGCCCGGGTCCGCGAGGTCGTGGTCGCCAACCGCACCCACGCGCACGCCGTGCGCCTCGCGGAATCGCTGGACGTCCCGTCCCGCGCGATAGAGCTGTCGGTGCTGGACGAGGCGCTCACCGACGCCGACCTGGTGGTCTCGTGCACCGGCGCCACCGGCCTCGTGCTGACCACGGCGCAGCTGACGGCGCGCGGCGGCGGGGACGGCGAGCGGCGCCGGTTCCTGCTCGACCTGGCGCTGCCGCACGACATCGAGCGGTCCGCCCGCGGGCTGCCGGGCGTCGAGCTGGCCGGGCTGGACGACCTGCGGACCGCGCAGGAGGCCGCGGAGGCGATCGGCCCCGCCGCCGTCGAGGCGGCCCGGCGGATCGTGTGCGAGGAGGTCGAGGCGTTCCTCAGCGCGGCCCGCGCCGCCGCCGTCGCGCCGACCGTCGTCGCGCTGCGCAGCATGGCCGCCGAGGTGGTGGACGCGGAACTGTCCCGGCTGACCGGCCGGATGCCCGAGATGGGGGAGCGGGACCGCCGGGAGATCGAGCAGACCGTGCGGCGCGTGGTCGACAAGCTGCTGCACGTGCCGACCGTCCGGGTCAAGGAGCTGGCGGCGGCGCCGGGCGGCGACTCCTACGCCGACGCGCTGCGCGAGCTGTTCGGCCTGGACCCGATGGCCCCCGAGGCGGTGACCCGCGCCGACCTGCGCGAGGACGAACCGCCGGCGGCGATCGCGCCGGAGCGCGCCGAGGCCGACCCGGCCGGACTCGCCTCCGCCGCCCCGGACGTGCCGGACGGTGTGAACGTGGAGACGGTGAACGCCCAGGCCGCGAGCGTCCGGGCGGTCAGTGCCCGGGACACGGTCCCGGCGCACGAAGGAGACGAGACGTGACCATCGACAACAGGCCGCTGCGGCTCGGCACCCGGAAGAGCCTGATGGCGACGACCCAGTCGCAGGGCGTCGCGGACGCGCTGACCCGGCTGACCGGGCATGCCGTGGAGCTGGTGGGGGTAACCACGCAGGGTGATGTCTCCCAGGCGCTGCTCGCCCAGATCGGTGGCACGGGCGTGTTCGTGAACGCGCTGCGTGACAAGATCCTGTCCGGCGAGATCGACTTCGCCGTGCACTCGCTGAAGGACCTGCCGACGTCCGAGACGCCGGGGATCGCGCTGGCCGCGACGCCACGGCGCGACGACCCCCGCGACGCGCTCTGCAGCCCGAGCAAGCTCGCCGACCTGCCGCGCGGCGCCCGCGTCGGCACCGGCTCGCCGCGCCGGGTCGCGCAGCTGCGCGCGCTCCGCCCCGACCTGGAGATCGTCCCGATCCGCGGCAACGCCGACACCCGGCTCCGCAAGGTCACCGACGGTGAGCTGGACGCGGTGGTGCTGGCGCACGCGGGCCTGAAGCGGATCGGCCGGCTGGAGGCGGTCGGCGAGGTCTTCGAGCCGGACCAGATGCTGCCCGCGCCCGGACAGGGGTCGCTCGCCCTCGAATGCCACGCCGGCCGGGACGACCTCCGGGAGCTGCTTGGAACGGTCGACGACGCCGTGACCAGGCGCGCCGTCACCGCCGAGCGGGCGGTGCTGGCCGTGCTGGAGGCGGGTTGCTCCGCGCCCGTGGGAACATACGCTGCCGAAGTAGATGAAAGGCTTCATCTGACGGCGACCGTCGCGGCGTACGACGGGAGCCGGCAGATCAGGCTGTCCGCAAGCGGCCACCCGGATGCCGCCGAGCAGATCGGACGCGACCTCGCGAACCGGCTGCTCGCGCAGGGGGCCGACCAGTTGATGGGGGAGCGCGATTGAGCCCCGCCGCGAAGACCACCGCCGCGAAGACCACCGCCACCACGACCACCGCCACCACGAAGAACGCCGCGAGCACGAAGAGCACCGCGAGCACGAAGGACACCGCGCCGGCCGGCGCGCGGCCGGCGGCCGCGCGCCGGACCGCCGACCCGGGCACGGTCGCGATCGTCGGCATGGGGCCGGGCGACCCCGCGCTGCTGACGCTGCGCGCCGCCGCCGAGCTCGAACGCGCCGACACCGTCATCGTCAGCCGTGCGCACTGCCCGGCCGACATCCTGGCCTGCTGCCGTCCGGACGCGGAGATCCTCGACACCGCCGAGGGCGACCCGGTCAAGCTCGCCGTCCGCGCCGCGAAGGCCGGGCGGCGCGTCGTCCGGCTGTTCCGCGGTGATCCGGGGCTCGCCTGCACGCTGGCCGCCGAGGGCGGGGCGCTGGCCAAGGCCGGCGTCCCGTTCGAGATCGTGCCGGGCGTGTCCGCCGTGACGGGCGTGCCCGGGTACGCGGGCATCCCGCTGACGGACGCCGACAACCGCGAGGTCCGCATCGTCGACGCCTCCGCGGGCGGCGTCGACTGGGAGCGGTTCGCCGCCCCCGGCACCACGCTCGTCATCCTCGGCGCGGAGGGCGCCGTCGCCGAGGTCGCCAAGGGCCTGGTGGCCGCGGGCCGCCCCGACTCCACGCCCGCCGCCATGACGAGCCTCGGCACCACCACCGACCAGGAGACGGTCGTCTCGACGCTGCAGAAGCTCGCGTCCGACACCAAGGGCATGGAGACGCCCGCCCTGATCATCGTGGGGGACGTGGTGAACTGGCGTGACAAGCTGTCGTGGTTCGAGACCAAGCCGCTGTTCGGCTGGCGCGTCCTGGTGCCGCGCACGAAGGAGCAGGCCGCGTCGCTGTCGGACCAGCTCCGCGGGTACGGGGCCGTCCCGGACGAGGTCCCGACGATCTCCGTCGAGCCGCCGCGCACCCCGCAGCAGATGGAGCGCGCGGTGAAGGGCCTGGTGACCGGACGCTACGAGTGGGTGGTGTTCACCTCCACGAACGCTGTGAAGGCCGTCCGGGAGAAGTTCGTCGACTACGGCCTGGACGCCCGCGCGTTCGCCGGCCTGAAGGTCGCCGCCGTCGGTGAGCAGACCGCCGCCGCGCTCGTCGAGTTCGGCGTCCACCCGGACCTCGTCCCGTCCGGGGAGCAGTCCGGCGAGGGCCTCGCCAGCGAGTGGCCGCCCTACGACGAGGACCTCGACCCGATCAACCGGGTGCTGCTGCCGCGCGCCGACATCGCCACCGACGTGCTCATCGCCAAGCTGACCGAGCTGGGCTGGGAGTGCGAGGACGTGACCGCCTACCGGACGGTCCGGGCCGCGCCGCCGCCCGCGCCGATCCGCGAGGCGATCAAGGGCGGCGGGTTCGACGCCGTGCTGTTCACCTCGTCGTCCACGGTGAAGAACCTGATCGGGATCGCCGGCAAGCCGCACAACGTCACGGTCATCGCGGTGATCGGCCCGCAGACGGCGAAGACCGCGCGGGAGTACGGGCTGCGCGTGGACGTCATGGCCGAGAAACCGTCGGTGTCGGCGCTCGCCGAGGCGCTCGCGGAGTACGGTGCCAGGCGGCGGGCGGCCCAGATCGAGGCGGGAGACCCGCTCCGCAAGCCCAGCCAGATGCGCCGGGGGGCCCGGCGCCGGAAATAGACCCACAGAGGGATCATGTCTGCACAGTTCCCCGTCGCCCGGCCGCGGCGGCTGCGCCGCGCGCCCGCGCTGCGCCGGATGGTCGCCGAGACGCGGCTCGCCCCGGCGGACCTCGTCCTGCCGATGTTCGTCAAGGAGGGCATCGCCGAGCCGCAGCCGGTGGCGTCCATGCCGGGCGTGTTCCAGCACACCCGCGACAGCCTGCGCAAGGCCGCGCACGAGGCGGCCGAGGCCGGCGTCGGCGGGATCATCCTGTTCGGCGTCCCGGCGGTGAAGGACGGCGCCGGCTCGGCCGCCGACGACCCGGACGGGATCGTCCAGCGGGCGCTGCGCGACCTGGCCGCCGACCTCGGCGACGCGATCGTGATCATGTCGGACCTGTGCCTGGACGAGTACACCGACCACGGGCACTGCGGCCTCCTCACCGCCGCGGGCGAGATCGACAACGACGCCACCCTGGAACGCTACGCGTCCATCGCCGTCGCGCAGGCCGAGGCGGGCGCCGCCGTGGTCGGCCCGTCCGGCATGATGGACGGCCAGGTCGCCGCGATCAGGACCGCGCTCGACGGCGCGGGCCACTCCGATGTCGCGATCCTCTCGTACTCGGTGAAGTACGCCTCCGCCTACTACGGCCCGTTCCGGGACGCCGCCGAGTGCGCCCCGCAGTTCGGCGACCGGTCCACCCACCAGCAGGACCCGGCGAACGCCGGCGAGTCGCTCCGCGAGGTCTTCCTCGACCTCGACGAGGGCGCCGACATGGTCATGGTGAAGCCCGCGGGCGCCTATCTCGACATCGTCCGCCGCGTCCGCGACGCCGTCGACGTCCCCGTCGCCGCCTACCAGGTGAGCGGCGAGTACGCCATGATCGAGGCCGCCGCAGAGAAGGGCTGGATCGACCGCGAGCGCACCATCATGGAGTCCCTGATGTCCATCCGCCGCGCCGGCGCCGACATCACCCTCACCTACTGGGCGACGGAGGCCGCGGTGCTCCTCGCGTCGTCCTAGCTCTCGCGCCTGCCCTGGTACGCCCTCCGGCTAGTCACTTAGGGCCCTTTCCGGGGGTTGCCGTGTCTCGGGTCCGTCCCGGCGGGCATCATCGGTAACCAAGAACCCACGTGCGACCTTGGGCTATTGGGGGGCGAAGATGCTGGCGGTCACGGGGCACAAGCGGCAGAAGGCGGCACGGGACCGGATGGCCGCGGCGGCGCGGGAGTACGCGAAGCTCGGCTGGCCCTGCTTCCCGGGGGCGCACGTCGGGGCCGACCGGGCGTGTTCGTGCGACCGGATCGGCTGCCCGGACCCGGGGGCGCATCCGGTATCGGCGGCCTGGGCGCACCAGGCCAGCGTGGATCCCGACGTGATCGGACGCTGGTGGACGAAACGCCCGCAGGCCAACATCATCCTGCCGACGGGCCGGGTCTTCGACGTGTTCGACGTCCCGGCCGCGGCCGGGACCATCGCCCTCGACCGGATCGAGCGGGAGCACGTTCCCGTCGGTCCGGTCGCGTCGTTCGGGGGCGAACGGCACCTGTTCTTCGTCGCGACCCGCGGCGCGCCCGTCGACGAGGACGAGTGGTGGTCGTGCCACCTCGACTGCGTCCCGGAGGACGTCGCCGAGACGCCGGGGATGCGGTGGCACTGCCGCGACAGCTACGTGGTCGCGCCGCCCTCCGCGCTGCCGTACGGGCGTGAGGTCGCCTGGCTGAGGCCGCCGACCCGTGACCCGCTGCCCGACCCGCTGCGGCTCCTGGAGGTCCTCGCAGACGCCTGTGAGGGCGCCTAGCGCGGGAACGCCTAGCGCGGGGCCTTGATGGTGGGCTTGGGACCCCACTTGGAGTAGGAGCCGTGCTGGATCTGGTTGCGGCCCTTCTCGGGCCCGGCGCGGACCCAGAACTTGACGGGACGGTGGTCCGCGTCGAGCTTGACGGCGAAGGCGATCTGCTGGGCGCCGGTCGCCTGGGCCATCCGCGCGTACAGGGGGCCGACGCCGGGCACCTGCGCCAGCGTCGCGGCCGGTGCCTCGCCCTCGTAGATCGATCCCGACTGCTTGAGCTTCGTCGCCGACCTCAGCAGCGCGGTCAGGTTCGCGACGGAACCGCCCTGGCGGACCTGCTCGGCCGCCCCCGGATAGCCGTGCCCGCCGAGCGCCGACGCCCTCCAGTTCTTGCCGACCCGCACGTACAGCCGGTCCTGCACGATGACGGCGTGCACCGGCTTGCGGGCCGGGCCCGTCCCGGCGAGCGTCATCGAGTAGGCGGGCCGCCCGTCCTGTCCCGGCCCGAACGTCCCCCGGCCGCTGACGGGGAAACCGCAGCAGCCGGTCTGCTGGTAGCTGAACGCCGCGCCGGACGCCCGCCCGACGGCCTGGTCGATCTGCGCGACGAGCGGCGCCGGGTCGACGCCGCCGATCGGCAGCGCCGGCTGCGGGCTGCTGCTCTGCGCGGGTGTCGGCTCGGGTGGCGCGTTCTTGTCGTCCTTCTTCAGCAGCGTCGCGGCGGCCGCGCCGGCCCCGGCGATGACCAGGACGGCGACGGCGGCGACGAGCCAGCGCTTGCGGGACCCGCCGGACTTGTCCGCGACGACCTGGTTGCGGCCGCTGCCGCGGGCCGGCTTCGGCTTCGGCGGCTCCGGCTGCAGCGCCGCCTGCGCGGCGAGTTCGGTGAGCCGGCCGCGGCCCTGCGCCTCCCAGGACGGCCCGTACGCGGACACGGCCGCGTCCTCCAGCGCGCCGAGGAAGTCGGCGGCGGATTTCGGGCGCTCCTCCGGGTCCTTCGCGAGGCCCTGGCGGACGAGTCCGCGCAGCGGCCCCGGCACCTCGTCGGCGGGGATGTCGGCCTCGCGGTGCAGCCGCGCCATGTTGCGGCCCGCGTACGGGGGACGCCCGGTGAGGCACTCGTAGAAGACCGCGGTGGCGGCGTACAGGTCGGTGGCGACGGTGGCGGGCTCGCCCCTCCACAACTCGGGCGCCGCGTACTGCGCGCCGGACCGCACCTCGGTGCCGGCGGCCGCGGTCGCGAAGTCGGTGAGCTGCGCGTTGCCGCCGGTGTCCACCAGGACGTTCGCCGGGCGGAGCGCGCCGTGCACGACGTCGCGGTCGTGCGCGGCGGCGAGGCCGAGGAGGACGCCGCCCAGCACCGACAGGGCCGCGAGCGGCCCGGTGGGGCCCTGCGCGGCCAGCACCCGCCGCAGGCTGACGCCCTCGACCCACTGCATCACGATCGCGGTGCCGTCCGCGGACTCCACGAAGTCGTAGAAGTCGACCACGTTGGGGTCCTCAAGTTGGGACAGGTTCCGCGAGGCCGCGCGGAACTGCACCAAAAACGCCTCGTCGGCCATGAGCGCGCCGTCGAGGTACTTGATCGCGACCTTCGTGCCGGTCTGGTCGTCGACCGCCCGCATCACCCGGCCCGAGGCTCCGCCGCCCAGCTCCCGCTCGTGGCTGAAGCCCGGGACCGTCCAGCCGTCAACCACGTTGAAAGCCCATCCCTCCGATGTCGTACTTGGTGGAATATCGGCCCGTACGCCGTGAGGTCAAGGCAAGTCGCCGAACTGCAACTGAGAGACTGCAACTGTGACTGATTTCGATCGCTCTCGGCAGTTGTTCGACCGTGCCGCCGGGGTCGTCCCCGGCGGTGTCAACTCCCCGGTGCGGGCCTTCGGCGCCGTCGGCGGGACGCCCCGCTTCATGGCGTCCGCGCGGGGCCCGTATCTGACGGACGCCGACGGGAACACCTATGTCGACCTGGTGTGCTCGTGGGGTCCGATGATCCTCGGGCACGCGCATCCGGCCGTGGTAGAAGCGGTGCGGGAGGCCGCGGGCCGGGGCACATCCTACGGTGCCCCGACGGAGGGCGAGGTGGACCTCGCCGAGGAGATCGTGTCCCGGACGCCGGTGGGCAAGGTCCGCCTGGTGAACTCGGGGACCGAGGCGACGATGTCGGCGATCCGGCTGGCGCGCGGCTTCACCGGCCGCACCAAGATCGTGAAGTTCGCCGGCTGCTACCACGGGCACGTCGACTCGCTGCTGGCGGCGGCCGGGTCCGGCGTCGCGACGTTCGGGCTGCCCGACACCCCGGGCGTGACGGGCGCGACCACCGCCGACACGCTGATCCTGCCGTACAACGACGTCACGGCGGTGGAGACGGCGTTCCACGACCATGGCGGCGACATCGCCTGCGTCATCACCGAGGCGGTCCCGTGCAACATGGGCGTGGTCCCGCCGCTGGCGGGGTTCAACGCGCTGCTGAAGCGGCTGTGCGAGCGGCATGGGGCGCTGCTGGTGCTGGACGAGGTGCTCACCGGGTTCCGCGCGTCCCGGTCCGGCTGGTTCGGGATCGAGGGCGTGCCGGGCGACCTGATGACGTTCGGGAAGGTGATGGGCGGCGGGGTGCCCGCCGCCGCGTTCGGCGGACGCGCCGACATCATGGACCACCTCGCCCCCGCCGGGCCCGTCTACCAGGCGGGCACGCTGTCGGGGAACCCGCTCGCCACCGCCGCCGGGCTCGCCACGCTGCGGCACGCCACAGCCGAGGTGTACGCGGCGATCGACCGGTCGGCGGAGATCGTGTCGAAGGCCGCGTCGCAGGCGCTGGAGCGGGAGGGCGTCCCGCACCGGGTGCAGAACGCGGGCAACCTGTTCTCGGTCTTCTTCAGCGACGCGCCGGTGGGCGACTTCGCCGCCGCGCAGCGCCAGGACTCCAAGGCGTACGCGGCGTTCTTCCACGCCGCCCTGGAGCACGGCGTGTACCTGCCGCCGTCGGCGTACGAGGTGTGGTTCCTGTCGGCCGCGCACGACGAGGAGGCGCTGGGGCGCGTCCTGGACGCCCTCCCGCATGCCGCCCGCGCCGCCGCCCAGGCGTCGTCCTAGAAGCGCCCTGCTCCAGGGCGCTGTCCTGGAAGAACGCTGCCCTGGAGGGCGCCGAACGCCTCCAGGGCGGCGGCGACCGGTCCGGGACGCGGTGCGCGCAGGGGAGCGCGCACCGCCGGGTCGCCGATCAGCCCCGCCTCGGCCAGGCACGCCTTGAGGACGGCGGGCGAGGGTTCGCTGAACAGCGCCTCCGCCATCGGCAGCAGCGCGTTGTGGATCGTCAGCGCCTCCGCCGCGGCACCCCGGCGCGCCGCGCCGAACATCGACGCGTAGGCGGCCGGCGCGAGGCACGCGCACGCGGCGATGCCCCCGGCCGCGCCGAGCTGGAGCATCGGGTAGATGTAGGCGTCGTCCCCGCACAGCACCGGCTTGCCGGGGTTGGACGCCAGCACGGTCAGCGTGTCGTGGTCGATGGCGCCCGCGCAGTGCTTCATGCCGGCGACGCAGTCGAGCGCGAGGATCTCCAGGAGCGTGCCGGCGGACAGGTGCCTGCCCGTCCGGTACGGGACGTTGTACGGGACGAGCGGGACGTCCACGGCCGCGCCGACGGCGGCGAAGTGCTCGACGACGGCCTCCTCGGACGGGCGCAGGTAGTACGGGACGACGACGAGCAGCGCGTCGGCGTGGGCGGCGCGTTCGCGGGCCTGCCGGATCGAGTCCCCGGTGCCCATGGTCCCGGCGCCGGCGATCAGCGGCCGGCCGTGTTCGCCCGCGACGGCGCGGCACACCTCCAGCACCGTCCGCTGCTCTTCGGGGGTCAGCAGGGCGGCCTCACCGGTCGTGCCGAGCGCGACCAGCCCGTCCACGCCGTTGTCCAGGCAGTGGACGGCGAGACGTTCGAGCGACTTCACGTCCACCTCGCCGGAGCGGGTGAACGGCGTGACGAGCGGGGCGTGGATTCCGCGCATATCAGGTCCCCTTGTTCCGGAGGCGACCGCGGTGGCCAGGCAGGACGTGGTGTGCTCTCATCCCCTGATCGTCTTCGGACAATTCCATTTAGGACAACCGAGAATTTCTTGACACCTCGTTTTAGAATTGCTTCATGCTTGATCTGGAACGGCTGCGCGCCCTGCACTCGGTCGCGACCTACGGCTCGGTCAGCGCGGCGGCCGACGTCCTGCACGTCACCACGTCGGCCGTCTCCCAGCAGCTCGCGAAGCTGGAGCGGGAGACCGGGCAGAAGCTCCTCGAACGCAACGGCCGCGGCGTCCGGCTCACCGACGCCGCCGAACTGCTCGTCGCGCACGCCGAGCGCATCCTGTCCCTGGTCGAGCAGGCGCAGGCCGACCTGGAGGCGCACCGCGGCTCGGTCGTCGGCCAGCTCGCCATCGCCGCGTTCCCCACGGCCATCCGCGGGCTCATGCCGGCGGCGCTGCGCGGCCTCCGCGCCGACCATCCCGACCTGCGCGTCCTGCTCCGCGAGGAGGATCCGCTGCGCAGCATGCCGCTGGTCTCCCGCGGCGACTTCGACATGGCCCTCGTGCAGGACTGGAACAACGAGCCCCTCCCGTTCGCCGAGGGCCTGCAGAAGGGCGTGATCTGCGACGACGTCGCCGACGTCGCGCTGCCGGCCGACCACCCGCTCGCCGGGCGCGACACGATCGACCTCAAGGAACTCGCCGGCGACCCCTGGATCAGCTCCTCCCCGGACAGCATCTGCTGCGGCTGGCTCATGCGCACGCTCCGCGCCGTCGACAGCGAACCCGACATCGACCACATGGCCTACGAGTTCTCCTCACAGCTGTGCCTCGTCGCCGCCGGGCTCGGCAACGCGATCCTGCCGCGCCTCGGCCGCTGCGACGTCCCGCCCGGCGTGGCGATCGTCCCGCTGGCGGCGCCGCTGACGCGCCGGGTGTACGCGGTGTGGCGGGAGGAGGCCGCCCGGCGCCCGGCGATCCGCGCCGCCGTCACCGCGCTGCGCGCCGCCGTCCCGGCCGACCTCCCGGCGGTGGCCCCCGTCCCGGGCCGGCCCGCGACGAGCCGGCCCGCGACGGGCGTGCGGCGCGGGTAACGTGCGGCGCGGGTAATCTGACGACGCCATGACTGAGACGACGATCGTTCACCTGCTGCGGCACGGTGAGGTGCACAATCCCGAAGGCATCCTCTACGGACGGCTGCCCGGCTACCGCCTGAGCGAGGACGGCGTCCTCATGGCGAAGGCCGCCGCCAAGTGGTTCGCCGGGCGGGACGTCACCGCGCTGTTCTCCTCACCGATGCAGCGGGCGCTGGAGACGGCCGCGCCGCTCGCGGACGCGCTGGACCTGCCCGTCACGGTGGACGACCGGCTGATCGAGGCCGACAACCACTTCGAGGGGCTGACGTTCGGGGCCGGGGCCGGCTCGCTGCGCCGCCCCGAGCACTGGCGGCATCTGATCAACCCGTTCAAGCCGTCCTGGGGCGAGCCCTACAAGCAGCTCGCCGCGCGGATGCGGGCCGCCGTGATCCGGGCGCGGGAGGCGGCGCGCGGCCACGAGGCCGTGTGCGTCAGCCACCAGCTGCCGATCTGGATCCTGCGGCTGCGCGCCGAGCACCGCCGCCTCTGGCACCACCCGACCCGGCGCGAGTGCGGGCTGGCCAGCCTGACGAGCCTGACGTTCGAGGGCAGCAGGCTGGTCGAGGTCGCGTACTGCGAGCCCGCCGCGGGCATGGCGAAGGGCCCCAGTGTCGCCGGTGCTTGAACGCACCGCTAAGTTGAATACTACGTCTTGTAGTAGGAGGGTCCCGTTGAGCCCCCGTATCTCCCCGTTCCGCGCCGCCGCCGCGGCCGTCGCGCTGTGCGGCCTGCTGGCGGGCTGCGCCGGGACGAACGCCGCCGGGAGCGGTCCGGACGGCGGCGACAACCGGTTCATCTCCGGCGGCGGGAACGTGACGCAGTACAAGCCCGCCGACCGCAAGAGCGTCCATGACGTCGGCGGGGAGCGCCTCGACGGCAAGGCGTTCAAGCTGGCCGAACTCAAGGGCAAGGTCGTCGTCGTCAACTTCTGGGCGTCATGGTGCGCGCCGTGCCGCGGCGAGGCGCCGTCCCTGGAGCAGGTCTACACCGAGAACAAGGCCAAGGGCGCCGAGTTCCTCGGTGTCAACTTCAAGGACTCCAAGGCCAGCGCGCAGGCGTTCGAGCGCAAGTTCAAGGTGACGTTCCCCAGCCTGTTCGACGCCGACGGCCAGGTCACGCTGGCGTTCCGGGAGGTGCCGCCGAGCGCGATCCCGAGCACGCTCGTGCTGGACCGGCAGGGCCGCGTCGCCGTCCGCATCATCGGCCCGACGACGTACTCCAAGCTGAACCCCCTGGTCGGCAAGGTCCTCGCGGAAAAGTGAGTCCGGTGAGCGGGCGCGCGCCGCGCGGAGCGAGGCCATGAGCGGCGTCGGCGAGACGATCGTCAGCGGGTCGCTGGTCGCGGCGGCACCGCTCGCCGCCCTCGCCGGGCTCGTCTCGTTCGCCTCGCCGTGCGTCCTGCCGCTGGTCCCCGGCTACCTGTCGTACGTGACCGGAATGACCGGCGTCGACCTGGCCGAGCAGCGGCGCGGACGGCTCCTGGCCGGCGCGCTGCTGTTCGTCGCGGGCTTCAGCGCCGTGTTCGTCGGCTACGGCGTGATCTTCGGCGGGCTCGGCCGGTGGCTGCTGGAGTACCAGGCCACGATCACCCGCGTCCTCGGCGTCGTCACGATCGTGTTCGGCCTCGCGTTCATGGGGCTCATCCCCGGCCTGCAGCGGACGATGAAGTCGGGGCGCCTCCCGGCGGCCGGGCTCGCGGGCGCGCCGCTGCTCGGCGTCCTGTTCGGGCTCGGCTGGACGCCGTGCATCGGCCCGACGCTCGGCGCCGTGCAGAGCCTCGCGATCACCGAGGCCAGCGCCGGACGGGGCGCGCTGCTGTCGCTGGCGTACTGCATCGGCCTCGGCCTGCCGTTCGTGGCCACCGCGCTCGCCTACCGCCGGGCGCTCGGCGCGTTCGGCGCGGTGAAACGCCACTACCCCCTGGTGATGCGGATCGGCGGGGGGATGCTCGTCCTCATCGGGGTGCTGCTGGTGAGCGGCCTGTGGGGGAACCTGACCATCGAGCTGAGGTCGTGGATCAGCGGCTTCGAACCGGTGATTTGAGATGACTGATACCAAGCACGAGCTCAAGGACGACCCCGCGGACGACCCCGCGGAGTCGGGCACCGAGGCGCCCGCCGCCCGCCGGGCGCCCGAGGAGGTGCCGCGTCCGGCCGGTATGGGCCCGCTCGGCTGGCTGCGATGGGGCTGGCGGCAGCTCACCACGATGCGCACGGCGCTGGTCCTGCTGTTCCTGGTCGCGCTGGGCGCGGTGCCGGGGTCGATCCTGCCGCAGCGGGGCCAGGCGCCCGAGAAGGTCGCCGCCTACCTGGACGAGCACAGGACGTTCGGCCCGTGGCTCGACCGGTTCTCGATGTTCGACGTGTTCGCCGCGCCCTGGTTCGCGGCGATCTACATCCTGCTGTTCGTGTCGCTGGCCGGCTGCGTCCTGCCCCGCGCGGTCAAGCACTACCAGTCGATGCGGGCGCGTCCGCCGGCGGCGCCCCGCAACCTGGACCGGCTGCCGCAGTCCGCGACGTACGAGACGGACGCCTCCCCGGACGAGGTCCTCGCCGAGGCCCGCAGGGTGCTGCGCGGGCGCCGCTTCCGGGCGGACGTCTCCGGTGGCGCCGTGTCCGCCGAGAAGGGCTACCTGGGCGAGTCCGGCAACCTGCTCTTCCACCTGGCGCTGCTGGCGCTGCTGTTCGCGCTCGGCCTCGGCAACCTGTTCGGCTACCGGGGGAACGTCCTGCTGACCGAAGGCAAGACGTTCGCGAACTCGCTGGGCCTGTACGACCAGTTCCAGCCGGGACGCGCGTTCGGCGGCGGCGAGCTCGCCCCGTTCACGGTCACGCTGGACGACTTCAAGGCGCAGTACGAGACGCGGGGCGCCAAGCGCGGCCAGGCCACCGACTTCAACGCCGAGATCCGCTACCGGTCCAGCCCGGACGCCCGGGAGAAGCCGTACGACCTGCGGATCAACCATCCGCTGAAGGTCGGCGGCGCGAAGGTGTACCTGCTCGGCCACGGGTACGCGCCGGTGTTCACCGTCCGCGACGCCAAGGGCAACGTCGCCTTCCAGGACACGGTGCCGTTCCTGCAGATGGAGCCGCGCAACCTGACGTCCGAGGGCGTCATCAAGGTCCCCGACGCGCAGCCCGACCAGCTCGCCTTCTACGCCATCCTGTGGCCGACGGCGACCGCGAGCCAGGACGGCAAGCAGATCGTCTCGGCGTTCCCCGCGCCGGCCCGCCCGGTCGTCACCATCACCGCGTTCAAGGGCGACCTCGGGCTGGACTCCGGTGCCCCCCAGTCGGTCTACAAGCTGGAGGGCCTCGGCAAGACGCTCCATCCCGTGAAGGGCGGCCAGAAGCTGCTGGAACCGGGGGAGACGTTCACGCTGCCGGGCGGCGCCGGCTCGGTCACGTTCGACGGGCTCAAGGAGTGGACGAGCCTGTCGGTCAACCATGACCCGGGACGCGTCCCCGCCTTGATCGCGTCCATCCTCGCGGTCCTCGGCGTGGCCGCCTCGTTCATGGTCCGGCGGCGCCGGGTGTGGGTCCGTGCGAGCGCCGGAGAGGGCGGGCGTACGGTGGTGGAGGTCGGCGGTCTCACGCTGGGGAATCCGACCTCGGAATTCGACGACATCGTGACCGCGCTGCGCGGTCCGGAGGACGAGCCCGCCCCGGAGCACGGCCGGGAGTCCGGCCCTGAGCCGGGTGAGAGCGACCCCGACGCCGATCAGGAATCCGGGTCGGCCCCCGAGACGAAGGAGTGACGAGGTGAGCAACGCCGACCTCGCGAACCTGAGCGACAAGCTCATGCTGACCACCGTCGTGCTGTACATCATCGCGCTGGTCGCCTATGCCGCCGATCTCGGCTTCGGCCGCCGCCGTGCGACGGCCGGGGCCGTCGAGGCGAAGGCCGGGGCGAAGGTGCTGGTCGGCGCGGCCGGTGCCGAGACCACGACCGGCGGCCCGGACGCCGCGCAGGCCGCCGACGCCGGTGAGAGCGGCTCGGAGCGTTCCCAGGTCGACTGGGCCAACCTCGCCGTCCTGCTGAACGTGCTGGGCTGGGGCGCGCACCTCGGCGTCCTGGTGACCCGCGGGCTGGCCGCGAACCGGTGGCCGTGGGGGAACATGTACGAGTTCCTCACCGCGATCTCGTTCGCCGCCGTCACCGCGTTCGTCGTCGTCATGTTCCGGTACCGGGCGCGGTTCCTCGGCGCGTTCGTCATGGCCGCCGCCGTCGTCGCCCTCGGTGTCGCCAACATCTGGCTGTACGACTCGGTGGGCCCGGTCAGCCCGGCGCTGAACTCCTACTGGATCGCCATCCACGTGACCGCCGCGATCATCGCGACCGGCGCGTTCACCGTCGCGGGCGCCGCCACGATCCTCTACCTGCTGAAGGACCGCGCGGAGTCGCGCGGCGCGGTCGCGGCCGGCGGCGTGCTGTCGCGCATCCCGTCGGTGGAGAGCCTCGACCGGCTGTCGATGCGGGTCACGATGTTCGCGTTCCCGATCTGGACGGCCGCGATCATCATGGGCGCGATCTGGGCCGACCAGGCGTGGGGCCGCTACTGGGGCTGGGACCCGAAGGAGATCTGGTCCTTCGTCACGTGGATCATCTACGCCGCGTACCTGCACGCCCGCGCCACCGCCGGCTGGAAGGGCCGCAAGGCCGCGATCCTGTCGCTGCTGGCGTTCGCCGCGCTGATGTTCAACTTCTTCGGCGTGAACTACATCTTCCAGGGCCTGCACTCCTACGCCTGACCGCACGCCCGCCACAGGCGCGTGACTCCAGGGGGTGACGGGATGTCGGGTTCGGGCTTACCCTGCCTGCGGGGCCCTCGTCCGGTGGCGTATGCCGCCCGATACCCTGCGGGTCCCGCGGACAGAGGAGCCCGATGCGCTTCAAAGGCGTCCACCGCAAACCCCGGGAGGTGCGCGCCCGGGAGGTGCTGCGCGGCGTCCGGTTCCGTGCCGACACGGCCCGGGACGAGGTCGCCTACGCCGCGTCCCCGCCCGATTCGGGGCAGGTGAGGCCGCGCAGCAACCAGCCGCGTGACCGGTTCGGGCGGTTCCGCAAGGCGGGCCGCGACGACGACTTCTCGGTGGACGGCCCCCGTGGCATGGACGCGGGCGCCCTGGGTCCGGGCGGCATGGACACGGCGGGCGACGCGCCCGCGCAGGCCGGCAGGCTCGCGCGGCGCGGGCCCGGCCGGCCGCGGTCCGGCGACTACTCGTGGAGCGATTTCGAGCTGGAGGACGACCGGCTCCGGGTCGAGCCGTACCCGCCGGGCATGCCGCACGCCGCCGACGGCCGCCGCAACTGCGGTGTGCTGGAGGGCATCCTGTACCGGCAGTGGGACGTCCAGGACGGGCCGCCGCCCCCCGAGGTGATCGGCGCGGTGGACAGCCTGGCGGCGCTGCCCGAGCCGCTGAAGGAGAAGCTCGCGGCCGGCCTCGACGGCATCTACGTGGGGCCCGGCGGCGTCCCGCAGCTCGACGACATGGGCCACCTGCGCGACCGGCCGCTGCCGTCCGGCCGCGCCACCTGGGACATCTGCGCCGGCGCGTACGGCGACCACAAGATCGTCGTCGGGGACCGGCCGTCCCCGACGCCGGACGTGATGCTGCACGAGGTCGGGCACGCGCTCGACGACATCGACGGCGACGACGGCGAGTGGACCTCCGACAGCCCGGCCTTCCATGCACTGTACGAGGAGTGCCGGCCGCATCTCGCGAGCATGTTCCACCGGCAGCCGGGCGCCCTCGGCCGGCGCGAGTTCTTCGCCGACGCGTTCGCCGCGATCTCCTCCCGGCAGCGGCCCGCGCTGGTGGATATGCTCGCCGGCGACATCCGGATGGCCCTTGAGGTCATGCTCTTCTTCAACCGCAGGTACGGGATCTAGCACACCGTGACGACAGGCCGCGCGACGACAGACGGCGAGGGTGATCGAGGATGTACGTGATCCGGCTCCCCGACGGTACGCTCCGGGTTCCGCACAGCGTTCTCGCCGGCACCGGCGAGCCCGGGACGGACGCGCAGGAGGGACGGATCATCGCCGACGGCTACATCGAGATCGGCCCGGACGACCCCGACTACGACCGGCTGCTCCGCGAGTCGCTCACCGAGGAGGAACTGGCGGAGCGGCGGCGCCGCTGGCGGGACGAGGACGCCGACCTGCTGCGCAGGTTCGAGGAGTGGAAGGCGGAGGACGCGGAGGGCTGAGCGCGCGGACGCCCCCGGATGCGTTCGATCGGGGTGGGTGCGATGCCCCGGCCGCCCGGCTGGAGGACCGATCCGTGGCGCGGCGGTCCGGGCGGCCAGAGCCTCGTCAGCGGGCCGAATGCTCGGCGACGGGCTCCTCGCCGCGCAGCAGCGCGTGCACTTCCGACTCGCGGAAGCGCCGGTGGCCTCCCGGAGTGCGAATGCTGCTGATCCGGCCCGCGGCGGCCCACCGGGTGACCGTCTTCGGGTCGACCCTGAAGAGGGCGGCGACCTCTCCTGGGGTCAGCAGTCGCTCGCTCGTACTCTCCACGTTTTCTCTCCCCCTTTGTCCCGCTCTCGGCGCGGGTGGACTGTTTAACAGTGTGGCGGGTCAAGACCGATTTCTCCCTTGTTTTCGGAAAAGATGACTGACCGTAGTTTCTTGAGCAGGAGCGATCGCGCTCAGTGTTTGCCTGTTCTTGTGCGGGACCCCCGTTGACCCCGTTTGACCTGCACGGTCACGCCCGGAACACGCCCGAGCGCTCCCGGTGCGCGGTACGCGAAGTAGTCTCACGACCATGTCCGATCTTGTTTCGCTGCCGGAGATCGTGCGGGCCGCCGAACGCATCGCGGGCGTCGCGGTGCGGACCCCGCTCGTCCCGTTTCCCCGTGACCCCGCCCCCCGCGCCGCCGCCGACCCGGCGCTGCTGGTGAAGGCCGAGTCGCTGCAGCCGATCGGAGCGTTCAAGGTGCGCGGCGCCTACGCCGCCATCGCGTCACTCACCCCGCAGGAGCGCGCGGCCGGCGTGGTCACGCACTCCAGCGGCAACCACGCGCAGGCCGTCGCCTACGCGGCCCGCACCCTCGGCATCAGGGCCGTCCTGGTCATGCCGCACACCACCCCCGCCGTGAAGGTCGACCGGTGCATCGCGCTCGGCGCCGAGGTCGTCTACGTCGAGCCGACCGCCCGGGCCCGCGCCGAGACCAGCGGCAAACTCGCCGCCGCGCACGGGTTCGCGCTGATCCCGCCCTACGACGACGCGCGGGTCATCGCCGGGCAGGGCACCGCCGGGCTGGAGATCGTCCGGGACCGTCCGGACGTCGACGTCGTGCTCGTCCCGATCAGCGGCGGCGGCCTCGTCGCCGGGGTCTCCGCCGCCGTCAAGACGCTGCGCCCGGAGGCGAAGGTGATCGGCGTCGAACCCGAACTCGCCGCCGACGCCCGCGACTCCATGGCCGCGGGACGTCCCGTCGCCTGGGACGCGGAGGAGACCGGCCGCACCATCGCCGACGCCCTGCGCGTCCAGCAGGTGGGCGACCTCCCCTTCGCTCACATGCAAGCCCACGTGGACGGCATCGTCACCGTCACCGAGGACGAGATCCGCTGGACGATGCGCCGCCTGGCCCGTGAGGCGCGCCTCATCGCCGAACCCGCCGGTGCCGTCGCCACCGCCGCCTACCTGCACCACCGCGACGAACTCCCGGCCGGACGCACCTACGTCTCGATCCTCTCCGGCGGCAACGTGGACCCGGCCCTCTTCCTGGACGTCCTGAAGTGACCCCGGAGCGAGAGCGCTGAGAACCGGGGATAACCTCGAAGTGTCATGCGCTCCGTCATCCTCTACACCATCGCGCGGCTCGCCATCTTCGCGGCGACCGCGGGTGTGCTGGCGCTCTTCGGCGCCCGCGGCTTCCTGCTCGTGCTGATGGCCCTGCTGATCAGCGGCGTCGTCAGCTACGTCCTGCTGTCCGGTCAGCGCGACCGCATGTCCGCCGCCGTGGCCGGCGGCCTGCGCGCCCAGCGCCAGAAGTTCGAGAAGTCCGTCACCAAGGAAGACGCCTGACACCGCACCGCCGGTTGCCACGGGGCGGCGGTTGGGTGGAGCCTGGTGCCGCGTTGATCGTCCGCCGGGCGGCACGATGGCCGCCGGAAGCCTTGCGGAGAGGAGCGCGGGATTGAGCCCGGAGCCGCCGAATCGGATCAGTCAGATTCTCAACTCGCCGGGCCCCGGCCCGACCACCTCGGGGCCGCCGCCATCGCCGTCCCCCTCTCCGACGCCGGCCCCCACACCCTCGCCCTCGCCTACACCCGCACCCTCGCCTACGACGCCCTCCGGCGGCGGCAACGGCCAGGTCCAGAACGACCATGAGGCCATCGACGCGTACGCGAAGAAGGTGGCAGGGGAACTGGGGCCGAAGTTCACGGCCATTGCGAAGGAGATCGGGTCACTGGACCTGGCGCAGACCTCGTTCACCGCGGTGACGGTCGCGCTGGCGATCGCCTACACCGAGGCCAGCGCGTTCTTCATCCAGGACATGAAGAGCAAGAACGACCAGCTCGGCGAGATCGAGTTCGGACTGACCACGGTCGCGGCCAACTGGCGGCAGGCCGACGACAAGAGCACCATCCAGGTCGTCTGAGGAAGGCACATGTTCGAAGACGGCCTGGGCACGGCGCAGACCGCCCTCTACACCAGCATGGGCTGCGCGGTGATCCTTCCCGCGGCCTGGGAGCTGGTCTCGATGATGTACCTGTGCCAGTGCGACCCCAGCGCGTACTGGAAGGGCTCCGAGACGTGGGGCGGCACGGCGAAGAAGCTCCACGACCTCGAAAAGGACGTCGAGCGGATCATCAAGGACATCCCCGGCCACGACTGGGACG
The DNA here is from genome assembly GCF_001552155.1 of Actinomadura formosensis NBRC 14204. Classification (GTDB taxonomy): domain Bacteria; phylum Actinomycetota; class Actinomycetes; order Streptosporangiales; family Streptosporangiaceae; genus Spirillospora; species Spirillospora formosensis. The sequence continues at coordinate 41,800 of NZ_BCQQ01000021.1, read as the reverse complement.
GCAAGGACCGCAAGGCCTACGAAGAGAAGATGGAGGACTTCAAGACGCAGGTGGGGCTCTCCGCCGTCATGGCGGACGTCACCCACCACATCTTGCTGTTCGCCGCCATCACGCTCTACATCCTCATCGTGATCATGCTGATCATCTCCATCATCCTGGTGGCGCAGGTCGTCTATGTCGCCATCGTGGCCGCCAGCACGATGGGCACCGGCTACTGGGCCGCCGTCGGGGAGATCTGCCTGATCATCGAGATGGAGATGGTCCCGATGTTCACCACGGTCACCAGCAACGTGGACGCGCTGATGAACGGGGCCGCGGTGATCCTCGGCACCGCTCTGGTGGCCGACATCGGCGCCCAGATGCTGTCGGGCAACCCGGGCGCCGCGCTCGACCTGATCCAGGCGCAGGTGCCGGCGTTCGACGCCGCCTGGCGCGGGTCGCTGCAGCGTCTGGAGCGCAACCTCACGGGCCACACGATGAAGTGGGACCACACCGGCGGCCCCAAGCTGCCGTGGCCGGTCGTCGGCGGCGGGCGGATCAAGGGCGGTGCGGACTCCGGCGGAGACTCGCCCTCCTACACCTTCACCGGTGACCTGACGAGCGAGCCCAGCCCCGAGGTCGGCTAGCGGGCCGCGGCTGACCCGGGGCGGGTGCGGTCACCTGCCCCGGGTCAGCTCGGCCAGCACCAGTCCCGCGACCAGCAGCACGCCGGGCGGCCCGTGGGCGGCCGTCCGGCGCAGCGTCCACCCCGGTGCGTCGTAGGAGATCTCGCCCACCTCGGCTCCGCGGCCGTCGGTGACGGCGAGGACGCCGCGCTCGCCCTCGATCCGGCCGAGCTCGGCGCCGTCGGGCCCGCGCAGCCGGAACCGTTTGGACAGCATGGGGGAGGCGTCGTCGATGCGCCCGGCCGGCCGGCCCGCCCCGTCCAGCACGTTCGCGCGGCGGGTGTGGGCGTAGCGCTCCTTGTCGACGGTCATCAGCACCGTGCCGTCCTCGGCGGACAGCGTGACGGTCCGGCGGAAGTCGCGGTAGGTCTTGGCGGTCAGCCGGCGGACCTGGCCGAGCGGGCCGAGCGACGGCTCGCGGCCGAGGGCCAGCAACCGCCCGTCGCCGGAGGTCAGGGTGAACGCCGTCTCCATCAGCCGGCCGCCGCCGAGCCGCAGCCGGACGACCGGGGCGTCGAGCAGTGCGCCGACCGCGCTCACGCCTGCATCCTGCGCTTGAGTTCGTTCAGCGCGGTGACCGATTCGCCCATCGCCCCGCTGAACGCGTCCCGCATCGCCCGCAGGTTCTCCGCGAACTTCTCCGGGTCGCGGAACATCTCGGCGGGGTTCTGGTCGCCGTACGCCTCGGACACGATCTCCTCCGTCTGCCGCTTCAGGTCGGCCTGCGCCTCGGCGGCGAGGTCGAGCAGCGTGCGGGTCAGCTCGTCGGCTCCCATGCGCATCGCCCGCGGGTCGATGTGCAGCTCGCTGAGCGCGCCTCCGGTGGTGAAGCCGACGCTGACCCGCCCGTCGCCGCTGGAGGCCCTCCCGACCAGGCCGGACAGCCGTTTCTGCACCTCCAGCGTCTTGCTGAAGTAGCCCTGTGCGTTGCGCTTGTTCGTCTCAATGCTCTGCCGAAGCGTCTCGTCGAACTCCATGCTTCTCCAGTGTTGTGGCGGGGCGGGCATCCGCCGCATGCTACGGCTTCGGCGGAATCGTTCCTTAAGGCGACCGTGGGCGCGCGGGGCGTTCGCGGCAGTCTCTAGGGTGGAGGCATGACCCGTGCCTCTTTGGACAAGCAGCCCGCCGACGTCGCGGCGATGTTCGACGGCACCGCCGAGCGGTACGACCTGCTGAACACGCTGATGACCGGCGGCCAGGACCGGCGGTGGCGGCGGGAGGCCGTCCGGGCGCTGAGGGCGAAGCCGGGGGAGCGCGTCCTCGACCTCGCGGCGGGGACGGGGACGTCCTCGGTGCCGTTCGCGGAGGCGGGCGCCGACACGGTGGCGTGCGACTTCTCGCTCGGCATGCTGCGCGTCGGGGTGCGCCGGCAGGCGGGTGTGCGGGGGCTGAGCTTCGTGGCGGGGGACGCGCTGCGGCTGCCGTTCCGGGACGGCTCGTTCGACGCGGTCACGATCTCGTTCGGGCTCCGCAACGTCGCCGACACCGTGCACGCGCTGCGCGAGATGAGAAGGGTCGCCAAACCGGGCGGACGGCTGCTGGTCTGCGAGGTGAGCCATCCGCCGAACGCGCTGCTGGCGCTCGGCCACAGGACGCACCTGCGGTACGGGCTGCCGCTGCTGGCACGGGTCAGTTCGAACCCCGACTCCTACCGGTACCTCGCCGAGTCGACGCTGGCCTGGCCCGACCAGGCGGCGCTGGCGCGGCTCATCCGGGAGGCGGGGTGGGTGGGCGTGCGCTGGCGTGATCTGACGTTCGGGGTGGCCGCGCTGCACCACGCCGTCAACCCCCGCTGATCAGGTGGCGAGTAGGCCGGACCGCTCCAAAAGGGACCGGTCCAAACACGAACCGGGCCAGAAGTACCCACCAGTCGCGATAAAGGAATAGACTCCCCAACGGATCCTTGTGAAGTGCTTCACAAGCGAACGAGCTAAAGAGGAACGCCGTGACCGACTCCACCCGACACGCGGATGTCATCGTCGTCGGGGCAGGCCCCGCCGGATCGTCGACCGCGTACTGGCTCGCGCAGGCCGGGCTGGACGTGTTCCTGCTGGAGAAGGCCACCTTCCCGCGGGACAAGATCTGCGGTGACGGGCTCACCCCGCGCGCCGTCCGCGCGCTCATCGGGATGGGCGTCGACATCAACGACCCGGGCTGGGGACGCAACAAGGGTCTGCGCATCTACGGCGGCGGTGCCAAGGTCGAGCTGCCCTGGCCGGAGCTGGCGTCGTTCCCCGACTACGGGCTCGTCCGCAAGCGCACCGACCTGGACCAGCTGCTCGCCGAGCACGCCGCGAAGGCCGGCGCCCGGCTGCTGCAGGGCTGCACCGTGACCGGCCCCATCCTGGACGACCGCACCGGCCGCATCATCGGCGTCACCGCCGAGCACGAGGGCGAGGAGATCGAGTTCCGGGCGCCGCTCGTCGTCGCCGCCGACGGCAACTCGACCCGGCTGTCGCTCGCCATGGGCCTGCGGCGGCGCGAGGACCGGCCGATGGGCGTCGCCGTCCGCCGCTACTTCCAGACGCCGCGCCACGACGACGACTACATGGAGGCGTGGCTCGAACTGTGGGACGGCGAGCGCCTCCTGCCCGGCTACGGCTGGGTCTTCGGCGTCGGGGACGGGACGTCCAACGTCGGGCTCGGCCTGCTCAACACCAGCAAGGCGTTCCAGAACGTCGACTACCGCGGCATGTTGAAGCGCTGGTGCGCGCAGATGCCGGAGGAGTGGCGGTTCGACGAGGAGCACGCCACCTCGAAGATCCGCGGCGCGGCGCTGCCGATGGGCTTCAACCGGCAGCCGCACTACACCCGCGGGATGCTGCTCGTCGGCGACGCCGGCGGCATGATCAACCCGTTCAACGGGGAGGGCATCGACTACGCGCTGGAGTCCGGCCGGCTGGCCGCCGACATCATGGTGCAGGCGCTCGCCCGCCGCACCCCGGCGCAGCGCGAGCGGACCCTGTACGAGTACCCGCGCATCCTGAAGGACGAGCACGGCGGCTACTTCACGCTGGCCCGCGTGTTCGTGCAGGCCATCGGCGACCCGCGCGTCATGAAGTTCCTCACGGCGCACGGCCTGCCGCACCCGACGCTGATGCGCTTCACGCTCAAGCTTCTGGCCAACCTGACCGACCCCAGGGGCGGGGATGCGATGGACCGGGTCATCAACGCGATGCAGAAGGTGGCGCCGGCGGCATGATCGCATCCAGCGAATTCAAGCTTCCGCAGGTGAGCGGACTACAGTGCATTACCCGACCCCCGGAGAGGGGAGCGCTATTGATCACCTTGGTCAGTGTGGCGGGTCGCGGACGGCCCGTCCCGTACAACGTCGTACGTCCCGGGGAGAGGTCGTAACGCATGGATCTCTATATTCCGATCATCGTGCTCGGGTTGCTCGCCTTCGCCTTCGCCGGGGGCTCGGTGCTGATGGCCGCGTTCACCGGGCCGAAGCGCTGGAACCGTGCCCGGCTGGACGCCTACGAGTGCGGTATCGAGCCGACTCCGCAGCCGGTCGGCGGCGGACGTTTTCCGATCAAGTACTACCTGACGGCGATGCTGTTCATCGTCTTCGACATTGAGATCATCTTCCTTTACCCCTGGGCGGTCGCTTTCGACCGGATGGGGCTCTTCGGCCTTGTCGAGATGGTCCTTTTCATCGTCACCGTGCTCGTTGCGTACGCCTACATCTGGCGGCGCGGCGGTCTGGAGTGGGACTGAGATGGGTCTAGAGGAGAAACTCCCCAGCGGGTTCCTGCTGACCACGGTTGAGCAGGTCGCGGGTTGGGCGCGTAAGAGTTCGGTGTGGCCGGCGACGTTCGGCCTCGCCTGCTGCGCGATCGAGATGATGGCGACCGGCGACCCCCGGCACGACTTCTCCCGGTGGGGGATGGAGCGCGCCTCGGCGACGCCGCGGCAGGCCGACCTGATGATCGTCGCGGGCCGGGTGAGCCAGAAGATGGCGCCGGTGCTGCGGCAGATCTACGACCAGATGACCGAGCCGAAGTGGGTCATCGCGATGGGCGTGTGCGCCTCGTCCGGCGGCATGTTCAACAACTACGCGATCGTGCAGGGCGTGGACCACATCGTCCCGGTGGACATCTACCTGCCCGGCTGCCCGCCGCGGCCGGAGATGCTGCTGGACGCGATCCTGAAGCTGCACGACAAGATCCAGAACACCAAGCTCGGGCCGCAGCGCGCGAAGCAGATCGTGGAGCTGGAAGAGGCCAAGCGCCGCCGGCTGCCGCTGCTGGGACAGGGGGCCTCATGACTTCCGAGCACCCCGAGCAGCGGGCCGAGCAGGCCGCCGACCAGCTGCCCGCGCACGCCGAGGAGGAGCGCCGGGAGCAGCCGGTCGTCCGCAAGGGCATGTTCGGCGCGAAGACCACCGGCGACACCTCCGGGTACGGCGGGCTCGTCGTCCGGCAGGCCCCGAAGGTGTCGACGCCGCGCCCCTACGGCGGGCCCGGCGGCGCCGCCGAGCCCGGCGAGTTCGACGAGATCGCCGACGAACTCCAGCGCGCCTACCCGTACTTCGGGGACGCGGTCGAGCGGGTCGTCGTGCACCGCGGCGAACTGACCCTCTTCGTCAGGCGCGAGCACCTGGCCGAGGTCGCGCGGACCATGCGGGACGAGCCGTCACTGCGCTTCGAGCTGTGCTCGGGCGTGTCCGGCGTGCACTACCCGAAGGACGAGGGCGCCGAGCTGCACTCCGTCGTGCACCTGCTGTCGATCACGCACAACCGGCGGGTCCGGCTGGAAGTGACCTGCCCGGACGCCGACCCGCACGTCCCGTCGCTGGTGCCGGTGTACCCGACGAGCGACTGGCACGAGCGGGAGACCTACGACTTCTTCGGCATCGTCTACGACGGCCATCCCGCGCTGACGCGCATCGAGATGCCCGACGACTGGGTCGGGCACCCGCAGCGCAAGGACTACCCCCTCGGCGGCATCCCCGTCGAGTACCGCGGAGCGGAGATCCCGCCGCCGGACGAGCGGAGGTCTTACGTATGAGTTCGACGAAGTACACCGAGTACGACGCCTACGCCGCCGAAGAGGCGGCGGAGGGCAAGGTCTTCGACGTCAACGGGCAGGACTGGGACAAGGTCGTCGCCGCCGCCGAGGAGCTGGGCGACGAGCGGCTCGTCATCAACATGGGCCCGCAGCACCCGTCCACGCACGGCGTGCTCCGGCTGATCCTCACGCTCGACGGTGAGACGGTGAACGAGGCCCGGGTGGCCATCGGCTACCTGCACACCGGCATCGAGAAGAACATGGAGTTCCGCACCTGGACGCAGGGCACCACGTTCTGCACCCGGATGGACTACCTGGCCCCGCTGTTCAACGAGACCGCGTACTGCCTCAGCACGGAGCGGCTGCTCGGCATCGAGGACCAGATCCCGGAGCGGGCCCAGATCATCCGCGTGATGATGATGGAGCTGAACCGGATCTCCTCGCACCTGGTCGCGATCGCCACGTTCGGGCTGGAGCTCGGCGCGACGACCGTGATGCTGAACGGGTTCATCGAGCGCGAGTACACCCTCGACCTGTTCGAGGAGATCACCGGGCTGCGGATGAACCACGCCTACATCCGTCCGGGCGGGGTCGCGCAGGACCTGCCGAGCGGCGCCACCAGCAAGATCCGCGACTATCTGGACCGGATGCCGAAGCGGATCAAGGCGCTGCGCAAGCTGATGGACGACAACCCCGTCTTCAAGGCGCGGACGCAGAACATCGCGTACCTGGACCTGACCGGCTGCATGGCGCTCGGCGTCACCGGCCCGGTGCTGCGCGCGGCGGGCCTGCCGTGGGACCTGCGCAAGTCGCAGCCCTACTGCGGCTACGAGACCTACGACTTCGAGGTCGCGACGCAGGACACCTGCGACGTGTACGGCCGCTACCTCGTCCGGATGGACGAGATGGAGGAGTCGCTGAAGATCGTCGAGCAGTGCCTGGACCGGCTCCAGACGGTCAAGGGCCCGGTCATGATCGAGGACAAGAAGATCGGCTGGCCCGCACAGCTGGCGATCGGCGCGGACGGCATGGGCAACTCGCCCCGGCACATCGCGCACATCATGGGCACCTCGATGGAGGCGCTGATCCACCACTTCAAGCTGGTGACGGAGGGCTTCCGGGTGCCGGCGGGGCAGGCGTACGCGCCGATCGAGTCGCCGCGCGGCGAACTCGGCGCCCACGTGGTCAGCGATGGCGGTACCCGGCCGTACCGCGTCCACTTCCGCGAGCCGTCCTTCGTCAACCTGCAGGCCACCCCGGCGATGAGCGAGGGCGGCATGGTCGCCGACATCATCGCGGCGGTCGCCAGCATCGACCCGGTCATGGGGGGAGTGGACCGATGACATACGAACCCGACGTACGCGAGCGGCTGGAGCGGGACGCCAAGGAGATCATCGGCCGGTACCCGCGGCCGCGGTCGGCGCTGCTGCCGATGCTGCACCTGGTGCAGTCGGCCGAGGGCCACGTCACCAAGGACGGCGTGGAGTTCTGCGCGGAGATGCTCGGCATCACGCCCGCGCAGGTGATGGGCGTCGTCACGTTCTACACGCAGTACAAGCGGAAGCCGGTCGGGGAGTACCACGTCGGCGTCTGCACCAACACGCTGTGCGCGATCATGGGCGGCGACCAGATCTGGGACGAGCTGAGCGAGCACACCGGGGTCGGGCACGACGAGGCCACCCCGGACGGCAAGATCAGCCTGGAGCGGGTCGAGTGCAACGCGGCCTGCGACTTCGCCCCGGTGGTGATGGTCAACTGGGAGTTCTTCGACAACATGACTCCCGAGAAGGCGAAGCAGCTCGTCGACGACCTGCGCCTCGGCAACGACGTGCTCCCCTCCCGCGGGCCGAACCACCTGGCCACCTGGAAGGAGGCGTCCCGCGTGCTCGCCGGGTTCCCGGACGGGCTCGCCGGTGAGGGCGTCCAGGCCGGGCCCGAGTCGCTGGCCGGGGTGAAGCTCGCCCGGGAGCGCGGGTGGGAGGCGCCTTCCACCGAGGCGGGCCGGGAGCGTCCGGAGGAGCCGGTGAAGCCGGAACAGATCGCCGAGCCGCCGCACGAGCCGGGCGAACCCGTCCCCGGCGAGGCCAAGCCCGGCAGCCAGGAAGGACGGAACCAGTGACCACGCTCACCCCCGTCCTCACCAGGAACTGGGACCAGGCCGACTCGTTCACCCGCGCCGGCTACGAGCGCGAGGGCGGCTACAAGGCCCTCCGCAAGGCGCTCGGCATGGCGCCGGACGAGATCGTCCAGGCCGTCAAGGACTCCGGCCTCCGCGGCCGGGGCGGTGCCGGGTTCCCCACCGGGATGAAGTGGGGCTTCCTGCCGCCGTCCAGCCCGAACCCGCGCTATCTCGTCGTCAACGCCGACGAGTCCGAGCCGGGCACGTGCAAGGACATCCCGCTGATGATGGCCAACCCGCACGTGCTGGTCGAGGGCGTCATCATCAGCTCGTACGCGATCAAGTCGAACCACGCGTTCATCTACGTGCGCGGCGAGGTCCTGCACGTGATCCGCCGGCTGCAGCAGGCGGTGGCGGAGGCGTACGAGACCGGTTACCTCGGCAAGGACATCCTCGGGTCCGGTTACGACCTGGACGTGGTCGTGCACAGCGGCGCCGGGGCCTACATCTGCGGCGAGGAGACGGCGCTGCTGGACTCCCTTGAGGGATTCCGCGGTCAGCCCAGGCTGAAGCCCCCCTTCCCCGCGGTCGCGGGCCTCTACGGCGGACCCACTGTCATCAACAACGTCGAGTCGATCTCCTCGGTTCCCTCGATCATCGAGAACGGGCCGGAATGGTTCGCCTCGATGGGCACCGAGAAGTCGCAGGGCTTCGGGATCTTCTCGCTGTCCGGGCACGTCACGCGGCCCGGCCAGTACGAGGCGCCGCTCGGCATCACGCTGCGGGAACTGCTCGACATGGCGGGCGGCATCCGGGCGGGGCACCGGCTGAAGTTCTGGACCCCCGGCGGGTCGTCCACGCCGATCTTCACCGACGAGCACCTGGACGTCCCGCTGGACTTCGAGTCCGTCGGCGCGGCCGGGTCCATGCTCGGCACCCGGGCGCTGCAGATCTTCGACGAGACGACGTGCGTCGTCCGGGCCGTCCAGCGCTGGTCGGAGTTCTACGCGCACGAGTCGTGCGGCAAGTGCACGCCGTGCCGCGAGGGCACCTACTGGTACAAGCAGATGTTCAAGCGGCTGGAGGCCGGCGAGGGCACCGAGGAGGACCTGGAGACCCTGCTGGACATCTCCGACAACATCCTCGGCCGCGCGTTCTGCGCCCTCGGCGACGGCGCGACCAGCCCGGTCGTGTCGTCCATCAAGCTGTTCCGGGACGAGTACCTCCAGCACTTCGAACAGGGCGGCTGCCCGTTCGACCCGGCCAAGTCCACCCTTTGGGGAGGTGCCAAGTGACCGTCACCGACGACAAGTCGGGTCAGTCGGTCGAGCAGGTGGAGATGGTCTCCTGCACCATCGACGGCTTCGAGATCGAGGTGCCGAAGGGCACGCTGATCATCCGGGCCGCCGAGCTGCTCGGCATCCAGATCCCCCGGTTCTGCGAGCACCCGCTGCTCGACCCGATCGGCGCCTGCCGGCAGTGCCTGGTGGAGATCCCGGACGCCGGCAACGGCCGCGGGATGCCGAAGCCGCAGGCGTCCTGCACGACCACCGTGATGCCGGGCATGGTCATCAAGACCCAGCTCACCTCGCCGGTGGCCGACAAGGCGCAGCACGGCGTGATGGAGTTCCTGCTCATCAACCACCCGCTGGACTGCCCGATCTGCGACAAGGGCGGCGAGTGCCCGCTGCAGAACCAGGCGATGTCCAACGGGCGCGGCGAGACGCGCTTCCAGGAGACCAAGCGGACCTGGCCGAAGCCGCTGCCGCTGTCCAGCCAGGTGCTGCTCGACCGCGAGCGGTGCATCCAGTGCACCCGCTGCACCCGGTTCTCCGAGCAGATCGCCGGCGACCCGTTCATCGACCTGCTGAACCGCGGCGCGAAGGAGGAGGTCGGGACGGCCGACGGCAAGCCGTTCCACTCCTACTTCTCCGGCAACACCGTGCAGATCTGCCCGGTGGGCGCGCTCACCGGCACCGCGTACCGGTTCCGGTCCCGCCCGTTCGACCTGGTGTCGCAGCCGAGCGTCTGCGAGCACTGCGCGGCCGGCTGCGCGCTGCGCACCGACCACCGGCGCGGCAAGGTCACCCGCCGGCTCGCCGGGGACGACCCGCAGGTCAACGAGGAATGGAACTGCGACAAGGGCCGCTGGGCGTTCGCCTACGGGACGCGGCCGGAGCGGTTCACGCACCCGCTCGTCCGGGGCGAGGACGGTGAACTGGAGCCGGCGTCCTGGCCGGAGGCGCTCACCATCGCGGCGCGCGGCCTCGCGGCGGCGCGCGGCTCGGCCGGGGTGCTGACCGGCGGCCGCGTCACCCTGGAGGACGCCTACGCCTACGCCAAGTTCGCCCGGATCGCGCTCGGCACCAACGACGTCGACTTCCGGGCCCGGCCGCTGTCGGACGAGGAGTCGCGGTTCATCGCCTCCTCGGTCGCGGGCCACTCCATCGAGGTGTCCTACACCGACCTGGAGAAGGCGCCCGTCGTCCTCCTCGCCGGCTTCGAGCCGGAGGAGGAATCGCCGATCGTCTTCCTGCGGCTCCGCAAGGCGTACCGCAAGCACCGGCTGCCGGTGTACGCCGCCGCGCCGTTCGCGACCCGCGGGCTGGCGAAGGTCGGCGGCACGCTGCTGCCGACGCCGCCCGGCGCCGAGGCCGAGACGCTCGGCTCGCTGATCGGGGACGCCGGCCACGCGGGCATCCGGACGCTGCTGGAGACGCCCGGCGCCGTCATCCTGGCCGGGGAGCGGCTCGCCGGCAGCCCCGGCGCGCTGACCGCGGCGGTCCGGCTGGCGCGGATCACCGGAGCCCGGCTGGCATGGGTGCCGCGCCGGGCCGGGGAACGCGGCGCGATCGAGGCCGGGGCGCTGCCCGGGCTGCTGCCGATCGGCCGTCCGGTGACCGACGCCGCCGCACGCGCCGAGGTCGCCCGCGTCTGGGGCGTCGCGGACCTGCCCGCCGCGGCGGGCGAGGACACCGACGGGATCGTCGCGGCGGCGGCCGCGGGACGGCGCGGCGCGCTGCTCGTCGGCGGAGTCGACCCCTACGACCTCGCCGACCCGGAGACGATGCTCCGGGCGCTCGACGCGACCCCGTTCGTGGTGAGCCTGGAGCAGCGGCCGAGCGCGGTCACCGACCGCGCCGACGTGGTGTTCCCGGTCGCGGTCGTCACGGAGAAGTCCGGGACGTTCGTCGACTGGGAGGGCCGCGGCCGTCCGTTCGACACCGTGCTGAAGTCGGCCGGGCGGCTGTCCGACCTGCGGGTGCTGGACGCGCTGGCCGACGAGATGGACGTCCACCTGGGCCTGCCCGGCCCGGAGGCGGCGCGCCGCGAGCTGACCGAGCTCGGCGGGTACCGCGGTGAGCGTCCGGAGGCGCCGGACGTGGCGCAGGAACTGCCGCCGCACCCCGAGCAGGGCGAGGCGCTGCTCGCGACGTGGCGGCTGCTGCTGGACCGGGGCCGCCTGCAGGACGGCGAGCCGTTCCTCGCGGGCACCGCCAAGCCCGCGATCGCCCGGCTGTCGCCCGCGACGGCCGCGGAGATCGGCGCGACCGACGCGGTGACCGTGTCGGCGGCGCGCGGTGAGGTGACGCTCCCGCTGGAGATCACCCCGGACCTGCCCGACCGGGTGGTGTGGCTGCCGACGAACTCGGCGGGCTGCGCCCTCCACCGGGATCTGGGCGCGGCCGCGGGCGGCATCGTCAAGATCGCGAGCGGGGTGCTCCCGGGCGCCGCGCGGAACGCTGGAGGTGGCAAATGAGCCCGCTCGCCGCGGCCCCGGCGGCCGACCCCACGCTGAAGGACTTCGGCACCGACCCGTGGTGGCTGATCGGCGGCAAGGTCCTGTTCATCTTCGCGTTCCTCGTCGTGACCGTGCTGATGACGATGTGGATGGAGCGGCGCGTCATCGGCCGGATGCAGTTGCGCGTCGGCCCGAACCGCGCCGGGCCCTTCGGCCTGCTGCAGGGCCTCGCCGACGGCATCAAGCTGGCGCTGAAGGAGGACATCGTCCCCCGCCAGGTGGACAAGGTCGTGTTCATCCTGGCGCCGGTGATGGCGGCGGTGCCGGCGTTCATCTCGTTCATCATCATCCCGTTCGGGCCGACGGTGTCGATCTTCGGGCACAAGACGGCGCTGCAGGGCACCGACCTTCCGGTCGCGGTGCTGCTGGTGCTGGCGATGTCGTCGATGGCCATCTACGGCGTCGTGCTGGCCGGCTGGTCGTCGATGTCGCCGTACTCGCTGCTCGGCGGGCTCCGCTCGTCCGCGCAGATGATCTCCTATGAGATCGCGATGGGGCTGTCGTTCGTGGCGGTGTTCATGTTCGCCGGCACGATGTCGACCTCGGAGATCGTCGCTTCGCAGCACGACACGTGGTTCGTGGTGCTGCTGGCCCCGTCCTTCGTGATCTATGTGATCACGATGATGGGCGAGTCGAACCGCATCCCGTTCGACCTGCCGGAGGGCGAGGGCGAGATCGTCGGCGGGTTCCACACCGAGTACTCGTCGCTGAAGTTCGCGATGTTCTTCCTCGCGGAGTACATCAACCTCACCACCCTGTCGGCGCTCGCCACCACGCTGTTCCTCGGCGGCTGGCGTGCTCCCGCGCCGATCTCCACGGTGTGGGCGGGCGCCAACTCCGGCTGGTGGCCGATGCTGTGGTTCCTGATCAAGGTCTTCCTGTTCATCTTCTTCTTCATCTGGCTGCGCGGCACGCTGCCGCGGGTCCGCTACGACCAGCTGATGAGGCTCGGCTGGAAGGTGCTGATCCCCGTCTCCCTCGGCTGGATCCTGCTGGTGGCGGCCATCCGCGCCTTCAAGAACGAGGGCTACGACATGCGGCAGATCGTCATCGCCGCGGCGGTGGTCGGCGCGGTGGTGCTGCTGGCCACGGTGCTCTGGGAGATGTTCCGGGGCGGCGAGGAGGACAAGGAGATCGTGCCCGGCGCGGCGCAGGGCGGACAGGCCGAGCCGGCCGCCGGCGGGTTCCCGGTGCCGCCGCTGGACGCGCCGCACTACCACGGTCGCGCCCGCGAGCCGGTCCGGCCCGCCAAGATCGAAACTTCCTCCGAGGAGGTCACCAGTGGGACTCACTGATTTCCTGAACCCGGTCAAGGGGTTCGGGGTCTCGTTCCACCAGATGTTCATGAAGAGCGAGACCGTCCAGTACCCGGAGGTGAAGAAGCCGACCGCCCCGCGCTTCCACGGGCGGCACCAGCTCAACCGCTGGCCGGACGGCCTGGAGAAGTGCATCGGCTGCGAGCTGTGCGCGTGGGCCTGCCCGGCGGACGCCATCTTCGTCGAGGGCGCCGACAACACGGCGGAGGAGCGGTACTCGCCCGGCGAGCGGTACGGCCGCACCTACCAGATCAACTATCTGCGCTGCATCCTCTGCGGGCTGTGCATCGAGGCGTGCCCGACCCGGGCGCTCACGATGACCAACGAGTACGAGCTCGCCGACGACAGCCGCGAGAGCCTGATCTACACCAAGGACATGCTGCTGGCGCCGCTGCGCGAGGGCATGGAGACGCCGCCGCACGAGATGCGGCTCGGCGACACCGAGGAGGACTACTACCGCCTCGGCCTCAAGCAGGACGACGGAGGTGAGGGCAAATGAGCACCGCTCATCTCCTCGCCGCCGAGGTCGCCGACAAGCAGTCCGGTGAGCCGTTCTTCTTCTGGCTCCTGGCGGTCGTGTCGGTGCTCGCCGCGCTCGGCATGATCTTCATGCGGAAGGCGGTGCACTCGGCGCTGCTGCTGGCGACCGTGATGCTCTGCCTCGCCGCGCTGTACGCGATCCAGAGCGCGCCGTTCCTGGCGTTCGTCCAGGTGATCGTCTACACCGGCGCGGTGCTGATGCTGTTCCTGTTCGTGCTGATGCTCGTCGGGGTCAGTTCCACCGACTCGCTGGTGGAGACGATCCGGGGCCAGCGCTTCTGGGCCGCGATCGCCGCGCTCGGCTTCATCGTCCTGCTGACGGTGGGGCTCGGGAACGCGGCGCTCGGCGGTTCGGTGGGCCTGAAGCAGGCCAACGCCGGCGGCAACGTGATGGGGCTGGCCCGGCTGCTGTTCTCCAAGTACGTGTTCGCGTTCGAGGCGACCAGCGCCCTGCTGATCACCGCGGCGCTGGGCGCGATGGTGCTGGCGCACCGGGAGCGGACCGAGCCGAAGCCGACGCAGAAGGACCTGTCCAAGGAACGGTTCCTGACCGGCGACCACCCCGGCCCGCTGCCCGGCCCCGGCACCTACGCCCGGCACAACGCCGTCGACATGCCGGCGCTGCTGCCGGACGGCACCCCGTCGGAGCTGTCGGTCAACCCGGTCATCGCGGCCCGCACCGACACCGCCGAGCGGCACGCCGACCTCTACGGCGGCACCGAGGAGGAGGCCCTCGAACAGGACGTGGCCGCGGTCAAGGCGGTCACCGAGGACGTCCACGACGCCGACGCCGAGGCGCGCTCGGTGAAGTCGGGGTCGCCGGCCGCGGGCGGCGGCGCGAGTGAAGGGGAGGCGGGTCAATGAGTCCGGGGCACTACCTGGCGCTCTCGGCGATCCTGTTCACCATCGGAGCGCTCGGCGTCCTCGTGCGGCGCAACGCGATCGTGGTGTTCATGTGCGTCGAGCTCATGCTGAACGCGACGAACCTGGCGTTCGTCTCGTTCTCCCGCATGCACGGCAATCTGGATGGTCAGATCATCGCCTTCTTCGTGATGGTGGTGGCCGCCGCGGAAGTCGTCGTGGGCCTGGCGATCATCATGACCATCTTCCGGACCCGCAGGTCCTCGTCGGTCGACGACGCGAACCTGCTGAAGTACTGAGAGGCCGAGGATGAAAGCGGAAGGCATCCAGGCCGCGTCCTGGCTTCTCATCGCGCTCCCGCTCGCGGGCGCCGCGATCCTCCTGCTCGGGGGGAGGCGCACCGACAAGTGGGGCCACCTGCTCGGCGTCACGATGTCGATCGCGTCGTTCGCGGTGGGCGCCGCGATGTTCGCCCAGATGCTCGGATACGACGCCGAGGCCCGGCGCCGCACCCTGCACCTGTGGAACTTCATCGACGTCGGCTCGTTCAAGGTCGGCATGGACCTGCTGGTGGACCCGCTGTCCATCAGCTTCGTCCTGCTGATCACCGGGGTGGGCTCGCTCATCCACATCTACTCCATCGGCTACATGGCCGAGGACCCCGACCGGCGCCGGTTCTTCGCCTACCTGAACCTGTTCGTCGCGGCGATGCTGCTGCTGGTGCTCGGCAACAACTACCTGGTCATGTTCCTCGGCTGGGAGGGTGTGGGCCTCGCCTCGTACCTGCTGATCGGGTTCTGGCAGCACAAGCCGACCGCCGCGACCGCCGCGAAGAAGGCGTTCGTCGTCAACCGCGTCGGCGACATGGGGCTGATCATCGCGATCGCGCTGATGTTCTCGACGTTCGGCACGATCGACTACGGCTCGATCCTCGGCACCGGTCCGGGGCACGCGGGCCTGGCGTCCCAGCTCAGCACCGGCACCGCCACCGCGATCGGGCTGCTCCTGCTGCTCGGCGCGTGCGGTAAGTCGGCGCAGCTGCCGCTGCAGTCCTGGCTGCTGGACGCGATGGAGGGCCCGACCCCCGTGTCGGCGCTCATCCACGCGGCGACGATGGTGACCGCGGGCGTCTACCTGATCGTCCGGTCCGGCCCGATCTTCGAGATGTCGCCGGACGCGCAGCTCGCCGTCACGATCGTCGGGGCGGCCACGCTGCTCGCCGGTGCGATCATCGGTTGCGCGAAGGACGACATCAAGAAGGCCCTCGCCGGGTCGACGATGTCGCAGATCGGCTACATGACGCTGGCCGCCGGGCTCGGCAAGGCCGGCTACGTCTTCGCCATCGCGCATCTCATCGCGCACGGCTTCTTCAAGGCGGGCCTGTTCCTCGGCGCGGGCTCCGTCATGCACGGCATGAACGACGACGTGAACATGCGCCGCTACGGCGCGCTCCGCGCGGTGATGGTGATCACCTACGCGACGTTCGGGCTCGGGTACCTCGCCATCATCGGGTTCCCCGGCCTGTCCGGCTGGTTCACCAAGGACGCCATCATCGAGGCGGCGTTCGACAAGGGCGGCACGTCCGGGGCGATCCTCGGCGCCTGCGCCCTCATCGGCGCGGGCATCACCGCCTACTACATGTCGCGCGTGATGTTCATGACGTTCTTCGGCGAGAAGCGCTGGGAGGACGACGTCCACCCGCACGAGTCGCCCAAGGTCATGACCTGGCCGCTGATGCTGCTGGCGGTCGGCTCCGTCGCCGCCGGCGGGTTCCTGATCCTCGGCGGGTTCGCCGACTTCCTGGAGCCGGTCGTCGGGACGCCCGAGCACCCGCACGAGTTCAAGTGGCTCACCGTCCCGGGCGCGATCACCCTGGTGCTGATGATCATCGGTGCGGCGATCGCGTGGCTGCAGTACGGCGCCCGGCCGGTGCCGCGCGAGGCGCCCAAGGGCTCGTTCGCCACCGTCGCGGCCCGCAAGGACCTGTACGGTGACGCGCTCAACGAGTCGCTGCTCATGCGTCCCGGGCAGTGGCTGACCCGGCTCGCGGTCTGGTTCGACGGACGCGGCGTCGACGGCGTCGTCAACGGCACCGCCGCCGGGGTCGGCGGCAGTTCCGGCCGGCTCCGCCGGGTCCAGACCGGCTTCGCCCGTTCCTACGCACTCTCGATGCTGGGCGGTGCGGCCCTCGTGGTCGCGGCGCTCCTGGTGGTGAACGTTTCATGAGCGACTTTCCCTGGCTGAGCGTCCTCATCGGACTGCCACTGGCGGGCGCGCTGCTGCTCATCGCCATCCCGCGCGAGCGGGAGACGCTGGTCAAGCAGTTCGCACTCGGCGTCTCCGTCGCCGTCGCGGCGCTCACCGGCGTCATGGCGGCGGGCTTCGACGCCGGCGGCCCGCGCTTCCAGTTCGAAGAGAAGTACTGGTGGATCAAGGAGTTCGGGGTCCACTGGGCCCTCGGCGTCGACGGTGTCGCGCTGACGCTGATCCTGCTGTCGGTCATTCTCGTCCCGCTGGTCATGCTGGCCTCGTGGGGCGAGGCGGACCGCTCCGGCGGCACCGACGTTCCGGCGAAGCGGTCGGTGAAGACGTACTTCGCGCTGCTGCTGTCGCTGGAAGCGGCCATGATCGGTGTCTTCGCGGCGACCGACGTGTTCCTCTTCTACGTCTTCTTCGAGGCGATGCTGATCCCGGTGTACTTCATCATCGGGTCCTACGGCGGCGCGCAGCGCTCCTACGCCGCGGTGAAGTTCCTGCTGTACTCGCTGTTCGGCGGGCTGCTGATGCTCGTCGCCGTCATCTGGCTGTACCCGCTGTCGGCGAAGTCCGTCGACGCCGGCGGCCTCGGCCGCGGGACGTTCATGTTCGACGAGCTGTCGAAGATGAACATCGACCCGACGACGGCGAAGTGGCTGTTCCTCGGCTTCTTCATCGCGTTCGCGATCAAGGCGCCGATGGTGCCGGTGCACACCTGGCTGCCGGACGCGGCGCAGCAGTCCCCGGCGGGCGCGCTGGTGCTGATCGTCGGCGTGCTGGACAAGGTCGGCACGTACGGGATGCTCCGGTTCTGCCTGGAGCTGTTCCCCGGCGCGGCCAAGTGGGCGACGCCGGTCGTGCTCGGGTTCGCCGTGCTCAGCATCATCTACGGCGCGGTCCTCGCGATCGGGCAGGTCGACATGAAGCGGCTGATCGCCTACACGTCGATCTCCCACTTCGGGTTCATCGTGCTCGGTATCTTCGCGATGACCTCGCAGGCGCAGTCGGGCGCGGCGCTGTACATGGTGAACCACGGCTTCTCCACCGGCGCGCTGTTCCTCATCGTCGGGTTCCTGATCGTCCGGCGGCGGTCGGCGCGGATCTCCGACTTCGGCGGCGTGCAGAAGGCGGCGCCCGTCCTCGCCGGGACGTTCCTCATCGCCGGCCTGTCCGGGCTGTCGCTGCCCGGCCTGTCGCCGTTCGTTTCGGAATTCCTCGTCGTGGTCGGCACCTTCAGCCGCTACAGGTGGGCCGCCGTCGCGTCCATCATCGCCATCGTGCTCGCCGCCATCTACATCCTGTGGATGTACCAGCGGACCATGGGCGGCCCGAAGGTCCCCGCGGTCGAGGGCATGAAGGACCTGTCCGCCCGGGAGAAGTGGGCCATCGCCCCGATCATCGCGATCATCGTGGCGATGGGCTTCTTCCCGCAGCCGGTGCTGCACGTGATCAACCCGTCGGTGGGACACACGCTGGCCAGGGTCGATCAGCGCGATCCGGCGCCGGCCATCACCGGTAACGTCGCCGAGAACGGAGCCCGTCCATGAGCACCACCAGTCAGGTGAGCGCGGTCCTCGCGCAGGGGGGTGACATCCCCGCGCCGCACATCGAGTACGGGCAGATCGCCCCGCTGCTCCTGGTCCTCGGCGTCGCCGTCGTGGGCGTGCTCGTCGAGGCGTTCGTCGGCCGCAACGCGCGCTACTACGCGCAGGTGCCGCTGGCGTTCCTCGGCCTCGCCGGCGCCTTCGGCTGGACGGTCGCGCTCGCGTGGCGCGACAACCCGCACCACGTCGCCGCCGAGGGCGCGCTCGGCGTGGACGGGCCGACGCTGTTCATCCAGGGCACCATCCTGGTGCTGGCGCTCGTCAGCCTGCTGCTGATCGCCGAGCGCGCCGGCGGCCACTTCGCCGCGCAGGCGTCCGCGCTGCCCGGCAGTGAGGCCGAGCAGCGCACCGCCGAGGCCGGGATCACCCAGACCGAGGTGTTCCCGCTGATGATGTTCGCCGTCGGCGGCATGATCATGTTCCCGGCCGCGAACGACCTGCTCACGATGTTCGTGGCCCTGGAGGTCATGTCGCTGCCGCTCTACCTGCTGTGCGGGCTCGCCCGCCGGCGGCGGCTGCTGTCGCAGGAGGCGGCGGTCAAGTACTTCCTGCTCGGCGCGTTCTCGTCGGCGTTCTTCCTGTACGGGACGGCGCTGCTGTACGGGTACGCCGGGTCGGTGCGGCTGTCGGACATCTCCGCCCAGATCGGCAGGGACGCCGGCAGTGAGACCCTGCTCCTCGCGGGCGTCGCGCTGCTGTCCGTCGGGCTGCTGTTCAAGCTCGGCGGCGTCCCCTTCCACATGTGGAAGCCGGACGTGTACCAGGGCGCCCCGACCCCGATCACGGCGCTGATGGCGTCCGGTACGGTCGTCGCCGCGTTCGGCGGGATCCTGCGCGTCTACTACGTCGCGTTCGAGACGCTGCGCTGGGACTGGCGGCCCGTCCTGTGGGGTGTGGCCATTCTCACGATGGTCGCCGGGTCGCTCATCGCGATCACGCAGACCGACATCAAGCGGCTGCTGGCCTACTCGTCGATCGCGCACGCGGGCTTCCTGCTCCTCGGCGTGATCGCCAGTTCCCCGCACGGCCTGTCGAGCAGCCTGTTCTACCTGCTCGCCTACGGCTTCACCTCGGTCGGCGCGTTCGCCGTCATCACGATGGTGCGGGACGCGGGCGGCGAGGCCGGCCACCTGTCCCGGTGGGCGGGGCTCGGCAAGCGGTCCCCGGTCGTCGCCGGCGTGTTCGCCTTCTTCCTGCTGGCGTTCGCCGGGATCCCGCTCACCAGCGGGTTCACCGGCAAGTTCGCGGTGTTCAAGGCGGCCGTCGAGGAGGGCGCGACGCCCCTGGTCATCATCGCGGTCATCTCGTCCGCGATCGCCGCGTTCTTCTACGTCCGCGTGATCGTCGTCATGTTCTTCAGCGAGCCGGACGCGGACGGGCCGGTCGTGGTGGCCGGGCCGGCGACCGCGGTCGCGGTCGCCCTCGGCGTGGCGGCTACTGTGGTACTCGGCGTGATCCCGCAGCCGGTCCTGGACCTCGCGGGTCAGGCCACGACCCACATGTTCGTCCGGTAGGGAGTCTTGGGTGAGCAACCCATCCGCTGAGAAGCCCGGCGGGCCGGCCGTCAAGGAGACCGGCCCGTTCGGGCTTCCCATCGACGCCGCGCTCGCGTCCGCTGCGAAAGCGCGTCTGGCCGATGTCGAGGCCATGCTCCTCGACTGCGTGCGTGGCGAGGATCCGCTGCTCACCGAGGCGTCCGAGCATCTGGTGGAGGCGGGCGGCAAGCGGTTCCGGCCGATGCTGGTGCTGCTCGCCTCCCACTTCGGCGACCCGGCCGCCGCGGGCGTCGTCCCCGCCGCCGTCGTCGTGGAGCTGACCCACCTCGGCACCCTCTACCACGACGACGTGATGGACGAGGCGACCGTCCGCCGCGGCCAGGAGTCCGCCAACTCCCGCTGGACGAACACCGTCGCGATCCTCACCGGCGACTACCTGTTCGCCCGCGCCTCCGACCTGCTCGCCGACCTCGGCCCCGAGGCGGTCCGCATCCAGGCCCGCGCGTTCGCCCGCCTCGTCCGCGGCCAGATCCAGGAGACGGTCGGCCCCGGCACCTCCGCCGACCCCCTCAAGCACTACCTGCAGGTCGTCGCCGACAAGACCGCGTCCCTCATCGCCGTCTCCGGCCAGTTCGGCGCCCTGCTGTCGGGCGCCCCGCCCCATGTCGTCGACACGATCACCTCCGCCTGCGAGAAGATCGGCATCGCCTTCCAGCTCTCCGACGACATCCTCGACATCGCGTCCGAGACCGAGGAGTCCGGCAAGACGCCGGGCACCGACCTTCGCGAGGGCGTCCGCACCCTTCCGATGCACCACGTCCTCGGCGGGATCGGTTCCGGGCCGGACGACGCCCGCCTCCGCGAACTCCTCGTCCAGGACCTCACCGACGACACCCGCCACGCCGAGGCCCTCACCCTGCTGCGCGCCCACCCCGCCATGGACCGTGCCCGTGCCGACCTGCGCCGCTGGGCCGAGGACGCCCGCGCCGAACTCCTCACCCTCCCCGAGATCCCCGCCCGCGAGGCATTCACCAACCTCTGCGACTACGTGGTGAGCCGCACGGGCTGATCCGCGCCGCCCGGCCGCTGATCCAGGTGGCGGGACGTGACCGCGCGGGGCCGTTCGCGCCGGCGATGCCGGTGGGCGCGAACGGCCCCGCTCTTGAAGCCCGGCTGTTCGGGTTCAGGCTTTCTGCGGTTCGGCGGGCTCTTCGGTCAGGCCGCGGAACTTCATGGCGTGCAGGACGAGGTCGATGAGGACCTTCTTGCAGGATTCGACGCGGCGGGCGTCGCAGAGCATGACGGGGACCTTGGGGCCCAGGTTGAGGGCCATCTGGATCTCTTGGAGGTCGTAGCGCTGGGCGCCCTCGAAGCAGTTGACCGCGACGACGAACGGGGTGCCGCGGCGCTCGAAGTAGTCCACCGACGGGAAGCAGTCGGACAGGCGGCGGGTGTCGGCGAGGACGACCGCGCCGAGCGCGCCGAGGGCGACCTCGTCCCACATGAACCAGAAGCGTTCCTGGCCGGGGGTCCCGAACAGGTAGAGGACGTACTCGTCCCGCATCGTGATGCGGCCGAAGTCCATCGCGACCGTGGTGGTGCTCTTGCGTTCCACCCCGGCGATGTCGTCCACGCCGATGCTCTGGTCGGTGAGGAGTTCCTCGGTGCGCAGCGGCCGGGTCTCGGAGACCGTGCCCACCATCGTGGTCTTGCCGACCCCGAAACCGCCCGCGATCACGATCTTGACCGCGGTGGGAAGCCGGCGGGCGCGTACGCCTCTAGAGGGCCCGGAGACCATCGATCACCGCCTTGTAGAGCCTGATGTCGTGCATGTCCGCCTCCGGTTCGGGTTCCTGCATGGAGACGAACCCCTTGTCGAGCAGGTCGCCGAGCAGGACCCGCACGGTCGCGACGGGCAGGTTGAGATGGCCGGTGAGTTCGGCGACCGAGATGACGTTCTGGCAGAGCCGGATGAGCGCCAGGTGCTCGGGGCCGAGCCCGATCACGGTGTCCGGTTCCGGGCCGGCCGCGACCACGAGGGTGATCAGGTCGAACTTGCCGCGGGTCGGCTCGATGCGCCCGCTGGTCATCACGTAGGGACGCACCATGGGGCCGGCCTGGTCGTCGAGCCAGCGTTCGTGCGTGTCCGGTTCGGGGGCCGGTGGGAGCGGCGGGGTCTCCGGCCAGAGGTCGGGCGAGGGGTCTTCGGGCGGCATCATGTGGAGCGGCCCTCCGCGGTCTCCGAACGTGACGGCGAGGTGAGATGGTGCCCCATGCTGGTGACGAGCATCGCCATCTCGTAGGCGATGAGGCCGACGTCGGCCTCATCGCCCGCCAGCACGGCGAGGCAGGCGCCCTTGCCGGCCACCGTCACCAGCAGGAACTGCGACTGCATCTCGATGATCGTCTGCCTGACCGGGCCGCCGCCGAACCGTGTCCCGGCGCCCTTGGCCAGGCTCTGGATGCCGGCGGCCACCGCGGCCAGGTGTTCGCCGTCGTCCTGGCTCATTCCTTCCGAGGAGGCCATGAGAAGGCCGTCCGCGGACAGGACGACCGCGCTGTGCGCGTGCGGCACACGGTGGATCAGGTCGTCCAGCAGCCAGCCCAGATCGGACGGCGCACCTGCTTTCTGCTTCACTGCTCGTTCTCGCCTTCCACTGCTTCGTTGCCGAGGGACTCGACGGCCGTCCTCGCAAGGCGGGTGCCGCGCTGGTAGGAACCCATGATCCGCTGAATCTCCTCGGGCGAGCGGCCTGGGTCGTCGTCGTGCTCGTCCGGCTGCTGGGCGACGACGGGTTCGTCGGTGCGCAGCGGCGCCGCGAGGTTGGCCTGGGGAACGCGGACGGGCAGGCCGGACGGGGTGATGGAGTTGTCGGTCACGGGTGGCTGATCCTCCGGGTGGCTGGTCTCCGCCGCGGCGCTGGCCTGCGGCTCGGAAGTCTCCGTGTCACCGGGGTCGGGGGCCGGGTCCTCGCGGTCGTCTTGGTCGTCCTGGTCGGCTGCGTCGTCCGGGTCGGCCGCGGGCGGCGGCACGGCCACCAGGGCAGGGGGCGAGGTGGACGGCTTCCTGGTCATGGTCGTCACACTGGCCGTCGGATGCGCCCCCGAGGACCTGGCGCCGGCGGAGACCGCCGCCGGCTGCCGGACGGTGAGGCCGTTCTGGGTGGTGGTCGCGGGGCTCTTCGCGGCGTCGCTCTCGACGATCAGGTCCTGCGGGATGACGACGACGGCCGTCGTGCCGCCGTAGGCCGACCGCTTCAGCGAGACGCGCACGCCGTAGCGCTCGGCGAGCTTCGCGACGACGAACAGGCCGAGCTGGACGGAGCTGCGCAGGTTGAACTCGGGCGGGTCGACGATCCGCTCGTTGATCTCGGCGAGCTTCTCGTCGGTCATGCCGAGCCCGCGGTCCTCGATGTCGATGGCGAAGCCGTTGGCGACGAGGTGGCCGCCGATGTGCACGGCGGTGTCCGGCGGGGAGAACGACACCGCGTTCTCGATCAGCTCGGCCAGCAGGTGGGTGATGTCACCGACGGCGCGGCCGGTGAGTTCGACCGGCCCGAACGGCAGGACGGTGACGCGGGTGTAGTCCTCGACCTCGCCGACCGCGGCGCGCACGACGTCCACCATCGGCACCGACTGCCGCCAGCCGCGGGCCGGGATCGCCCCGGACAGCACGATGAGGTTCTCGGCGTTGCGCCGCATGCGGGTGGCGAGGTGGTCGAGCCGGAACAGCTCTTCCAGGTCCTTCGGGTCGATGTCGCGCTTGCGCTCCATCGTGTCGAGCATGGTGAGCTGCCGGTGGACCAGCGTCTGGGTGCGGCGGGCCAGGCTCAGCAGGACGTCCCGGATGCCGCGGCGCAGTTCGGCCTGCTCGACGGCGGTGCGGATCGCGGTCTCCTGGACGGCGTTGAACGCGCGTCCCACCTGGCCGATCTCGTCGGTGCCGAACTGCAGCGGGGGCGCCTCGACCGCGACGTCCACCTTCTCGCCGTGTCCCAGCCGTTCGACGACGCTGGGCAGCCGCTGCTCGGCCAGTTCCCAGGCGGCGCCGCGCAGCCGTTCGAGCTGCCGGACGAGGGCACGTGCCGTGGTGATCGACACGATGACCGACGCGATGACCGCGAGGAGCCCGAGACCACCGGCCAGGGCCAGCCGGAGGACGACCCCCGCCGCGATGGGCGTGGCGCGATCCACCAGCCGGTCGCCGGAGGCCTGGATCTGCTGGCGCATGTAGTCCAGGGCCGGGTCGGTCACCGACTCCCACCGTTCGGCGGTCATCGAGGGACGCCAGTTCAGCCGGGACTGCCCGGCCTTGGGGATCCGGCGGTTCTGCATCACCTCGTCCTCGAACGCCTCGACCTGCCGCAGCTTCGCGTTCTCCGTCAGGGCCTTGTAGAGGGCGGGGTCCGAGTTCTGAATGTTGAGCAGCGCCTGCGCGGTGTTGTGCCGCCGGCTGCCGACCAGCTGGGTGAACTCGATGAGTTCGGCGGGTGTGATCCGGCCGATCGCGAGGGAACCGGACATCAATGCGTCTTCCCGGGAAAGCAGTTCCCAGGTGCGGTTCAGCTCGAGCAGCGTCCGGGTGTCGCGGGCGAAATCCTTGTCGTCCAGGGTCGCGAGCGAATCGTAGACCCGGAAAATGGACTCGATGACCTCCGAATACGCGGCGGTGATCCGGGTCCGGTCGGCGGCACCGGCGTCGACCGAGTGCCGGGTGGAGTCCAGCGCCTTCAGTTGGTCCAGCATCTGATCGACGCGCCGTTCGAGGAGCTTGCTGCCGAACAGGGAGACGTTGCTGTCGCGGGCCAGCCGGACCGCTTCCGCGCGTGTCTTGTCCGTCTCGGCACGCTGCTTGTCGAGTGCCGCGCGGTTGGCGGCGTCCGGCCGCACCAACTGCACCATGGAGATCCAGCGTTCGTGCTGCAGGTCGGCGAGCAACGGGTCGGTCGGCTGCGCCAGCGCGCGGTCCAGGGTGCTGACGCCGAGCAGATTGACGCCTTCGCGCAGCGTCACCCAGGCGGCAAAAACCCAGAGTGCCGTGAGGGAAAGCAAGAGCGCCGTGATCTTGGTTCGCAGACGCGAGTTGCGGAAGCGCATTACAATCGCCCAAACAATATGTGAAATGGCTCGCAAGCCGCCGTGGCCGTTGATGAGTGGGGGCGGATTGCGCGGTCAGAGGGATGCAAGGGCGACGGCAAGCCGCCGTTCCATACGGCGTAGAAGACTAGCAACAGGACCATAACCCCTCAAGGTGAATCAGCAACGGCGGGCGCTTTGTCGCATTTTGAGGGGGATGTGAAGGACCGTCGATGTGGCGGAATTCACTCAGTCGAACATCGGCCGCGTGCCGGATCCGCCCCTGGGCATCGTGCGGACGAGTTGCAGCGCGGCGAGCACACCCGCCCGGACGATCGCCGAGGGCCGGTAAAGGTCTTTGTCATGCCACAGCGCCGGCTCACCGAAGTCTCCGCCGTCCGCGCCGGTCAGTGAGCGGAGCAGCCGCGGGACGGCCCGGTCGACCGCGTCCCGGACGGCCGGCGCGGGGACCGCGCCGGTCAGCAGCAGGAGTTGCACCGCGTACGCGGTCTCCTCCGACGTGCCGCCCCAGCGGCCCCAGGAGCCGTCCGGCCGCTGCGCCTCCAGGACCCAGCGCCGGGCCGCGCCGACCGCCGCGGCCGATTCCGGCCCGCCGAACCGCGCGAGCGCGATGGCGCTGCACGCCGTCGCGTAGAGCGGCGACGCGTGCCACCGGTCGGACCAGCTTCCGTCCGGCGCCTGCTGCTCGCGGAGCCAGCCCGCCACCTTCGTTGCGGTCGCGGCGTACCGGGACGCCTGCGCGCCGGGCCTGCCCGCGGCGAGGTATTCGCCGAACGCCTCAAGGACGTGCGCGTTCGTCGTGATCGACGCGCCCTCCTCGCCCTGCCACGTACAGAAATGCGTGTCCGTCTCGTAGGCGTAGAGCGGATCCGGCCGGTGCGGCGCGCCGAGCAGGGCCAGGGCGTACAGCGCCCCGGCCGTGGTGTCGGCGTCCGCCGGCAGGCCCTCCGCCGCCGGGGTGCCCGCCGGGCCGAGCGGCGCCGTCAGGCTGAGCACGATCTCCGGCGGGACGGCGCACCGGACGCCCGCGCGCACCAGCCACGCGATCACCCAGCCGCGTTCGAACACGGTCAGCGGGAAACCGCACGGCACCGGCCCGCCGTGCTGCGCCACCACGGTCTCCAGATACCAGCGGGCCGGATTCTCCAGGTCGTCGGCCGCGTCCGCGCCCAGCCAGGCCGCGGTGGCCGCCGGTGCCGCGCCGATCGTGCCGGTCGGCTCGGGGGTAGGCCAGGGCAGCCCGGCGGCGTCGTCCCCGGCGATCTCCAGCGCGTGCACCAGCTTCTGCGGCACGTCCGCCCCCGCGGCGAACAGGGCGCGTACGAAGTCGAGCTTCTTGCGGGACAGCCCCGCGGGCGGGCCGAGCTCGCATCCCGCCCAGCCGGCGAGCCCCGGCACCGGACGGTCCCGCAGCCGGGCCAGCGACACGTTGATCCGCTCGGTCAGGGCGGGCGCGATCAGCTCGATCGCCGGCAGGTCGGGCAGGTCCAGGGACGCCGCGGCCGGCCCGCACATCCGCAGGCGGATCGCCCGCAGCCCGCGCTCGGCCGAGTGCGCCAGCCATGCGCGGTGCAGGCCGCTCCCGCCGTCCCGCCGCGCCTCGCCGGTGAGTTCGCTGAGCAGCGCCTCGACCGCGCTCAGCGTGGGGACAAGCGCGTACCCGTCGTCGGGGACGCCCCAGGCGCCGTCCGGACGCTGCGTCTCCAGCAGGAACCCCAGGCGCCGTTCGTGGCCCGTGAGCCAGGGGGCGAACGTCACCAGCCGGCCGGTCTCGTACACCGAGGGAGTGACCTGCCCCCACTGCCGCGTCACCAGCCCGGCGATGAGCTCGCCGACGGCATTGTTCAGGTCCACGCCACCGGACCTCGTGGCCGGACGGCGCGGGTAAGGGACGGTGCTCCACACAACAGGACGGTCGTCGACGCTCACAACGTGCCCCAGAAGTCGGTGACTCCGTAGAAGCCCGCACAGAAGTCCATCTGGCGTTCCATATAGCCGGCCAGTTCCGGGACGCTCCGCGCGGCGTCCCGGAGCAGCGTCCGGGCTTCGCTGGTCAGTTCCCCGATGCGCTCCTCGACCTCGGCGCGTGTCCGGTCGAGCAGCAGGCCGTTCAGATCGCCCCACTTCAGATCGCGCTCGTAGGTGCCGAGGTCGTTCAGCAGCCGGATCACCCGCTGCACGGCCCGGCTCGCCTCACGTACCACCGGAACGTTCCCGCCGCCCCCGGACGCGATCCAGTGCGAGGCGAACACGAACGAGAAACCGAGGTTGTCGGCGTTCGCGAGGTACTCCTCGAACGCGGGTCCGTGCTCGCCCTTCTCCCGGGCGGCCTTCCAGTCCCATTCGAGCGCCATCGCGTCGAGCACCCGCTGGAGTTCCTCCCGCCAGACGTCCCGCAGGCCGGGATGGGCGGGTTCGGCCGCCAGCTCGTCCCGGACGGCGGCGAGGAACCGCATCAGCTCGTCCTCGGCGCAGTCGCCGTCCCCGGGGTCCGCGCCGTCGGCGACCCGCGCGCACCGCCGGACGAGACCGCGCACCTGCGCGCGGGACGACGCCACGTAGTCGATCAGCCAGTCGAGGCCGAAGCACCACAGGCAGACCCGGTTGGCCATGCGCAGCCCGCCGGCGGTGAGCCCGGGGCCGCTGAACGCCGCCGCGAGTGACAGTGTGCTGAACAGCGCCGGATCGAACGCCTGCGCCCCGTACAGCGCGGGGTACTCGGCGGCCCAGCCGCGCATCTGCCGCTGCGACTGGCCGGCGACCGCGCAGATCGTCCCGGATTCGAAGGCGGACGTGCTCGTCCGCCCCGGATGGGGAGGGCGGGCGAGTTCGCCGGCTCCGCTCCCGCTCACTCGCCCTTCCCGGCGCGCGTCAGCGTCATCTCCAGCGGCTCTCGGGGCCGCAGCGTCGCGCCGATGCGCGGCATGGCCGGCACCGCCTCCGACAGCCTGGGCCGGAACCGGCTGAGGATACTCGTGAGGATCATCCGCGCCTCGACCTTGAACACGTGCCGGCCGATGCACTGGTGCGGTCCGCCACCGAACGGGAAGTAGGCGTAGCGGTGGTGCTCGCGGAC
The DNA here is from genome assembly GCF_001552155.1 of Actinomadura formosensis NBRC 14204. Taxonomy (GTDB): domain Bacteria; phylum Actinomycetota; class Actinomycetes; order Streptosporangiales; family Streptosporangiaceae; genus Spirillospora; species Spirillospora formosensis. Next base: position 13,955 of record NZ_BCQQ01000021.1, on the reverse strand, counting down.
GTTCTCCGGGGTGAACCGGTCGGGGTCGAACTCCAGCGGACGTTCCCACACCGATGCCAGCCGGTGGGTGAGGAACGGGCTGATGAGCACCGAGTCGCCCGGCTGGACGGGCACGCCGCCGATGGACGTCGGCCTGGTGGCCATGCGGGGGAACATCCAGCCGACGGGGTAGAGGCGCAGCAGCTCGTCCACGACCTGCGACACGTACGGCAGCCTGGGCAGATGGTCCGGGCGGACCGGGTCGTCGCCGACGACCTCCTCGATCTCGGCGACCAGCCGGTCCTGGACGTCCGGGTGGTCGTGCAGCAGCGGCCACAGCCAGGTCAGCGCCAGCGTCGTCGTCTCGGTGCTGGTGGCGAACATGGCGAGCAGGTTGTCGCGGATCCACTTGTTGGTCGGGGGCCCGCCGTGCTCGGTGGGGGCCTGGCAGAGCGCGGTGAAGATGTCGCTGCCGTCGCCCGGGTCGTCCCGGTAACGTTCCACAAGCTCGAACAGCACCTCGTCCATCACGTTGACGGCGTCCCGGAAGGCCCGGTCGCCGGGCATCGGGATCGCGCGCGGGACGAACGGCAGCAGGAACCGGAACGAGATCAATGTGGCGATCTGGTCGAACGTCGGGATCAGCCGGTTGGCGTCGTTCGGGGAGATCTTGTCACCGAACAGGACCTTGATGACGGTCTCGTTGACGATCCGGCCCATCTCCGCCAGGACGTCGACGGGCTGTCCCGTGCGGGCCGGCTCGTCCAGCTTGGCGACCGCGTTGTTGATCGCCCCGGCCATCAGCCCGGTGAGCCGGTTGACGTTGCGCGTGGTGAAGACCGGCTGCAGGACGCGCTTGCTGTGCTCCCACTCGGCGCCTTCGGAGAGGATGCTGTCGCCCATCAGCTCGCGGAGCGGCCGCCAGAACACCCCGTCCCGCTGGAAGTTCTCCGACTCCCGCCGCAGTACCTGCTGGATGTGGTCGGGGTGGGTGACGAGGTAAGGGTGCGAAGCGCCGAGGTCGATGCGGATGAGCCGGCCGTCGCCCTCGCTGCTGATCCGCTCCAGTTGTCGGAGCGGATCGCGGACGAACCCGGCGGCCGTGCGGTAAAGGGGGAAGTTCTTGGGCTTCTGGGCTGGAACCGCGTCAACGGACATTACCGACTGCCCCTCGATGTTGAGTTGAAGCGTCTCGACCCGTGCTCGCGTGTCTCAGGGGATACGGCCCCTCGGCGCGGGCCTGCCGAGGCGCCCCGGTGTCCCTCGCGGTGGACACCGGAAGCAGAGGAATGGGGGTTTCTGGCGTTCTCTGTGAGGCGTGGGTGTTATGTAGGGTTTCGTGGGAGTATCACATGATCATTTAACGGGATCAAGGGGTCGAACGGTAGAAATCTCAACCGCCACCGGGTGAGGTTTATCACTTGCTGGACTGGTTGTCTCAGTTGACGAGACGAGTTGACAGCATCCCCGCAGGTGCCGGAGAGAAGAGGTGCTCGCGCCGCCGATCGGCCACGCTAAGTAATGAGCAATAGAAAAGGAGGGAGCTTCCGCTTTTCCCGGTTATCGGGAATCGTGGCCGGCGGGCACGATATCCGGCCATCCCAGCCGTCCCGCCACCCGGATCTTGCCGGTCACTTTCCGTGAACCGCACCGCGCTTCGACCGCGTACGTGCTGGGCGCGGCATCCGGCTTCACGGTGGCGGCGCCGCGCACGGCCTGCCCGGCGAACACCTCGGACGTCACCGCCCGCGCCATGCCCCCGCACCCGGGCACCGAGACCCGGACCCGCTCCCCGGGCCGCGCCACGCCCGGCTCCACCGTGACGTCGTCGTGCCCGACGGCCGTCGCCTCACCCGTCGCCGGTGCCAGCATGCCCGCCGCGACGAGCGCCGTCCCCAACACGGTGAAGCTGACCAGACGCAACGAGAACTCCTCGAATCCGGGGTTCGACGTCCGGCACTTTAGCCTCTTCGGGCGGTTTCGGGCACCGCTTCCGGCGGCCGGCGCGCACCCCGTCCCATGTCAGCGTCACCAGCGCCAGCCACACCAGCAGGAACCCCGCCCACCGGCTCGGCGGCATCTCCTCGTGCTGGACGAAGAACCCGATGACGAACTGCAGCACGGGCGCCAGGTACTGCAGCATGCCGATGGCGGTCATGGGCAGCCTGATCGCCGCCGCGTTGAACAGCATCAGCGGGACGGCCGTCACGAGCCCCGCCCCCACGATCAGTGCCGCGTGCCCCATCCCGTGGTGCCCGAAGGACGCCTCGCCCCGTCCCTCCAGGACCAGCACGAACACCAGGGCGGGCAGGAACAGCAGGGCCGTCTCGACCGCCAGGCTCTCCGCCGACGGCATGTCGGCGAACTTCTTGAGCAGCCCGTACGTCCCGAACGCGAACGCCAGCACCAGCGCGATCCAGGGCGGACGCCCGTAATCGACGGTCAGCACGATGACCGCCACCGTCCCCAGCCCGACCGCCGCCCACTGCCCCGGCCGCAGCCGCTCCCGGAAGATCACCACACCGAACACCACGCTGATCAGCGGGTTGATGAAGTACCCCAGCGCGGACTCAAGCGTCTGCCCGCTGTTGACGGCGTAGATGTACGTCCCCCAGTTGACGCTGATCACCACCGCGGCCAGCGCCAGCAGCAGCCCTCTGCGCAGCCCCAGGTTCCGGATCCGGGTCCTGCGCACCGCGAGCACCGCGGCGACCGCGACCAGCGACCACATGACCCGGTGCGCGAGGATCTCGACCGCCCCGGCCGGCTTCAGCAGCGGCCAGTACAGCGGGAACAACCCCCACATCACGTAGGCCCCGACCCCGAACAGCATCCCCCGCTTCACCACACCCAGAACTCTACTTGGTAATCAGCCATACCTGGTCACGCTCATGACTCATCCGAAGAGTAATCTGGGTTACATGTTCGGCTTTGCGAAGACCCAGATGGTCTCTCCGGAGAAGGCACTCCCCGGCAGGGACGAGCCCATCCAGGTGCCGCCCCGCCACGAGGTCCTCGACGCGCCCCTGGCCCCGCCCTACCCGGACGGCGCCGAGATCGCCGAGTTCGCCCTCGGCTGCTTCTGGGGCGCCGAACGCAAGTTCTGGCAGACCCCCGGCGTCATCTCCACCGCCGCCGGCTACGCGGGCGGCTACACCCCGAACCCCACCTACGAAGAGGTCTGCAGCGGCCAGACCGGCCACGCCGAAACCGTCCGCGTCGTCTACGACCCCGCCAAGATCTCCTACGACGACCTGCTCCGCGTCTTCTGGGAGTCCCACGACCCCACCCAGGGCATGCGCCAGGGCAACGACATCGGCACCCAGTACCGCTCGGCCATCTTCACCCGCACCGACGTCCAGCAGAAGGCCGCCGAAGCCTCCCGAGACGCCTACCAGCGGACCCTCGCCACCGCCGGCTACGGCCCCATAACCACCGAGATCACCAAGGCCCCCGACTTCTACTTCGCCGAGGACTACCACCAGCAGTACCTGGCCAAAAACCCCAACGGCTACTGCGGCATAGGCGGCACCGGCCTCTCCTGCCCCATCGGCGTCGCCCCCGCCGAGTAGCGGCTGACCTGCAAACACGTACTCGGCTAGGGACGGTGGCGCGCTGCCCTAGCCGAGGTGCGGGGTGTTGCGGTCCTCGCGGTAGTGGCGCAACCGCAACCGCTGGGTGTGGTGCATGGGCAAGTCGTCCAGCTCGTCGGCCGGCACCCAACGGACTTCTAGGGACTCGTTGCTGAGCTGGAGTTCGCCGCCGAGCAGCCGGGCCGTGAAGCACACGTTGAACTGTCGGCGTACCTCGCCGTCGGAGTAGGCGATGATGTGGCGGGGGTCGGTATAGGTGCCGACCAACTCTGTGATCTCGATGTCGTACCCGGTCTCTTCCTTGACCTCGCGGACTGCCGTGTCTGGTAGCGACTCGTCCAGATTCATGCCTCCCCCCGGCAACGCCCAGAGACCAGAGTCGGCTCGTCGTTGCATGAGCACTTCGCCGTGGTCGTTGGTGACGACTGCGGAGGCGGCGACGACCAAGGAGTTCGGGGCCGGTGCGGCTGGGTCGTCGTAGTACTCGGTGCGCGCCACTGTTCACTCCTTGACGGCTTGGCGGGAGAGTGCCCACACCGCTTCGAAGCTTTCGGCGTAGCGGTCGAACACGCCTCCCTCCGACTCCCGGCGCAGGTGCCAGACCGGCGCGGCGTAGGCGTTCATCCCGAACACTTGCGCGTTGACGAGCATCTGGTCATCATCGCGATAGATGGAGTTGTAGAGCGTGGTCGCGTGCTGGTGCACCTCGACGCCCGGTGTGCCGATCAGCGGGGTGTAGTGCATGAGGGCCGCGCGGCAACGGTTCTCGATGCCGTCCCGTACTTCTCCTCTTCGCCGCGCTCGCTGACCGCTGGCGCGTCGGCATTCCCTAGGAGGATGCGCACGCGGCATCCGGTGGCGGCCTTCTCCCGCAAGAGGTCGTTGAAGTCGGGCCACTGTTCGTGAATGAAGACACCCGCGTACACGAGGATCTCGATCCGCTCGTGGGCCTGGGTGAAGAGGGCTCGCCAAAGGTCGAACGGGGCGTCTGCGCGGGTGTCGTGGAGAGCGATCAATGCTCACAACAAGGCGGCAGGACGAGTTCTGTCGACCCCCTACTTCGCCCAGCAGGAAGAGGGCGTCGTCGACAGCATGTTTGAGGGAACGCGGATCTCCAATCTGCGGATTGACGCGCCCATCCCCGATAACGGCTATAAGTCTCCGGATGGCAAGCGCTACCAAGAGGCTGTCAACGTCCCTGTGAAATTCGCTCTACAGCAGCGGGAGGAGGTCTCCATGCCCAACGGACACACGGCATGGGGCTACACGCTGGTTCGCACTGCCTCGGATCAGCCGTGGAGGATCAACGATCACGGAGTGGGCTGACTTCGCTTTCTCGCCTGCCCGCTGACACTGGAGCGGGCGGGCGACGCGGCGCGCCGGGACCGGATGGGACAGGCCGCCCGCCCGGCACGCCGGGCGGGCGGCCGCCCTTGACCCTATGCGGGAGCGGCGAGAGGGCCTCCGGTGAGGAGCGTGTCGAACGTCCTCCGCAGTGCCTCGGAGTCGTTGAGGTGCGGGAACGGCTCGTCCGGGACCTCGGCCCCGAGGAACGAGCACAGCGGGCCCCAGCCCTCGCGGACGTCGAACACCAGCAGCCTGTCCTCGGGGAGGCCCGCTCGGACGTTCTCGACGTGCCGGTTGAATGCCGCGACCGCCTCGTCCTCGCTGAAGGCGTCGTCCTCCGCCTGCCAGACCTCACCGAGGATGTCGCGTCCGATGCGGTCCAGGACGGGACGCAGCCGCTGCATGGCGGTCGCGACGGGACGCGCGGCCTCGGGCAACTCCTCGGCGTTCCGTACTCCGGAACTGTTCGCCATCAGGTTGCCGAAGCTGGTGTGCCACCCGCGCGGATCGCGGACGGTCAGCACGACCTTCGCGTCGGGGTAGGCGTCGGCGAGCTCGCGCCAGAATCCGCTGGACGGCCAATCTTGGCTGGAGGAATAGCCGGCGAGGACACGGTCCCAGTCGAGCCGCTCGCCGTCGGCGGCCGGAAGCCACCGATCGACCTGGTCGGGGTTCGTGAGGATTTCGTACATGTGGTGGCAGGGGCCGAACCCGAGCCGCTCCAAGGCCGCCTTCATCGATGTGGTCCCCGTGCGCGGCAGCCCGGCCCCGATCACTTTGAGCATGTTGACGCCTTTCGCTTTCGGTAGGCAGCACCGCCCGGCGCCGGGTCCCGCAGCCCCAGAAAAGCACGCTTCGGGCGGCGTTTAAATTGACGCTATGTCGCACTTTAGGAAGATTCAATTGCCAGAATTGTGTCTGCGGCGACATGGTCATGTACTCGCCTTGATATTGACTGGTGACCTTTACTTGTGAAGAGTAAATCCCGTGAGGAAGGAGTGACTTTGTGTAGCCGGGTAAGGGTGGGGGCGAGTTTCGTCCGGTCGCCGTGCGCTCCCGTGCTGGTTGCTCTGCGAGATCCGGTGGGAAAGACAGGCTCGGAGTCAGCGCGGTATGTATCGCCGGTCGATCCAGATCGACAGAGGTCGGTTTCGGTGACGGCTGCGCGCTTGGCCCGGCCGTGCGGGGGCGTAGGGTTCTGGCCGTGCCGGATGGTTTCGATCTTGCGAGTGAGATTGCCGCGGGGGTGCAGGACAGGCACCGAGCGTGGACGTTCATCCGGGGGTTCGCTCGGGCGTGGTCAACGCCGCTACGCGATGGCGACGGCTACGACGGCGGGGAGTTGGACGCGGCCGAGGAACGGTTGGGTTTCCCGTTCCCGGCGGCGCTGCGCGAGGCGTACACGCTGTTCGGTAAGCGTGCGGATCTGTGCGCCACGATGCACCGCCTGGAACCGCCCGGCGGGTTGTACGTGTACGAGGACACGGGCCTGGTCATGTACCACGCGGAGAACCAGGGCGCCTGGGAGCGGTACATCCGGCCGGCGGATCTGCACATGGACGATCCGCCGACCGCGCACTCATGCGACCGGGGTCATGAGGAGCACGCGACCGGTGTCGCCTGGACCGAGCGGCTGTCCATCGCGCTGATCGACATGGTGCTTGAGGAGACGTTGTGGGGTGGGGCCGCGCAACTCTCTCTGCGGGGGGAACTGCTTGAGGCGGAGATCCCCGCTGTGGAGCGCCAGTTCGTCCGGCTGGGGTTTCCGCAGCTCCCCATAGAGGAGTCGCCGTGCACGCTGGGGCATCGCTGGTATGCGGGAGAGGACGTGCTCGTCTGTGTCCAGCCATACCTTCCTCTGACGGAGGAACAGGAAGCCCTGAGAGCACCGTGGGGTCGTCCTCGGAGCCGGGCCGGCTTCATCGTTCGTGGCCGGACGCCGAAGGCCGTTGCCGCCGCGTACAAGTCCCTGCCCGCTGAGTGCTTTTCCCAGGCGCAGAGGCGGTGGCCGACCGAGGGTGCCGGCCATGGCCTCGGTGACAGCGACGACCGTGAGTGAATTCCGCGGAAGGAGAGGATCGGCCCATGGAACTGAGGGCGGGGTTGCGGGCGGAGACGTCCCTGGTGGTCGGGGAGGAGGACACCGCCGTTCATGTGGGCAGCGGGGATGTCCCGGTTTTGGGGACGCCCCGGTTGGTGGCGCTCGCGGAGGCGGCGACCGTTGCGGCGGTCGCGGGGCGTCTCGCCGACGGGTGGACCTCTGTGGGGACGCGCGTTGAGGTGCGGCACCTGGCGGCCAGCCCGGTCGGCGTGCGGGTGACCGTCGAAGCGGTGCTCGAAGAGGTCGACGGGAAGCGGCTCGTGTTCGGGGTCAGGGCCGTCGACGAGCGCGGTGCGGTGGGGGACGGGCGTATCGAGCGGGTCGTGGTGGATCGGGAGAGGTTCCTGGCGCGGCTTCAGTAGGGAAGCAGGCGGCCTGACGGGGTCCGCAGATCGGGCTGGCTCGGTTGACGCGGGGGCTTGGGGCGCTTGACGAGTTGCTGCCGTGCCATGGTGATCACCTCCCCCCAACGGGCCGGACTTAACCGTGGTCACCTCGTAGTACGTACCGGGCGCCTGCGCGGTTTGCTGAGCTTATGCACCGGACACTGGAGGTTCGACCGATTTTTGGGAGATGTCGGTGGCTCGGGGTGATCGGATGATCGCGGATCGTGCCAGAAACTCAGGAGACTATGTCGCGGGTTCGGAAGCGGCGGAAGGCCAGGGCGAAGAGGATCACGGCGTACGCGAGGGAGATCGCGGCGCCCTTCGCCATGCCCGTCCACTGGATCTGGGGCTGCAGGGCGTCCATCCACGCGTACATCCAGTGCGTCGGGAGGAAGTCGCGCCAGGAGCCGAGCGCGGTGACGGCGTCCAGGATGTTGCTGACGATGACGAGGCCGACCGCGCCGCCGACCGCGCCCAGCGGCGAGTCGGTGGTGACGGAGAGCAGGAACGCCAGGGCCGCGACGACGAGCTGGGCGACCAGCGAGTAGCCGATGATGATCGCCATCCGGCCGAGCGCGGTGCCGACCGGGACGGTGCCGCCGGTGGGGAGCTCGATATCGCCCCAGCCGAAGCCGACGGTCCCCGCGACCAGGGACATCAGCGGCAGGCTGACGACCGCCACCACGGCGTAGGAGAGGGCGACGACCAGCTTCTGGCGCAGCAGCCGGGCGCGCGGCACGGGGGCGGCCAGCAGGTACCGCAGCGACGACCAGCCGGCCTCGCTCGCCACGGTGTCGCCGCAGAACAGGGCGACGGCGACGACCAGCAGGAAGCCGGTCGCGGCGAACAGGGCGAACAGGGCGAAGTTCAGCGCGCTGGACGTGGCGACGCCGACCAGGCTGGGAACGCCGTCCGGGCCGGGGTCGCCGCCGAGCTTGAACGCGAGCATCAGCACCCACGGGAGGACGAGCAGGATGCCGAACGCGACGAGGGTGCGGCGGCGCCGGAACTGGCGGACGGCCTCGACGCGCAGGGGCAGGGTCCGCCGGACGTTGTAGGTCGTCATGGGGCCTCTCCGATGAGCTCCAGGAACGCGTCCTCCAGCCGGCGGCCGGAACCGACGATCTCGCTGACGGGACCGGCGGCGACGCGCCGCCCGCCGGCCATGACGACCGCGTGCGTGCAGGTCTGCTCGACCTCGGCGAGCAGATGGCTGGAGACGATGACCGTGCGTCCGGCAGCGGCGTACCGGACGAGCACCTCCCGCATCTCCCGGATCTGGGGCGGGTCGAGGCCGTTGGTCGGCTCGTCCAGGACGAGGAGGTCCGGCAGGCCGAGCATGGCCTGGGCGATGGCGAGCCGCTGCCGCATGCCTTGCGAGTAGGTGCGGACGGCCCGGTCCAGGGCGGACCCCAGGTCGGCTATCTCCAATGCCTCGTCCAGGTGGGCTTCGTCCGAGGGGCGCCCGGTGGCGCGCCAGTACAGGTCCAGGTTGTCGCGGCCGGAGAGGTGGGGGAGGAACCCCGGCCCCTCGACGAAGGAGCCAAGGCGAGACAGGACGGGCGCACCGGGAGTGACGCGATGACCGAAGATGCGGATCTCGCCTGAGTCGGGATGGATGAGGCCCATGAGCATGCGCAGGGTCGTGGTCTTCCCAGCGCCGTTCGGGCCGAGCAAACCGAGAACCTGGCCCTTCTCCACACGGAAAGACAGGTCCGCCACGGCGAGATGGCCGTTCTTGTACGCCTTCGTTAGGCCCGATATCTCCAGCGGGACATCGCTGTCGGTTTCAGCGGCCCGCCTGCGGCGTCCAGGCACGAGGATGGCGGCGGCAACGGCGAGCGCGACCACCGGCAGGACCCACACCCAGGTGGGCAGGGGCGGCGCCGCAGTCGCCAATGAGGGGACCGTGGGGACGGACAGCGGCGACATCACCTGCACCTTGTAAGACGAAGGCTTGGCAGGTGTCGCGAACCCCATGTCGGTCGTCGCGATGACGAGACGCAGGCGGTGGCCGCGGTCGAAGCGGTAGTCCATCGCCGGGAGCGTCACCGTGACGTCCTCGCCCGACACCCGGAACGGTGCCGCGAGCCGGCGTGCCGGGATCGTGCTCCCGTCCGGCGCCACGTCGTAGAGCTTGGCGAACAGCGGGCCGTCCCCGCGCACCTTGAGCCGCACCGTGGCCGCCCCGGTCAGCCGGACCGGATGGTCCAGCGGACGCGTGTCGAACGCGGCCGTCTGCCCCGGCATGTCCGTCGGCAGCGACCCGGCCGGTGAGCCGGCCCCGCCCAGGGAGCCGAGGGACCCCAGCGCGCCCAGCCCCGGCATCGCCGAGATCGACGCCGGTGACCCGCCCGCCGGATTGAAGATCGTCTGCTCGCCACCGGACAGCGGCATCGCGACCGGATCACCGGAAAGCCCCGGATACCGGGACGTCGTCGCCTCCCCCACGACGATCTCCTGCGTGGCGGAGTCGAGCCCGCCCGCCCGCGTCACCGTGAAACCGTCCGGCGAGGGTGCGGAGGTGTGCCGCAGCCGCGCGTCGAAGAAGTCGCGCACCAGCCCCTCGACCCGCGCGGTCTCCGGGTCGCCGCCGTCGTGCCCGCCCTGGAACCACACCACCGACACCGGCGCGCCGCCCGCGGCGATCGCGCGCGCGTTGGCGTCGGCCTGGTCCAGCGGGAACAGTGAGTCGGACTGCCCCTGGACCAGCAGTGTCGGCACCTTGATCCGGTCGGTGACCGAGGCCGGGCTCGACCGCCGCAGCGTCGAGATCGCCGACTCGGTCGGACGCCCCTTCTCCGCGACTTCCTGGTACATGTCGCACAACGACGGCAGGAAGCGTCCGCAGGCCGTCCGGCCCGCGCTGCTGGTGAAGAACAGCCCCGTCCACAGCTTCTTGAACACCCCGTCCGCGGGCCCCGCGCCGGTCGCGGACGGGAACAGCGCGTCCGGGAGGCTGTGCCAGGTGATCTGCGGCGCGATGGCGTCCACCCGCCGGTCGTACCCGGCGGTCAGCAGCGTGATCGCGCCGCCGTACGACTGCCCCGCCATGCCGACGCGCGGATCGCCCGGCCCGTCGAGGACGACCTCCGGACGCTTCGCCAGCCAGTCGATGAGCTGCCGGGTGTCCTTGACCTCGTAGTCGGGCGAGTTGAGCGCGATCTCACCGCCCGACCGCCCGAATCCGCGCGCCGACCAGGCCAGCACCGCGTACCCCGCGCGGGCCAGGCCGCGCGCCTCGCCCGCGACGTCCCGTTTCGATCCGCCGAAGCCGTGCGCCAGCATGACCGCCGGGCCTCTGGCCCGCCCGACCGGCCTGTAGAACGTCGTGTCGAGCGTGACGCGCTGGTCGTTGCCCGGCCCGTCCACCACGCTGATGAGCTGGTCGGAAGCCTGGACGCGGGGGGCGTCGCCGGCCGTGAGCCCGAAGGCCGCGCCGCCCGCGAGCAGCACGGCCGCCGCACCGCCCGCCGTCCACCGCACGGCCCGTCCCGTCCTGCCCCACCGCGCCCGAACCGCGCCCGCCACCCTCATGTCCTGCACCCTATGCGCGCCGCGCCGCCGCAGGCTCCGCCCATGAGCCGATCTTCGCTGCTCCCGCCGCCGTACGCCGGGCCGCCCCGCTACACCGCGCGGCGTACCGGCGGGGCGAGGGCGGCGGTGAACATGGCGGTGAGGCGGTCGGTGAGCTCGGCTGGGTCGGCGGCGCGCAGGTCGCCCAGGCCGACGAGCCGCCGGACGGGCCCGCCGCCCATGATGATCGTGGACGCCAGCAGCGCGCGGGCGCGGGCGTCCGGCCCCTCCAGCTGGGCGACCATCGGCTCGACGATCACTTCCTCCAGGTAGTGGAGCAGGATCTCCTTGACCTCGGGGTGCCCCGCCGACCGGTCGAGCATCCGGGAGATGGCGGTGACCGGACGCGGGTCGATCTGCCGGACGAAGTGCTCCGCGAGCCGCCGGGGCAGCCCCTCGGGGTCGCCCGCGATGACGCCGCGGATCACCGACTCGCCGGCCAGGACCTCCCCGAACAGCGCCGCCTTCGACCCGAAGTACCGGTTGACCAGGGCGACGTTCGCCTCCGCCCGCGCCGCGATCATGCGGACGGTGACGCCGTCGTAGCCGTGCTCGCCGAACAGGTCGCGGGCGGCGTCCAGGATGCGGCGCCGGGTCGCCGCCCGGTCCCGCTTCGGCCGCCGCTCGGCCGTGCGCTGCTCCTCGACCTGCATCCCCATCCCCGGCTGTCGCTGACGGTCGGTGCCCAGTATCCACCGAGTTGCAAGTAAACAAGCGTCTACATAAGATACCTGCACGACACAGGTAATTCCATTGGCATGGGGGCAGGGTGGCTCAAACCAGCGTGGCGTCGCACGACCCGGCGGCGTCCGAGCCGGCGAGACCGCAGTACACGCACCGTCAGATCCTGGAGATCCTCGCCGGCCTGATGATGGCGATGCTGACGTCGATGCTCTCGACGTCGGTCGTCGCCACCGCCCTGCCGACGATCGTCGGCGACCTCGGCGGCCAGGACCAGCTGGCCTGGGTCGCCAGCGCGTCACTGCTGACGATGACCGCGTCCACCCCGCTGTGGGGCAAGCTGTCGGACATCGCCGGGCGCAAGCTCATGTTCCAGACCGCCCTGCTGATCTTCGTGCTGGCGTCCGTGGCCGCGGGACTGTCGCAGAACATCGGCCAGCTCATCGCGGCCCGCGCGGTCCAGGGCCTCGGCGTCGGCGGCCTGTCCGCGCTGGCCCAGGTCATCCTCGGCGACGTGGTCGAGCCCCGGCAGCGCGGCCGCTACGCCGGATACATGGGCGCGGTGTTCGGCGTCGCGACGGTCGCCGGGCCGCTGCTCGGCGGGTTCATCGTGGACGCCGACGCCCTCGGCTGGCGCTGGACCTTCTACGTGTGCGTCCCGCTCGCGGTCGTCGCGTTCCTCGTCATCCAGAAGGTGCTGAAGCTGCCGAAGGTGACCCGCGACACCAGCGTGGACGTGTTCGGCGCGGTCACCATCACCGGCAGCGCCGCCCTGCTGATGCTGGTGCTGTCCATGGGCGGGACGGAGTTCGCGTGGAACTCCCGGTGGACCTACATCCTGCTCGGGGCCGCCGCCGTCCTGCTCGGCCTGGCGATCGTCGCCGAGCGCATCGCCCGCGACCCGATCCTGCCGCCCCGGCTGTTCCGCAACCGGACGTTCGTGCTGACGTCGTTCATCTCCGTCTGCGTCGGCATGGCGATGTTCGGCGTGATGATCTACATGCCGCAGTATCTGCAGATCGTCAAGGGGATGAGCCCGACGGCGTCCGGCCTGATGACGCTGCCGCTCGTCCTCGGCATGCTCGTCACCTCGACCGGCTCCGGGCAGATGGTGACCCGGACGGGCCGCTACAAGCTCTTCCCGGTGCTCGGCATGCTGTGCATCGCGATCGGGATGTTCCTGCTGGCGCAACTGCACACCGACTCACCGAAGCTCCTCATCGGCGCGGACCTCGCCCTCCTCGGCACCGGCATGGGCCTGACGCTGCAGATCCTCATCCTTGCCGCGCAGAACGCCGCCGCGCCCGCCGACCTGGCCTCGACGACGTCCGGCGTCTCGTTCTTCCGGAACCTCGGCGGCGCGATGGGCGTGGCCGCGTTCGGCGCGATCCTCGCCAACCGGGTGGCGGCCGAGATCACCTCGGGCTTCCGGGCGGCCGGCATCCCCATGCCGTCCGGTGGGAGCGGCCGCCTGGGCTCGCCGGAGCAGATCCAGAAGCTGCCCGAGCCGGTGCACGGGATCATCCAGGAGGCGTTCACCCACGCGATGCATGCCGTCTTCCTCGTCGGCGTCCCGGTGGCGGTGATCGGCTTCCTCACGGTCCTCGCGCTGAAGGAACTGCCGCTGCGCGGCTCGGGAGGCCGGGGCGGTGCCGCCGCGAAGGCTCCCGCCGCGACCGCGGCCCCGGCCGCCCCGGAAGGCTGAGTCAGCGCCCCTTCAGGTCGTGGACGAGCCTGTTCGCCGCCGCCCGGTTCGGCGAGCCGGTCACGATGACCTTCCCGTCGGTGATGGCCATGTCGACGCGGGGCAGGGTGACGAGCCGGTCACGGACGACGAACGCGAGATCCCGCCCGACCGTCACGCGGGTCAGCTCCGCGAACGCGTGCCGGTCGACCGGCCGCAGCGTCACCGCCACGTCGTAGCCGCCCGGCTTCACCCGCGACTTCTGCACCCGCAGGTCGGCGACCTTGTGGATCGCGATGCCCTGCGTGAGGTGGTAGCACGTCGGGCCCGTGTCCCCCTGCCCGGTGATCCCCTTCGTCCCGGCGGGGCACGGCCCCGGCGTCGCCTGCGCGACCGGGTAGATGTGCAGCGGCGCGGCGAGCGTCACCGGCCGGGTCCGCATCGAGGACGCGATCAGCGCGCCGGTCACCACGACCGCCGCGATCAGCAGCCCCAGCGTCAGCACCATGATCAGCAGCGCGGACCGATGCCGGTCGGCGGCCCCGACCTGCGCCGCCGGCGCCCCCCGCGCCCGGCCCGGCCGCCGCCCGGCCCGGCTCCGCTTGACC
>NZ_BCQQ01000020.1 GCF_001552155.1 Actinomadura formosensis NBRC 14204 | reverse complement strand
AAAGCAATAAAAAAGAGCTCGGGCGTCGCTGAACAACCCCCCGACTGTTCAGCGACGCCCGAGCCGCAGGTCGCCGGATCCCACCCCCCCGGTACGGGATCCGGCGACACGATCCGGCGTGGCCGGATCTCCGGATTTGCTGTTGTGGGAGGTGTCGCGGCCGGGGCACGGCCGCCCGCCCCTCCGGTGGCGGTGTGGCTTGTGGTGTCACTGAGAACACTAGACGCGGGGTGTGGTGGGCGGCACCAGGAAAACGCAGCCCTCGATAAGCGGTATGTAATCAGAGATGTGCGTAGTGTAGTCGTGCGATGAGCGGTCGGTTATGCGGGACGAGCGGTCGGGCGGGGACGGTCCACGCGGCGGAGGCGCCGTTCGCGGACGAATCTCGGACGTTCATCGGGCGCCGGGCCCGGCGCTCACCGGTCATCGCCGCCCTTTCCCCGCCTCGTCCTCGTCCGGATGGTGGAACTTGCGCACCAGCCGGTCCCGCACCTCGCGGGTGTGCCGGCGGCTGACCTGCAGCAGGTCGTCTCCGATCCGGACGGCCGCGCGCCCGCCGTCGAAGCGCACCTCGGTGATGTGCGCGCACGCGACCAGGGTGCTGCGGTGGATCCGGATGAACCCGGCCGCCTCCCAGCGCTTGGTCAGCGCCGACAGCGGCATCCGGACCAGGTAGCCGCCCTCGGCGGTGTGCAGCCGGACGTAGTCGCCCTGCGCCTCCACGTGGGTCACCGACCGGCGGGAGACGAGCCGGGTCCGGCCGCCGAGCTCGACGGGGATCAGTTCGTCGTCGTCGGGGTCGGGGGCGGGGCGGTCCGCGGGACGCGGACCCGTCCGCTGCGCGGCCTCGGCGACCCGGCGGACGGACTCGGCGAGCCGCTCCGGCCGGACGGGCTTCAGCAGGTAGTCGAGTGCGCCCAGCTCGTAGGCGGTGACGGCGCAGTCGTCGTGCGCGGTCACGAACACCACGTGCGGGGGCGCGGCGAATCCGGTGAGCAGCCGGGTGAAGTCGAGCCCGTCGAGTCCTGGCAGCCGGACGTCCAGGAAGACGGCGTCGAGGCGCTCCCCCTCGACGAGCATGCGGGACAGGTCGCGAAGCGCGGCAGCGGCGTTCCCCGCGCCGGTGACCTGCCCGATCCGCGGATCCTTGCGGAGCAGATAGGTCAGCTCCTCTAGTGCGGGGCGTTCATCGTCGACGGCGAGGACGTGGAGCATGAGGCCGACTTTGCCGCGATTACCGTCTGTCCGCAATCGATTCCAGGAAGTGAGTGCCGCGTCACCGGATCACCGGCCAGTCCGAAAACACCCCCATACGGGTCCTTCAGGACACTCAAACGAGGCTTGATCGCACCACCGACCACCGTTTCGCCCGTGAGAACGCACTCGTCGCCGCGGATATGGCGCATGCACCTATCGGTCTTCGCAACGGACGGTAGGGTCATGACGACCGAAGGTAACATTCGCCGCCCCCGGAGATCCGCCTGTCGCCGATTTACGAACCCCTCGGAGCGGCCCGTCAGAGCGGCGGGGCCTCGCCCTCCTCCTCCTGGTAGGAGTAGCGCTGCTCCCGCCACGGGTCGGCGACGTTGTGGTAGCCGCGCTCCTCCCAGAAGCCGCGGCGGTCCTGCACCAGGTATTCGATGCCGCGAACCCATTTCACGCTCTTCCACGCGTACAGGTGCGGGACCACGATGCGGAGCGGGAAGCCGTGGTCGGCGGTCAGCCGATCGCCGCCGTGGTGGGTGGCGAACATCGTTCCGCCGGCGAGGAAGTCGCTCATCCGGATGTTGGCGCTGTAGCCGTACTCGGCCCACACCATCACGTGCGTGACGTCCGGCGCGGGCGGCGCCAGCTCCGCGATCGCCGTGCCGGGGACGCCCTCCCACACGTTGCCGGGGACGGTGAACTTGGTGACGCAGTGGAAGTCGGCGACCGACGTGACCCTCGGCAGCGCGTCGAACTCCTCCCAGGTCCAGCGGTACTGCCCGCCCGACGCGGTGGCGCCGAAGACCCGGAAGTCCCAGGCCGAGGGCCGGAACTTCGGCACGGGGCCGTAGTGGAGGACGGGCCAGCCCCGGGGGACGTACTGGCCGGGAGGCAGATCCCGTGGCTGCGGCGCGGAAGGTTCGGGGTGGGTCATGACGCGGCCATCCTGCCATCCGGCGTGAGCTGAGCCATATTCGGGGGCGGGGCGAACCCGCGGTCCCGGGATCGGTTACGCTTGGGCCCGTGCGCAACGTCGTGTATTTCTTTTGGTTCGACCAGCCCGGCCGGCTGGTCTGCCAGGCGCTGCGCTGACAGACCACACGATGACAAGCCCCGGGCCACAGCGGCCCGGGGCTTTCGTCGTTTCAGGGGTTGGCCACGGGGTCCACCGGATTCCGGGCGAAAACAGGAGAGGCAGCACAGCAATGGTCGTCGTCATGGCCCCGGAGGCCAACGAAGCGGATATCAAGGCCGTCGTCTCACTGGTCGAGACGGCGGGGGGTGACGCCTTCGTCAGCCGCGGCGTGGAGCGGACCATCGTCGGGCTCGTCGGCGACGTCCAGCAGTTCGGTTCGCTGAACCTGCGCGGGATGCGCGGCGTCAGCGACGTCATCCGCATCTCGGCGCCCTACAAGCTGGTGAGCCGCGAGAACCACGCCGAGCGTTCGGTGGTGCGGGTCGGCGGGGTGCCGATCGGCCCCGGCAGCATGACGCTGATCGCCGGCCCGTGCGCGGTGGAGACCCCGGAGCAGACGCTCGGCGCCGCGCAGATGGCGCGGGCGGCGGGCGCGACGCTGCTGCGCGGCGGCGCGTTCAAGCCGCGGACGTCCCCGTACGCCTTCCAGGGCCTCGGCGAGGCCGGCCTGCGCATCCTCGCCGACGTGCGGGAGGAGACCGGCATGCCGGTCGTCACCGAGGTGGTGGACGCCCACGACGTCGAACTCGTCGCCTCCTACGCCGACATGCTGCAGATCGGCACCCGGAACGCGCAGAACTTCTCCCTCCTCCAGGCCGCCGGCGAGTCGGGCAAGCCGGTCATGCTGAAGCGCGGCATGAACGGGACGATCGAGGAGTGGCTGATGGCCGCCGAGTACGTCGCGCAGCGCGGCAACCTCGACATCGTGCTGTGCGAGCGCGGCATCCGCACATTCGAGAAGGCGACCCGCAACACCCTCGACATCTCCGCGGTGCCGGTGGCGCAGCGCCTGTCCCACCTGCCGGTCATCGTGGACCCGTCGCACTCGGGCGGCAGCCGCGATCTCGTGCTGCCGCTGACCCGCGCCGCGATCGCGGTCGGCGCGGACGGCGTGATCATCGACGTGCACCCGCACCCGGAGACCGCGCTGTGCGACGGGCCCCAGGCCCTCGTGGACGGTGATCTGCGCG
Organism: Actinomadura formosensis NBRC 14204; assembly: GCF_001552155.1. GTDB lineage: Bacteria > Actinomycetota > Actinomycetes > Streptosporangiales > Streptosporangiaceae > Spirillospora > Spirillospora formosensis. Next base: position 64,459 of record NZ_BCQQ01000020.1, on the reverse strand, counting down.
AACTGGCCAAGCTCGTCCGCGACCTGCCCCCGCTCGTGGGACGCGGCCTCACCCAGGCCGAGGACCCCGACGCCGTCCCCGCCTGACAAAGGCGGTATCGTCCGAGACGTGGCGTACTGGACTTCCAACTGCGGGCCGCCGCGCTCCTGACGGGGCGCGGCGACCGCACTCTTGCCGAGTTCTGACACGGCCCGGCGCGGGTATGCGCCCGGCCGCGTCCTCCTGCGCCCCGAATCCGGATTCTTCCTTCCGATTCGAGGTCAGGAGCCTTCGTGTCACAGAACACCTCCGTCCGGCGCGCGCCACGGCGGGCCGCGTCCGCCCGCCCCCGGCTCGGCGGCGACATCCTGCTGGCGGCGTCCCTGTGGGGGACGACCGGGACCGTCCGCACGTTCGCCGGCGACGCGTCGGCGCTCTCGGTCGCCGCGATCCGCATCGTCATCGGCGGCCTGGTGCTGCTCGCCTTCGCGTGCGCGCGCCGCGGCGCCGGGCTGCGCCGGCTGCTCGGCGACCGCCGCAACCTGCCGCTCATCGGCCTCGGCGCGGTCACGATCGTGGTGTACCAGGTCGCGTTCTTCCTCGCCGTCGGCCGCACCGGGGTGGCGGTCGGCACCGTCGTCACGATCGGCAGCGCGCCCGCGTTCGCGGGCGTGATCGGGCTGCTGACCCGGCGCCCCGGACCGGCCGGCCGCTGGGCGATCGCGACGGCGGGGGCCGTCGCCGGCTGCGCCCTGCTGGTCGGCGGCGGCCGGGACGCGGGCGTCGAACCGGCCGGCGTCGCCCTCGCGCTGCTGTCCGGGCTGGCGTACGCGGTGTACGCGACGGTCGCGTCCGTCCTCATCACGCGGGGCGAGGAGGACCGGGCCGTCGCCGGGGCGATGTTCACCGCGGCGGCCGTCCTGCTGGCGCCGACCCTGTTCTCCGGTTCCGGGTGGCTGCTCACCGGGTCCGGCGCGCTGATCGCGCTCTACCTCGGCGTGATCACCACGGGTGGCGGCTATCTGCTGTTCGCGCGGGGCCTGCGCACCACCCCGGCCACGACGGCGACGACGCTGACGCTGGCGGAGCCGGCGGTGGCCGCGGTCCTCGGCACGGCCCTGCTGGGCGAGCGGCTCGACACCGCCGCGGTCGGCGGCCTCGCGCTGCTGGCGGCGAGCCTGGTCGTGCTCGTGCTGCCGGCCCGGCGGAAAACGCGCCGGTAACAAAATGGTCTGAACCATTGGCCGGGACGGGCGCGGCGGGGATGATGTCCGGCATGACAACGGGCGATGGTGACGCCGGAGGGCGGCTGTTCCCCGACGATCTGGACGGCGTCGATCCGGTCGCCGCGGTGATGCTCGCGGACGCGCGCCGCGCCCTCTCCGCCTATCCGGAGCTCGTGGTCGTGGGCACCCTGTTCACGGCCGCGGAGCACGTCCCCGGAGGCTGGCAGATCGTGTGCCCCTGCGACCCGCTGCCGCAGGGCGCGCGCGAGCTGCTCGCCGACCGGCTGGAGGACCAGGCGGACGGCGCGGACGGCGCACAGGCGCACGAGCTGCGCGCCGCGGCGCGGACGCTGCGCCGCGGGCCGGCCGACGAGCTGACCGCGGGCGGGCGGCGGTTCCGGATCGTGCGGATCGAGCAGCGGATCCGCATCGGCCCGGACGGGCCCGAACCGCCCCGCCCGACGGATCTGGACCCGCTGCCCGCCGACCACCGGGTTCGGCGGGGCCGGCCGCATGAGCTGCTGCCCGAGCAGGGCCCGGCGTCCGGCTTCGCGACCGCGGAGCTGCTGGGCCAGATGCTGGACGCGGCCCCGGCACCGGGCGACGAGCCGTCCAGGACGTTCCGCACCCCGGTCGCGCTGGCGCCCGTGTTCACGGTGGCCGAGCGCGGTGAGCGGCGCTGGCATCCGGTCGGCCGGCTGCACGACGCGCCGCAGCAGGCCCGCGAGGCGCTGATCACCTACTTCCGGCATGTGGTGCCGGCGGTGGAGAGCCCGGCCCACACGGACGTGGCCCGGTTCGCCGAGGCGGCGGCGCTGCTGGAGGGCGAGACCCGCCGCAACGGCATCGCGGTCGCCGGCCGCCGGTTCCGCATCGTCCGCATCGAGCGGATCACCCTGATGGGCTCGGGCGGCCCCGAGCCGCCCCGTCCGACGGACTTCGACGCGCGCTGAACCCGGTCCCTCCGGGACCCCCGCAAGGAACCGTCAGGCGGCGGGGCCGGCGTAGGCGGGGCGGTGCTCCTGGACGGAGTCGGCGAGCTGGTCGGCGAGTTCGCCGGCGTCGAGGCGCTTCTCGATCTGCCGCAGGTCGTCGATCTTGGCCTTGGTCTCGGCGCGGCGGGGCGCGAGCAGGGTGCAGCAGTCCTCGTCCGGCAGCTCGGAGATCGACAGGGTGCGGATGCGGCGCGCCTGGTCCATGATCTCGACCTTGTCCATGCCGACGAGGGGCCGCAGGACGGGCATCTGCACGGCGTCGTCCAGCGCCGTGATGTTGGTGAGCGTCTGGCTGGACACCTGGCCCAGCGCGTCGCCCGTGATGAGCGCGCCGCCGCGCAGCCGGCGGGCGAGGACCTCCCCGGTGCGCAGCATCAGCCGGCGCTGCGCGATCACGGCGAGCCGGTCCGCGCCGGACGCCTTGATCTGCTGCTGCGCCTTGCCGAACGGGACGACGAGCAGCCGGGACCCGCCCTGGAACTTGTCCAGCTCGCGGACCAGCGCGTACGCCTTGTAGATCGATTCGGGGCCGGTGAACGGCATACCGGAGAAGTGCAGGTAGTCGACGCGCAGGCCGCGGCGCATCATCCGGTACGCGGCGACGGGCGAGTCGATGCCGCCGGACATCAGCACGAGGGCGCGTCCGCTCATCCCGACGGGCAGTCCGCCCTGGCCGGGCAGGCCGCCGGAGTAGACGAACACCTCGTCGCGGTCGACCTCGATCGACAGGGTGTGCTCGGGGTCCTTGAGCTTGACGGGCTGGCCGTAGCGTTCGGCGACGATGCCGCCGATGTGCCGGTCCAGCTCGGTGGAGGTCATCGGGAATCGCTTGTCGCGGCGCCGGGACCGGACGGCGAACGTGCCGGTCCGCCCGTCCATGAGTTCGAGGGCGGCGCGTTCGACGCTGGCGAGGTCCTTGCCGACCAGCCAGGCGCGGTGCGCCCACACGATGCCCATGACGTCGGTGATCCGCTGGGCGACGCGTTCCATGGTGGCCAGGTCGGCGTCGTGCTTGCGCACGATGAACACGCCGTGCCGCCGGATCACGTCCACCCGGGCGATGGGCCGGACTGCGGCGCGCACGTTGTCGGCGAGCCGCCGCTCGAACTGCTCGCGGTTCTTGCCCTTGAGGACGACCTCGCCCAGTTTGAGCAGCACGCACGGCTCGCCGTCGACCGGCGAGTGCTCCCGGACCTCCGCCGGCGTGGTGTCGAGCGTGGTCATGCGTGGTCCTCCCGGCGGGAACGTGTAAAGGGCGGGTCTCCAGTGTGGCCCACAGGACCCAACACCGCGACCCGGAAACCGTGTTCCCGCCAGGAGGGCCGGTCAGCCGAAGAAGACCTCGGCCTCGGCGTAGCGCTCCAGCGGGACGGTCTTCAGCTCCTTGGTCGCCTCGTCCAGCCCGACGCGGACGATGTCGGTGCCCCGCAGCGCGACCATCTTGCCGTAGTCGCCGTCCTTGACGGCGTCGATCGCCTGGAGACCGAAGCGGGTCGCGAGGACGCGGTCGAACGCGGTGGGGGTGCCGCCGCGCTGGATGTGCCCGAGCACGGTGGCGCGGGCCTCCTTGCCGGTGCGCGCCTCGATCTCGTCGGCGAGCGCCTGGCCGACGCCGCCGAGCCGGACGTGCCCGAACGAGTCCTTCTCCCCGGTCTGCAGCCGCATCTGCCCGTCGACGGGGTGCGCGCCCTCGGACACGACGATGATCGGCGCGTACCGGGTCTTGAACCGGCTCTCCACGTACTCGCAGACCTTCTGGATGTCGAAGGGCCGCTCGGGGATGAGGATGACGTTGGCGCCCGCGGCCATGCCGACGTGCAGCGCGATCCAGCCCGCGTGCCGGCCCATGACCTCGCAGATCAGCGCGCGGTGGTGGCTTTCGGCGGTGGTGTGCAGCCGGTCGACGGCCTCCACGCCGATGTTCACCGCGGTGTCGAACCCGAACGTGTAGTCGGTCGCGTTCAGGTCGTTGTCGATCGTCTTCGGGACGCCGACGACGTTGACGCCCTCGGCGTACAGTTCGCGCGCGACACCGAGGGTGTCCTCGCCGCCGATGGCGATCAGCGCGTCCACGCCGAGCCCGGCGAGGTTGTCCTTGATGCGCTCGATGCCGCCCTCGACCTTGATCGGGTTCGTCCTGGACGAGCCGAGGATCGTCCCGCCGCGCGGCAGGATCCCGCGCACGGCCTGCACGTCGAGGGCCATGGTGTCGCCTTCGAGAGGGCCGCGCCAGCCGGCCCGGAAGCCGACGAACTCGTAGCCGTAGACCTGCACGCCCTTGCGGACGACCGCGCGGATCACCGCGTTCAGTCCGGGGCAGTCCCCGCCACCGGTCAGCACTCCGACGCGCATGCCGTCTCCTTCTCCCGCCACCGGGCTCCTCCCTCGATTGCCAATGACCGGCCATGCGTCCGCACACGGCCGGGCGGCCGCCGGGCGTCCCGGTGCCGCCATTGGTCTAGACCATAGCCGCTGCCGCGGGCGGCGGCACACCGTTCGCCCCGCGCCGCCACTTCCCCGGCGGCCGCCGTGGCCCGGCCTTGCACAGCCGCGGCGGGGCCTTTGCGCCATGGGATCACCCGGCCTCGGCCATCGCCAGTTCCCGCGCCGCGGCGCCCGTGAGATCGCCCTGTCGCACGAGGCCCGCCGGGATCGGCCCCGGCCGTGCTTCATCCAGCCTATTCCTCCTGGTCGAGGCCCTTCTCGATGGCGTAGCGGACGAGTTCGACACGGTTGTGGAGCTGGAGTTTGCCGAGGGTGTTCTGCACGTGGTTCTGCACCGTCCGATGCGACAGCACGAGACGCTGCGCGATCTGCTTGTACGTCAGGCCCTTCGCGACCAGCCGCAGCACCTCGGTCTCGCGGTCGGTCAGGCGCGGCGCGTCCGCCTCCTCGCGGGCGGGCGCGGCGGCGAGCCGGCGGTACTCGCCGAGGACGAGACCGGCCAGGCCGGGGGTGAAGACGGCGTCGCCCTCCCCGGTTCGCCGGACGGCGTCCAGGAACTCCTCGCGGGCCGCGGACTTGAGCAGGTAGCCGGTCGCGCCCGCCTTCACCGCCTCCAGGACGTCCTGCTGCTCGCCGCTCGCCGACAGCACCAGGACCCGGACGGGCGGGTCTGCGGCGGCCAGGTGGCGGGTCACCTCCACACCGCTCATGTCGGGGAGCTGGAGGTCGACGACCGCGACCTCGGGACGCGCGGCGGCGGCGATCCGGACGGCCGCGCCGCCCTCCCCCGCGGTCGCGACCACGTCATGGCCGGCCTCGGCGAGATCGCGGGCGACCGCCTCGCGCCACATCGGATGGTCGTCCACGACCATGACTCGCAGGCTCACGGATCACACCCTAAGACCGGGGGCCGGGGACGCTCCCGTCCGGGCGGCGGGGCACGGTCATCTCGATCTCGGTGCCCTCACCCTCCGCGGAGAAGATCGTGACCTTGCCGCCGAGGTCGCCGATGCGGCCCCGGATGGACTGGGCGACGCCGAGCCGGCCGTCCGCCGCCGCCTCGTCCAACCGCCCGGCGGGCATGCCGGGGCCGTCGTCGCGGACGCTGACGGTGACCCCGCCGGGCCCGTCCTCCAGCAGCACCCAGGCGCGGGCACCGCCGCCGCAGTGCCGCCGGACGTTGTCCAGTGCCGCCGCGACGGCCGCCCCGACCTCGCGGGCGGCGTGCGCGGGCAGCGGCACCTCCGTCGCCGGCGTCGAGACCGTGACGGACGTGGACGCGTGCGCGGTCAGCAGCGGACGCAGATCGGCGTCGGCGTCCGGGAGGCGCGGCGGCGCCGCCGGGCCGGTGCCGATGAGCGCGCGCAGCGCGGCCTCCTGCTCGCCCGCGAGCCGGCCCAGCTCGGCCGCCTCGCCGCCCAGCTCACCGCCGCGCCGCTGCACCATCGCGAGGACCTGCAGCACCGAGTCGTGGATGCCGCGGGCCAGCCGGTCCCGCTCCCGGCCGGCCGACTCCAGCTCCACGGCCCGCGCCAGCCGCGCCTCCGCCTCCAGCGCCAGCCGGACGACGTGCCCGACGACGAGCCCGGCGAGAACCAGCAGCACGATGCCGTTGAACGTGGTGCCGCCGATGCCGCCGGCCGTCCCGGCGAGGACGTGGACCATCAGGTTCGCGGCGGCCAGCACGAGCGCGGCGGTGAGGCCGAGCCGCCGCCCGCCCGCCACCGCCCACGACAGCACCGCCGCCGCCACCCACGACACCGGCAGCGTCGGGCGTCCCGCGGCGATGTTCGCGGGCGTCTCCACCCACGCGGTCGCCAGCACGCAGCTCGCGGCGACGGCGAGGTCGGCGGCCGGCAGCGGCCATCCGCGCCGGCGCGGATCACCGAACGCGGCCACCGCGTAGGCCGTCCACACGGCCATGACGGCGAGGACCGCCCACCCGCCGGCCGGATGGGCGTAGCCGTCGAAGTTCATCGCGATCACGAGCGCGGCGTAGCCCAGCGCAAGCCCGCGGTAGACCGCCACGGCCCGCCACAGCGCGGTCTCCAGCCCCAATCCCGCCGGGCCCGTCCCCGCCCGCCTCATCCCCGCGCCCCGCCGGGCAGGCCCCCGCGCCCCCGGCCCGCTCCGCTCATCCGGGGTCGCTCAGCCCGCTGTCGTCCTCCACCGGCCGCACCGGCTTGCCGGCCAGTTCGGCCTTCACCTCGGCGGCGTACCGGTCGACGTACTCCTGCCCGGACAGCGCCCGGATCGCCTCCATGATCTCGTCGGTGATCTCCCGGAGCACCTCGTGGTCGTCCTCGCGGCCGTAGAACCGGGAGAAGTCCAGCGGCTTGCCGAACCGGACGCCGGGCCGTACGCCGAGCCGCGGGTACGGCCGGCCGGGCGGCATCAGCTCATGCGTGTTGATCATCCCCATCGGGATCACCGGGACGCGGGACTTCAGCGCCAGCCGCGCCACCCCCGTCTTGCCCCGGTACAGCCGGTTGTCGGGTGCGCGGGTGCCCTCCGGGTAGATGCCGAGCAGCTTGCCCTCGGCGAGGATGCGCAGCCCGGTCTGCAGCGCCGCCTCGGACGCCGGCCCGCCGGTCCGGTCGACGGGCACCACACCGACGCCGGTGAAGAACCCCTTGCTGATCAGCCCCTTGATCCCCTTGCCGGTGAAGTACTCGCCCTTGCCGATGAAGTAGATCGGGCGCATCAGCGGCAGCGGCCCGAAGAAGTGGTCGGCGAACGACAGGTGGTTGCTCACCATCAGCGCCGGCCCCCGCTTCGGGACGTTGCGCATGCCCTTGTTCCGCGGCCACCACCCGAGGTACAGGATCGGCGAGAGCACGATCCTGAGCAGGATCCAGAACCACAGCATGCGGGCACCTTCCTCGGACCGGTGCCCGGGGGCGAGCACGATCGGCCCCTGGCCGACGGGGGATGTTGGGACATCTTCCCATTCCCCCTCTTACCGCTCTACCGGCCGGTACCCCTCAAATCGGGACCGGTCCGCCCGGCGGCGGGGACGGGAATGAACGTAGGCTCTGAACGGTGAATCTCAATCGGTTGCACCCGGGGGCTTGTCCCACGCGGCGCAGCGAATACCGTGGGACACACGTTTCGGGGTGTCCGGGAATGCCGCCGCCTGCGGCGGGCGCGTCCGGGCACCGCACTGTCGTTGGGGAAGCGGAGGCCGCCATGCCGGTGCTGTCGGTCACGCCGGAGTCGTCGAAGGAGCCGGCCCCGTGAATCGCCGTGGCAATGGACTGTCAGCCGACACCTACGCCCCACTGGTCGACCTCGCCCCGCATCTGGCGGACGCGATGCTCACCGCGCTCGGCGAGGCCGGCGTGGCCGCCTACGCGGCGTCGCCGACCGGCCTGCCGGAGATCAGCGGGCCGGTCGTGGAACCCGCGTCCGGCGACGTCCTCGACCGGCTCTACGTGGACGTCGAGATGAAGCCCGCCGCCGAGGGCATCCTGCGCGTCCACCTCGCCCGGCTGCGCGAGGCGTCCGCCCGCGGCCCGGAGGAGCGCGCCGAGCCCGCCGAACGCGCGGAGAAGGCCGAACGCGCGGAGAAGGGCGAACGCGCCGAGACCGGCTTCGCCGAGCCCGCCGAGGGCGGCTCCGGGACGGACGCGGGCGGCCCCCCGGAACGCGACGAGGACGCCATCTGGGCCGAGATCATCGCCGGTTTCGACGACGTCCCCGAGGGCGAGCCCCCCTGGCCGGACGAGGAGAACATCCGCGAGCCCGCCGACCCCCCGCGGGAGGGCGACGACCGCTCCGGCCGCCTTCCCCGCGCCCGCGTGATCAAGCCGACGGAGCCGCCGGAGTTCCCGCCCGACGACGATGATGATGAGGAGGAGGAAGGGCACTACGTCCCGCCCCCTCCCCCGCCGCTGCCGAGCGCCGACCCGCTCACCAAGGGCGCCTGGATCGCCCTGATCGGCGGTCCCATCTACCTGCTCGTCACCGTCGTCCTCGACTGGGAGGTGCCCGGCTGGGCCGCCTTCCTCGCCGTCGCCGCCTTCATCGGCGGCTTCGTCACCCTCGTCCTGCGCATGGGCGACGAGCCGAGGGACCCCGACGACGGAGCCGTCGTCTAGCCGAGGCGCAGGTCCGCCAGGAGCGGGCGGTGGTCGGTGGCCCGGGGGTGGTCGCCGGTTTCGTCCGGGGGGACGCCGCAGGCCGTCACACCGATCGCCGGGTCGACGAAGACGGCGTCTATGCGGCGGGTCGGGTTGCGGGCGGAGAAGGTCGCCTCCCCGCCGGTGGGGGCGGTCGCGTAGGCGTCCCGGAAGCAGCCGGTCAGCAGTGACCAGGACCCGCCGCCCGGTTCCTCGTTGAAGTCACCGGCCAGGACGGCGGGCGCGCCGTAACGGGCACGGGCACGGTCGAGGTGGGCGCGGATCTCGTGGACGTGGCGCAGGCGCGGGGCGTCCTCCAGGTCCAGGTGGGTGCTCGCGGCGATGACGCCGGTGCCGCCGATCTCCAGGACGGCGATCGCCAGGGCGCGGCGGTGCAGCCCGCGGTCGGGGGTCAGCAGGTGGAACTCGCGGTGCACCCGGCGCACGTGGGGCGCGGTCAGGACGGCGAGCCCGCAGGCCCGCCGTCCTGCCGCGATCCGCATACCGCACGCGTTCGCCAGGCGGCGCCGCCGCAGGCGCCACGCCCGGAAGCGCGGGACCTCCTGCAGGCACAGCACGTCGGGGGCGACGGCGCGGACGACGCGCGCCACGGCCGCCGCGTCGTCGCGCAGCGAACGGATGTTGTAGCTCAGCAGCCGGACGGCGGTCACGCCTGGACGGCCACGTCCTGGAGCGGGCGGACGCGGGCGAGGTCCGCGGCGCCGACGATGCCCGCCGCCGACCCCAGCTCGGCGATGCGGATGTCGGGCAGCGGGCGGTGGCCACGTCCGGTCAGCGCGTCCTCGAACGCGGCGCGGACCGGGTCGAGCAGCAGGTCGCCGGCGTCCGACAGGCCGCCGCCGATGATGAACGCGCCCGGGTCCAGGATCGCGCTGAGGTCGGCGAGGCCCTGCCCCGCCCAGTGCGCGATGGTCCGGAAGCATTCCAGCGCCGCCTTGTCGCCTTCGCGGGCCGCCTGCGACACCTCCGGTCCGCTGATGCCCTCCGGCCGGCCGCCGCCGAGTTCCAGCAGCCGCCCCGCCATCGCGGGCGCCACCCGGGCCAGGTCGCGGGCCTCGTGGACCAGCGCGTTGCCGCTCGCGTACTGCTCCCAGCAGCCGCGGTTGCCGCAGCCGCAGCGGCGCCCGTCCGGGACGACCCGGAAGTGCCCCATCTCGGCGCCGATGCCGAACCGGCCCCGGTACAGCTCGCCGCCCAGGATGATGCCACCGCCGATGCCGGTGCCGAGCGCCACCAGGACGAGGAAGTCCTCGCCGCGGCCGGCGCCGAACCGGGCCTCGCCCCACGCGGTCGCGTTACCGTCGTTCTCCACGACGACCGGCAGCCCGACCAGGCTCTCCACCTTCTCCTTGATCGGCTCGTCCCGCCAGGCGAGGTTGGGTGCGAACAGCACGGTGGAACGGTCCTCGTCGACGAAGCCCGCGGTGCCGAGGCCGACGGCCGACACCTCGTCGTACTTGCCCTTCAGCAGGTCGACGACCTCGGCGATGGTCTTGGCGGTCTCCTTGGGGTTCGTCGAGGGGGTGGGCCGGCGGACCTTCTCCAGGATCGTTCCCCGGTCGTCGACGACCCCCGCGGCCACCTTCGTACCGCCCACATCCACGCCGATGGTCAGGGCCATGTAGCACTTCCTCCTCCTCGCGCGGCCCGGCTGGAGCCACTGCGCGCTACCCGATGTCGATGGGACCGCCGGTGGCGGCCGCCCACGGCTCGCCCGGCTCCGCACGTCCCGACCGATCGGACGTACCCGCCCGCGGGCGCTTCGACGCCTCAGCCGGAGGGTTCTCCCTCCCGGGTAAGGGCCGGGTCCGGTCGAGCGCGGCCGCCGCGTCCCGCGCGGCCGCGAGCAGCGATCGCCCGGCCTCGCACAGGTGCCGCACCGCGTCCGGCTCCGCGTCCGGCGGAGCGTCCGGCGGAGCGGCCGGCCCGGCGGCCGGTTCCGGGCCCGCCTCGGCGGCGATGGCACGGTCCCATACGCTGCCCGCGTCGTCGCTCATGGCTCCATCATCCATCTGTCACCGGCGTGCACGGTACCCGCCTCCCCGTGCCGGGTTCAGCGCTCGACGTGCCGCTTGAGGCCCTTGAGGGCCGAGTCGATGATCCGCTTCTCGCCCTTGCGCTTCACCATGCCGATCATGGGGATGCGGACGTCCACGGCGAGCTCGTAGGTCACCTCGGTGACGCCGCCCTCCTCGACGAGGTCATAGGTGCCGTGCAGGCCGGTGACGACCGTGCCCGGCTCCACCAGTTCCCAGGTGACCCGGTCGTCGCCCTCCCAGACGTAGGCGAGCCCGACCGTGTCGCTGAACGGGCCCCCGTCGAAGGTCAGCCTGGCGCGCTTCGCGCGGCCGTCCTCCCCCGTCTCCTGCACGGTGAACTCGCGGATGCCGCTCGCCCACCGCGGGTACGCCTCCAGATCGGCGATCACCGCCATGATCTCGGCCTTGCCCGCCTTGACCGTGATGGAGGAACTGGTGCGGTCCGCCATCTGCGTCTCCCTCCGGCTGTCGTCGGGCCCGCGGCCGGACCCGCTCTTCGTAGAGACGGTATCCGTCACACCGTCAGGACGTAGGGAACGCCGCGGGCGCGGAAGTGCCCGACGTTCACGCACTCGGTGCGGCCGATCCGGATCCGGCTCGCGAGCGGCTGGTGGACGTGCCCGAACAGCATGTACTTCGGCTGCGTCCGGCGGACCGCGTCCAGGATCGCCTCACTGCCCCGCTCGAACCGGCGCGCCACCGTGTCGTACAGCAGTTCGGGGACGGCGGGCGGGATGTGCGAGCACAGCACGTCCACCTCCCCGACGGCCTCGACCTTGGCGGCGAACGTCTCCTCGTCCAGTTCGTAGGGGGTGCGGTACTCGGTGCGGAGACCGCCGCCGACGAACCCGAACCGCAGCCCGCCGATCTCGGTGGTCTGCCCGTCGAGGACATGGTGGCCCTCGCGCAGATGGGGGCCCCACATGCGCGGGACGTCGACGTTGCCGTACGTCAGGTACGCCGGGGCCGGCATGGCCGCGAACAGGTCGGCGTACTGCCGGTCGACCGCGCGCTCGATGTGCGGCCACGCGTCGCCGTCCAGCGACGCCCACAGGCTCCGGGAGAACGCCCGCGCCTCGTCGAAGCGCTTCTCGGTGCGCAGCGTGATGAAGCGGGCGGCGTTCTCCTGTCCGAACAGTTCGGCGAAGATCCCCTGCCCGTGGTCGTGGTAGTCGATGAACAGGATCAGGTCGCCCAGGCAGATGAGGACGTCGGCGCCGTCCGCCGCGCTCGTCAGCGCGTCCGCGCGGCCGTGGACGTCGCTCACCACGTGGATCCTCATGAACCGACTCTAATGGGGCGGACCACCCGGGAGAACGAGTGCGCCGGGGCGGGCGGTCTTTGCCGTGCCGTTAAGCCGGCGGCGCGTGTCCCGCACCGCCCGGCGGGCATGATCGGTTGCAGGGAGAAATCCCTACTCATGGGTATCATTCGGGTGCGGGAAGCCCCGGAGGCTTCCCGCCGACCTGGAACACCGACTACGGGAGTGGGCCGTGCGCGAGTTCAGCGTCCCCGCGATGGTGGAGGTTTCCGACTCCGCCAATCTGACCGACGCGCCCTTCACCCGGGCCGCCGAGGAGCCCGGCACGATCGTGGCGCGCCGAAAGCGCGGCGACGCGTGGAGCGCCGTCACCGCCGCCGAGTTCGCGGCCGAGGCCGCCGCGGTCGCCAAGGGCCTGGTGGCCGCCGGGATCGAGCCCGGCGACCGGGTGTGCCTGCTGTCGCGGACCCGCTGGGAGTGGACCGTCCTCGACTACGCGATCTGGACGGCCGGCGCGATCTCCGTCCCCATCTACGAGACGTCGTCCGCCGAGCAGATCGAGTGGATCGTCGGCGACTCCGGCGCCAAGGCCGTGTTCGCCGAGACCGCCGAGCACGTGGCGCGGATCACCGAGGCCCGGGACCGGCTGGCGGACCTCGCGCACGTGTGGGGCATCGACGCGGGCGACGTCGACGAGGTCGTCCGGCTCGGCGCGGAGGTCGGCGACGACGTGGCCGAGGAGCGCCGCCGGTCCCGTACCGCCGCCGACATCGCCACGCTCGTCTACACCTCGGGCACGACCGGGCGCCCCAAGGGCTGCGAGATCACCCACGGGAACCTCGTGTCGACCGCGCGCAACGCCGTGCAGGGCGCGATCGCCGAGATCGCCGTCGAGGGCAGTTCCACCCTGCTGTTCCTCCCGCTGGCCCACGTGTTCGCCCGGCTGATCCAGGTCGCCACCATCGAGGCCGGCATCGTCCTCGGGCACAGCGACATCAAGAACCTGCTGCCCGACCTCGCGTCCTTCCAGCCGACGTTCCTGCTGGCCGTCCCGCGCGTGTTCGAGAAGGTCTACAACGGCGCCGAGCAGAAGGCCGCGGCGCAGGGCAAGGGCAAGATCTTCAAGGCGGCGGCCGAGACCGCGATCGCCTACAGCCGGGCCATGGACGCGGGCGGCCCCGGCCTCGCGCTCAAGGCGAAGCACAAGGTGTTCGACGTGCTCGTGTACGGCAAGCTGCGCGCCGCCGTCGGCGGGAAGGTGCGGTACGCGGTGTCCGGCGGGGCCGCGCTGGGCGAGCGGCTCGGGCACTTCTTCCGCGGTGTCGGCATCACGATCCTGGAGGGCTACGGCCTCACCGAGACGACCGCGCCGGCCAGCGTCAACCGCCCCACCGCGATCAAGATCGGCACGGTGGGCCGGCCGATCCCGGGCGTGGACATCCGCATCGCCGACGACGGCGAGGTGCTCGTCCGCGGCGTCAACGTCCTGCGCGGCTACTGGAACAACGAGGCCGCCACCAAGGAGGCTCTGGAGGACGGCTGGCTCCACACCGGCGACCTCGGCTCCCTCGACGACGGCGGCTTCCTCACGATCACCGGCCGGAAGAAGGAGATCCTGGTCACCGCGGCGGGCAAGAACGTGGCGCCCGCTCCGCTGGAGGACCGGCTCCGCGCGCATCCGCTGGTCAGCCAGTGCCTCGTGGTCGGCGACGGCCGCAAGTTCATCAGCGCGCTCGTCACCCTGGACGAGGAGGCCCTCGGCCCTTGGAAGGCGCGGCACGGCAAGCCCGCGGCGATGACGATCGAGGAGCTGCGCACCGATCCCGATCTCATCGCCGAGGTCGAGACCGCGGTCGCCGAGGCCAACAAGTCGGTCAGCCACGCGGAGGCGATCAAGAAGCACATCATCCTCGGCGTCGACTTCACCGAGGAGGCCGGCCACATGACACCGAGCCTGAAGGTGAAGCGCAACATGGTGATGAAGGACTTCGCCGCCGAGATCGACTCCCTCTACACCTCCTGACCGCCGGGCCGGCGCAGGGAGGCGACGGCGTCGGCGATCGGGGTGCCGCCGTTGAGCAGGTCGAGCGTACGGCGCCGGACGTCGCGGGCGCCGAGCAGCGCCGCGATGACCGCCGCCACGTCGTCGCGGGTCACCGCGCCGCGCCCGATCGGTGGTTCCTCCAGCCGCACGAGCCCGGTGCCCGGGTCGTCGGTGAGCCGCCCCGGGCGCAGGATCAGCCAGTCGAGCGCGTCGCGGTGTCTCAGGTCGTCCTCGGCCGCGCCCTTGGCTCTGATGTAGGCCTCCCATGCCTCGCCGCGCCCCGGCGCGGGCGGCTCACCCGCGCCCATCGCGGAGATCTGCAGGAAGCCGCGTACGCCCGCGCGCTCCGCCGCGTCCGCCGTCAGCACGGACGCGGCCCGGTCGACGGTGTCCTTGCGGGCCGCGCCGCTGCCGGGTCCCGCGCCGGCGGCGAACACGACCGCGTCCGCCCCGGTGAGGTGGCCGGCGACCTCGGCGGCGTCCGCGGACTCCAGGTCGCACACCACCGGCCGGGCGCCGGTGTCCCCGACGTCCCCGGCGTGGCCGGGGTCGCGAATGATGCTCCGCACGGTGTCCCCCCGTGCGGCCAGCAGCCGGGACAGCCGCAGCGCGATCTGCCCGTGCCCGCCCGCGATCACGATGTCCATGCCGCGATCGTAGGACGCCCGGGCGCCGGGCACGCGCGGACGCGGCCGGTGCGGATCACATCGTTTCCACCCGATGTCGTTCTTCCGCCCCGGGAATTCACCGCCGCGAGGGCGTCCGGGGCATCCCCCCGACGACGCGGAGCGCCAAGGCGGGACACATCGCGACCGCTTTCTGCACGTCCTTCTCCAGCCACGGCGGGATGTCGGTGCCGAGCACCACGGGGAACCCGTACCGGTCGAGCTGGATCAGCTCGGGGACGAGGTAGGCGCACAGCCCGTGCCCGTCGCACCGGCTCCAGTCGATCGCCACCCGCCCCTCCGACCCGTCGGGCACCGGGAGCGGCAGCACGCCGTAGGTCGACAGGCCGCAGCCGCCGTCCCACCGGTGCGCGTCGATGTGAGGGGCGAACGCCTCCATCGCCGACAGCACGAACTTCGCCGTCCCGTCCGGGTGGGTGCAGGCGCCGCGGCCCCGGCCGACACCGGCGGCGCGGCGGACGTCCTCCGCCGTGCCGGTGCCCTCGGTGAGCGTGTGCAGGGAGCGGACGACGTCGGGCAGCCCGAGCCGGCACGGGCCGCACTGCCCGGCGGACTGCGCCGCGAGGTAGGCCGCGATCCGGGTGACCTCGCCGAGCGGGCAGGTGCCCCGCGTCAGCGGCAGGATGATGCCCGCGCCGACCGTCCCGCCGACGCGCCGCATCCCGGCGCGCGACAGCACCGCCCGCGACACGGCGGCCGGATCGAGCCACATGCCGTGGTAGCCGCCGACGAGCACACCCGGCGACGGCGGCACCTCGCAGTGGTCGAGGACGGTCCGCAGCGGGGTGCCGAGCGGCGCCTCGACGACCCGGGTCCCGCCGACCGTGAGCAGCGTGGTGCCGGGCTCGCCGTCCGTCCCGGTCGAGGCGTACAGGTCGGGACCGAGCGACACCAGCACCGCGAGCTGGGCGAACGTCTCGGTGTTGGACAGCAGCGTCGGGCAGCCGTCCACCCCGGAGTCGGACGCGCGGACCTTCACGCCCGGCGGGATCGGCGTCTCCCCGTTGATCGCGCGGATCACCGCGCCGCTCTCCCCGGAGATGAACCGCTCGGTCAGCCGGACGACCCGGGCCGGCATCCGCCGCTCGCCGATCGCCGCGCGGACCGAGCGGGCCGCCTCGTCGCTCTCGACGGCCAGCACGATCCGCCGGGTGCCGAGCGCGGACGCGGCGATCTGCGCGCCGTCGAGCACCAGGTGCGGCGCCCGGCGGAGCAGCAGCTTGTCCTTGGCACTGCCCGGCTCGCCCTCGGCACCGTTCACCACGACGACGTCCTCGCTGGAGCGGCGCTCACCGGCCTTCTCGCCGGGCAGCACGGTCCGGTCGGCGGCCGGATGGGCGACCCGCGCCGCGACCGCCATCAGCTTGCGCGCGAGCGGGAAGCCCGCCCCGCCGCGTCCCCGCAGGTCGACCTGCTCGGCCATGCGGACCAGGTCGTCCAGCCCCGGCGCGCGGAGCCTGCCGTGCACCGCCAGATGCCGGTCGAGGTCCAGCCGGTCGAACCGGTCGAAACCGAGCGTCAGCCGGGGGCCGCCGATGCTGGAGACGGTGACGGCCGAGGTCATCGCAGGACCCCGGTGTCACGGGCCGCCCCGGTGACCGGCATGCCGCGCGGGTCGGTGACGGTCTGCCGGGGGTCGCCGGAGTCGCGTCCGCCGAGGTCGCGGGCGGCCGCGGCGGCGCGTCCCCGCGCGTGCTCGCGCTCGGCCGTCATGCGGCGGTCACGGCGCCGGCCGGCCCCGTCAGGGCCGGTGAACGCACCGGTCCCGGCGCCGGCCCGGTGCACCTCGCGCGGTTTGAACACCACCACCATGCGGGTGACGAGGGCGAGCACGACGAACACCGCGCTCAGCACATAGCTGAGCACCACCCAGTTCGCCGCGGACCGGCCGGCGATCAGGCCGTGCACGATCGCCAGCGGCCAGCAGACGTAGGCGAACACGTGCAGCGACCGCCACATCCACGCCTTGCCGCGGACCGCGAACCGCGGGCGCACCATGCCGGTGAGCCCGATGAGGCACATCAGCTCGGCCGCGATCGTGCCGATTCCGATGGCACCGCCGTCCGGGACGACGATCTGGACCGGGGACGCGAGGCCGTCCATGACCTTCACCACGATGTGCGCGACCAGCGTCGCCGTCGCCACCACCGCGCAGGCGTGGTGCACGGCCTGCGCGAGCACCCGGTGCCGGATCTTCAGGATCAGCCGCTCGGTCGCCAGGAGCCCGCCCATCACCGCGATCGTCAGCGAGACGAGCGCGAAGACGCCGGCGTAGTAGTCGAGGAAATACCGCACGTTCGCGACCGCGACCGCTCCCGGCGGGGTCGCCGCGCCGATGAGCACCAGCACCGCGCCGGCGAGCACGATGCGCAGCGCCCAGGAGGGCACCACGGGATCATCACTGCTGCGAATTCGCACCTTTCGGGCTCCTCTTCTCTATTGCGGCCGCCGGCGGGGCGCCGGCCGGTCCTGCACCGTCCTTCGGCGGCCCGCCGGAGGACGGGGACGGCGACGAAGGGCCGTCCGCCGCGGGGACGGGGCCGAGGTTGGCCAGCAGGCCCCCGGAGAGCACTTGCAGCGCGCCTCGTTCGGCGAAGCCGAGGAGCGGCCTGGCCCGTTCCCGGAACGTCCAGCCGCCGATCTCGGCGCCGTCCAGCGGGACCGCACCGGTCCCGTCTTGCAGGCCGAACTCGATCTCGGCGCGGGGTGCCCCGGCACCGCCGCACGGCACCGTGGTGCCGGTGCGGCCGAGCACGGCGCCCCGCCCGACGGCGGTGCCGTCGCGCAGCCGGGTCACGTCCCGCAGCCGGTAGTAGGTGGTCGCGAGACCGCTCGGGTGGATCAGCATGACCATCGCGCGGCCGGCCGGGTCGGCGCAGAACCGGTAGAGGCGGCCGGCGCCGGCCGCGAGGACGCGGCCGTCCCCGCCGGAGAACGCCAGCGAGCCGAGCGGACGCGGGGACGTGGAGCCGTCCGAGGTCGTCATCGCCCAGGTCTGGCCGATCTTCCACGGCAGCATCAGCCCGCCGCCCGCCCTGCCGTGGGTGAGGGCGGCGGCCTGCGCGGCGGTGACCGCCCCGTACCTGCGCAGCAGCCGCGCCTCCGAGACCGGTATCACATCCGCGGGGACCGTGCGGAGCAGGGCGGCGAACACCCTGCCGCCCGACAGCCCGACCCGCCACCGCCCACCGGCCCAGTGGGCCGCGTAGAACGCGACCTCGGGGCTGGCGGTGCTGGACGCGGGGACGGGGATCGCGGTGGTGCCGAACACCCAGGTCCGGTCGGTGCTCGTCCGGATGGCGCCCACGATCGGGGGCCGGGTCGGCGCGGCGCCGTAGTCCTGCCGGGCGGCGGCGCCGCGCTCGCCCAGGGTGAGCCCGCGCACCTGCGCGGCGAGCACCCGCAGGCTCGGCCCGGCCGGCTCCGTGCCCGTGCCGCCGCCACCGGGGGGCCGCCGCGACGGCCGCCGCGGCTGCGCGGGCGTGTCCGCGCCCGGCTCCGGCGACTTCATCGAGTGATGCGAGCCGACGGCGCCGGACGCGCCGCCGTCCAGCAGCGCCCGCTCGGCGATGGCGAGCAGGGACAGGCCGACGACGGCGGTCAGCGTGATCGCGCCGATGCCCAGCCGGTCGGTGGGGTGCCTGCCGCGGGGCGGCCTCGCCTTCGGGCCGGGGCGCGGCCGTGCCCGACGGTGCGGGCGTGCGCGGGCCCCGGCCTCGCGCCGCTTCATCACGCGCCGGCTCGGCTCACGCCGGGACGCCCTGCGCCCCCGCCCGGTCCAGTCCGGCTGCTGCGACCACCAGGACCCTTCGGGCCACTGGGGCTCCTCGGACCGGCGCCCCTGTCCGGTCGCCGGTCCCGATGAGGGGCGCGCGGGCGTCTCCGCCCACGTTGAAACACGCGTGTTGCTCCAGGACGCATGCCCGATATCGCGTCGCGCCATGCCCTCTCCCGTGGAGGAGACAAAGGCTCGGCGAACGCCGGTCGGTTCCGTGCCGCCGAACTTCCCGCCCGGCGGCCGTCCTGCTGAGACATCCGGAACCGCGGTGTCGGAGCCCGCTCCGCTCCCACCGCGATTCCGGAACGGATTCTCGGTGAACCCGCTCGATCACTTCGGGAGCATACGCCCCAAGAACCGCTCAAAAGCGAGACGGCACGAAAAATCCGTACGAGCCGGCCTTATCCCGTGGCCGTTGTGCTCTCCAAAGCAGTACGCACAAAGGCCATGACATGTTCACGCATTCGAGCGACGGATTCCGCGGACCGCCCCACCTTGGCAGGGGCGGTCCGCGGAACCGGTCAGCGGGTCCAGGGCAGGCGGACGGCCTCCAACTCCGGGTCGGTCAGCAGGACCTCGATCAGGGACGTGGGGCCGACGACCTTCGTCCCCCACAGATCCCAGTCGCAGTAGACGACCCACGAGCGGTCCTCGGCCCACAGGTCGGACGGGCAGCTGCCCAGGCCCGGATGGTCGTACAGCGCGGCGGCGTCACCGAGACGGCCCGCGAGGACGGTGTCGTCCTCCCAGTCCGCGGTGACCAGCGGGCAGTAGTACGCCAGGCAGCGGGTCCCCGCACCGGACGGGCTGTGCCGCAGCAGCACCCCGATCAGCCGGTACCAGCCCTCCCGGTCCAGGCAGCCCTCCGCGGGCGGCCGGACCGCCGCCGACCAGCTTCCCGCCGGATGCCCCTGCCGCAGGCAGCGGCTGCCCGGCAGCGCCCCCTCCGGGACGACCGGCTCACCGAAGCCGCGTGCGAGCTCCCGCCAGCGCAACCGCCGCCAGCCCGTGCCCGGGTCGCCGCTGCGGCCGAGCTCCACCCCGGTGACGATCGCGCCCTCCAGCAGGTCGCCCACGTCGCCCGGGACGTCCGGCTCCGGCGACCCGGCCAGCCCCGCCGCCGCCACCGACTGGTGGACATCGTCGTGCGTCGTGGTGACCAGACCCTCCTCCCACACGTACATCGCGTGCAGGAGCCAGGCGGCATCGGGGCGGCGCGGCGGCTCGAACCCCGAATGGCCGTGGTCGGGATCCAGCTCGCGCAGCCACCGGGCGGCCTCCCCCGGAACGCGGACCCAAGCATCCTCGATGTCCATAGCCGCATCCTGCCATTTCAGCCCGTCAGCAGGCGCCCCAGCCGGGCGGCCTGAATTTCCCAGCGCCATTCGCGTTCGATCCAGGCGCGGCCTCTGTCCCCCATGGCGCGGGCCCGGCCCGGATCCGCCAGGAGGCCGGCGACGGCATCGATGATCCGGGCGACCGAGCGGCCCGGCACCACGACCCCGGTCTCCCCGGCCAGGACGGCGTCGGGCGCGCCACCGGAGTCGCCCGCGACCACCGGCAGGCCCGTCGCCGACGCCTCCAGGTAGACGATGCCGAGCCCCTCCACGTCCAGGCCGCGGCGGCGGGTACGGCACGGCATCGCGAACACGTCGCCGGCGTCGTAGTGGGCGGGCAATTCCTCCCAGGGCACGCCGCCGGTGAAGACGACCGAGCGCTCCACCCCGAGGGACGCGGCCAGGCGCTCCAGCTCTGCGCGGTGAGGCCCGCCGCCGACAAGGAGCAACGCCGCGTCCGGCACCCGCCGAAGGACGTGCGGCCATGCGTGGATCAGCGCGTCCTGCCCTTTGCGCGGCACCAGCCGGGACACGCACACCGCCACGGGACGCCCCGCCAGCCCGTGCCGCGCCCGAATCTCCTCGCCGCCCGCGCCCGCGTGGAAGACTTTCTCGTCCACACCGGGGGCGAGCCGCGCCATCCGCGCCGCCGCGTCCGGCGACAGCGCCCGCGCCATCCGGGACCGCGTGTACTCGCCCAGGTAGGTCAGCACGTCCAGATCGTCCCCGATGCGGCGCAGGAGGCGCCGTGCCACCGGCAGCGCCGCCCAGCCCGCCTCGTGGCCGTGGGTGATCCCGACGAGCCGCCCGGCCCCGCGCCGCCGCAGCGCCGGGGCCAGCAGCCCGAGCGGCGCCGCCGCGCCGAACACGACCGAGTCGCAGCCCTGCGCGCGCAGCACGTCCGCGGCCCGGCGCAGCACGCCCGGCTCCGGCAGCATCAGCGAGCCCGGATGCCGGACGACCGGGAACGGCTGCCGCGCATCGAACTTCGCGGCGCCCTTCCACGCCGGCGCGTACACGACCACCGACCCCGGTGGACGGCGGGACGCGAGGCCGTGCACGAACGCCTGGATACCGCCCGGACGAGGCGGGAAGTCATTGGTGACGAACAGGGTCTTGGTCATCGCCCGCCAGCATAGGAGAGGCCCGCCACCGCGGACGGTGACGGGCCTCTCCTAGCGCCGTGCGGCGGTCAGTGACTGATCTCCTGCGACGTGCGGCCGCCCTCGATCTCCTCCTGCTCGCCGTGCCCGTGCTCCTCGACGGGGATGTCGTCGAAGGTCCACGCGCGGTTGAGCCGCGCGCGCAGGTGCCCGAGCGGGCCCTTGGCGCCGGGCGCCGGGATGCCGCGGGCGTCCCGCGCCGGCGGCTGGAGCCGCGCGTTCTCCTTGGACAGGATGACCTGCTTCTCCTCGTCGCGGGCCGGCTCGTGCCGCTCGGAGAACTTCCCCTCCGGCGACATCATGATCACGCCGCTCTCCACGCCGTGCCCGATGACGTCGGCGTCCTTGCGCTGCAGGCCGAGGCAGATCCGCTTGGTGATGATGAACGCCAGGAACGGCCCGACGAAGACCATGACCCGGAAGAACCACGTCGTCGCGAACAGCGAGATGTGGAACTTGTCGGCCAGGATGTCGTTCGCGCCGGCGAGCCACAGCAGCCCGTAGAAGGCGACGGCGGCCATGCCGGTCGCGGTGCGGACCGGGGCGTTGCGCGGCCGGGTGTTGACGTGGTGGTGCCGCCTGTCGCCGGTCACCCACGCCTCGACCCACGGCCAGGCCGCGGCGCCGCCGAAGATGATGCCGAGCGGCACCAGCGCCGGGATCAGCACGTTCAGGCTGAGCGTGTGCCCCAGTGCGGTGATCTCCCAGTTCGGCATGATGCGCAGCGCGCCTTCCAGCGGCCCCATGTACCAGTCGGGCTGGGAGCCCGAGGAGATCGCACCGGGGTCGTACGGGCCGAACAGCCAGATCGGGTTGATCTGCGCGAACGCCCCCAGCAGCGCCAGCACACCGAACGTGAACAGGAAGTAGGCGCCCGTCTTGGCCATGAAGACCGGGTAGAACGGGTAGCCGTACACCTGGTGCTCGGTCTGGTTCTTCACCGGCATCGCCGTGTGCTTCTGCACCCACATGATCATCATGTGCGCGGTGACCATGCCGAGCAGCAGACCCGGGATCAGCAGGATGTGCAGCATGTAGAGCCGCGGCACGATGTCCTGGCCGGGGAACTCACCGCCGAACAGGAACATGTAGAGATACGTGCCGACCACCGGGATCGACTCCGCCACGCCCTGCGTGATCCGCAGGCCGGTGCCGGACAGCAGGTCGTCCGGGAGGGAGTATCCGAACAGGCCCTCCAGCATGCCGAGCGTGAACATGCCGATGCCGATCAGCCAGTTCAGCTCGCGCGGCTTGCGGTAGGCGCCGGTGAAGAACACCCGCAGCATGTGCGCCAGGATCGCCGCCATGAACAGGACCGCCGCCCAGTGGTGGATCTGCCGCATGAGCAGTCCGCCGCGGACGTCGAAGCTGATGTGCAGCGTCGAGGCGTAGGCCTCGGACATCGTCACGCCCCGCAGGTGCGTGTACGAGCCGTTGTACACGACCTCGCCCATGCTGGGCTTGAACCAGAGCGTCAGGAACGTCCCGGTCAGCAGCAGGATGATGAAGGAGTACAGGGCGATCTCGCCCAGCATGAACGACCAGTGGTCCGGAAAGACCTTCTTCATGTTCCGCTTGAAGAAGGTGGTGGAACCGAGACGGTCGTCGAGGAACGTCAGCGGAGCCTCGACCGCCTTCGGAGCTGTCGCCTCGCTCATCCGCGCTCCCAGAAGCTCGGGCCGATGGGCTCGTGATAGTCGCTCGTCGCGATGATGTAACCGTCCTCGACCGACAGCGGCAGCTGCGGAAGCGGCCGGGCCGCCGGGCCGAAGATGACCTTCGCCGCGTCGGTGGCGTCGAAGGTGGACTGGTGGCACGGGCACAGGATGTGGTGCGTCGTCTGCTCGTACAGGGCCGCCGGGCAGCCGACGTGCGTGCAGACCTTGGAGTACGCGACGACCCCGTTGACGTGCCAGTTCTCACGTCCCTTGGCAGGCTTGAACTGCTCCTGCGGAACGTTGATGAGGATCGTGACCGCCTTGGCGACCTGGGTGAGGACCTGGTCCTCGGGCAGGTGCTCCTCTATGCCCTCCGGCAGGACGGTGATCATCGAGCCGGGGGTGGCGAAGTCGCTGACCTTGAGCGGCCTGTTGGTGCCGTCCACGACCAGGCGGACGCCCTTCTTGCCCTGGGCCTGCGCCAGCTTGACCGCCTCGCCCCAGAAGGTGTGCCGGAGCTTCTTCTCCGGCAGCGGCCCGAGGTCGCGCAGCAGCACCAGCGGGGCCAGGCCGAGCGGCGCCGCGGCCAGCAGCAGCGTGCGGCGCAGCAGCGGACGCTTGGTGATCCCGCTGTCCTGCGCGCCCTCCAGGAAGTCGCGGTTGAACGCCGCCCTGGACGCCTCGTCGGCGGCCAGCTCGTGCCGCTCCTGGACGATCGGCTTGCTGGTCATCAGCCGGCGCACCCAGATGGTGACGCCGACCGCCATCGCGAGGAACGCCAGCGCCATCGTCCCGCCGAGCCAGAAGTTGGTCTCGCGGGCGTCGGTGACGCCGTGCATGCCGCCGTCGCGGCCGCTCCAGCCGATGAAGTAGGCGATGAACACCACGCTGGCGAGGAACGCGAGCAGGAAGAACGCGGCGACGATCCGCTCGGCGCGCTTGGCCGACCGCTCGTCGAGCTGCTCTCCCACACCCGCGGGCGCCGAGATGTCGTCCTCGGCGAGGAGCGCCTTCTCCCGCGCCGGGGACGGCGTGCCGATCACGCGTTCGCGCCGGCCGCCCTGCTCGTGCGGGCCGGTCGAGCCCGCGGTCTCCTTGTTGTCGTCGCTCATGACTTCTTCAGCTTCTTCGGCTTCTTCGCGGTGATCCACATGGCCGCGAGGACCAGCAGGCCGATGCCGACCAGCCAGCCGGCCAGGCCCTCGGTCACCGGGCCGATGCGGCCGAGGCTGTTACCGCCCGGGTTGGGCTCCTCGCGGGTCTTCACCAGGTAGGAGATGATCGCCTGCTTGTCCTGCGGCGTCAGCGTGGTGTCGTTGAACACCGGCATCGCCTGCGGCCCGGTCAGCATCGCCTCGTACATCTGGGTGGGCGTGACGTCGCTCTTGGACAGCGGGGGCGCGTACTTGCCGCCGGTCAGCGCGCCGCCCTGGCCGGTGAAGCTGTGGCACTGCGCGCAGTTGGTGCGGAACAGCTTCCCGCCGAGCGCCACATTGCCCTTGGCCGGGTCGACGGCCGAGGCCGGCGGGACCTCGGGGCCGCCGCCCAGCGACGCGATGTAGGCGCGCAGGTCGGCGAGGTTCTTCTCGGCCTGGGCCTTCTGCTTCTCGGCGGCCTCCCGCTTGTCCTTCTCCTCGTAGTCGGTCTTGATCGAGGTGTTGAAGGTGGGGATCGGCGTCTTGCGCGGCACCTGCGCGCCGGGGTTCGCCGCGGGCATGCGTCCCGTGCTGACCTGGAAGTCAACCGACGCGGCGCCCACCCCGATGAGGCTGGGGGCGATCGCGTTGCCCTGGGCGTCCTTGGTGCCCTGGGCGTTCAGCCCGTGGCAGCTCGCGCAGTTCTTGTCGAACAGCTTCTGCCCGTTCTTCAAGTCCTCCGCGGCCTGCGCGGTGCTCTGCGCCTCGGCGCGGTCGGTCCGCGGCGAGAAGCCGGCGTAGACCACGCCGATCGCCACCAGGGCCGCCAGCACGACGGCGTAGCCCGCCCACGGGCGCCGTCGCCATGCGGTGATCCTTTTCACGGAAATCCCCGTTCGGGTCATGTCGTCGGGTAGGTCAGAGGTCGAGCAGGTAAACGGCGGAGAACAGGCCGATCCACACCACGTCGACGAAGTGCCAGTAGTAGGACACGACGATCGCGCTCGTCGCCTGCTCGTGCGTCCACCGCTTGGCGGCGTAGGTGCGCCCGAGCAGGAAGAGGAACGCGACCAGGCCGCCGATGACGTGAAGGCCGTGGAAGCCGGTGGCCAGGTAGAAGACCGAGCCGTAGGCGGAGGACGAGAAGGTCAGCCCGTCGTGCGTGACGAGGTTGAAGTACTCGTAGGCCTGGCCTGCGACGAAGTAGGCGCCCATGAGGAACGAGAGGATGTACCACTCGCGCAGTCCCCAGCGCCTGAAGTTCAGCAGGCCGCCGTCACGTCCGACCTGGCCCGCCTCGGCCTTGAACACGCCCATCTGGCAGGTCACCGAGGACAGCACCAGGACGGTCGTGTTGACCGCCGACAGGGGCAGGTCCAGCGGGGCACCGGGCCATGCGCCATGCCCGGACTGGCCGATCGTCACAGAGCGGATCGTGAAGAACATCGCGAACAGCGCCGCGAAGAACATCAGCTCGGACGACAGCCAAACGATCGTCCCCACGCTTACCAGATTGGGACGGTTCGCCCGTGCGTGAGGTGTTGTCTCTATCGCGGATGCTGTCACGGGCAGCATTATTGCGCCCCCGTCCCGTGAGTGACGCATGACCCCCCTCATATGGTTCCCCGCGGGTGTCCCAGGGCCCCCGACCCGGTACCCTCACGTGCATGAGCACCGCCCCGGAGACCCCGATGAAGGTCCTCGTCTACAGCGACGACGCGAACACCCGCGCACAGATCCGGATGGCGATCGGCCGCCGTCCCGCCGCCGACCTCCCGAAGGTGGAGTTCGTGGAGTGCGCCACCCAGCCCGCCGCGGTCGCGCGGCTGGACGAGGGCGGCATCGACATCATGGTCGTGGACGGCGAAGCGCAGCCCGCGGGCGGGCTCGGCGTCTGCCGGCAGGCCAAGGACGAGGTGTACGACTGCCCGCCCGTGCTCGCCGTCATCGGCCGCCGCGACGACGGCTGGCTCGCCACCTGGTCGCGCGCCGACGCGGTCGTCGGCCTGCCGCTCGACCCGATGGCACTCGCCGGCGCGCTCGCCGGCCTCATGCGGCAGCGCCGCGAGAACCGCCTCACCACCCTGTAGACCCGCTGAGAACCCTGTAGAGACCGCCTTCACCACCCCGTGGACAACGTCGGCCCACGAGACCCGGTAGGGGACATGGACGCGCGCACCAGCTGGCCCGCACTGATCAACGCCCTCCTGTCGGGCGACTCGCTGTCCAGCGAGGAGACCGCCTGGGCCATGAACAGCATCATGGCCGGGGAGGCCACCGACGTGCAGATCGCGGGCTTCGCGGTCGCACTGCGCGCCAAGGGCGAGACGGTCGAGGAGGTCACCGGACTCGCCCAGGGCATGATGGACAACGCCACCCGCATCGACGTGCCGGGGCCCATCGCCGACCTGGTGGGCACGGGCGGCGACCGCGCCCACACCGTCAACATCTCGACGATGGCCGCGGTGGTCGCCGCCGCGTCCGGCGTCCGGGTCGTCAAGCACGGCAACCGCGCCGCGTCGTCCTCGTGCGGCGCCGCCGACCTGCTGGAGCACCTCGGCGTCGCCATCGACCTGCCGCCGGAGGCCACCGCCCGGGTCGCCGAGGAGCTCGGCATCACGTTCTGCTTCGCCCCGCTCTACCACCCGGCGCTGCGGTACGCGTCGCGGACGCGCAGCGAGCTGGGCACGCCGACGGTGTTCAACTTCCTCGGCCCGCTGACCAACCCGGCGCTTCCGGCGGCCCAGGCGGTCGGCGTGTTCCACCCCCGGATGGCGGGCGTCATCGCCGGGGTGTTCGCCGCACGCGGCTGCTCGTCGCTGGTGTTCCGCGGCGACGACGGGCTGGACGAGCTGACGACCACCGGCACGTCCACGGTGTGGGTCGTCCGCGACGGGACGGCGACGGAGACGACGTTCGACCCGTCCGACCTCGGCATCCCGCCGGCCGCGCCGGAGGACCTGCGCGGCGCCGACGCGGCCTTCAACGCCCGGGTCGCCCGCGAGACGTTCGCGGGCGCCAGGGGCCCGGTTCGCGACATGGTCCTGCTGAACGCCGCCGCGCTCATCACCGCCTACGAGGGCGCTCCGCCCCCCGCCGAGCTCACCGGCGCCCTCCGGGACGCCCGCGACCGCGCCGCCGAGGCCGTCGACTCCGGCGCCACGAGCACCCTCCTCGACCGCTGGATCGACACGAGCCAGGGCATGCGCTAGCCACCTCGGTCACCAGAGCACGGCGCAGGCACGCGGATCGCCTGCGCCGTGGCGGGGTTCCAGGGAGTCGCCCCCCGGGGTCAGACGGGGCTCCGGGCGCCGCTGGAGAGACGCTGGGCCAGGTAGATCGGGATGACCGACAGGACGATCAGGGCGGCGGCGAGGACGTTGACGACCGGGGCCTGGTTCGGGCGGAACAGGTTGTTGAAGATCCAGATGGGCAGGGTCGTCGCGCCCGGACCGGCGGTGAACGTGGTCACGATGATCTCGTCGAAGGACAGCGCGAACGCCAGCAGGCCGCCGGCGAGCAGCGCGGACCGCAGCGCCGGGAACGTCACGTACCAGAACGTCTGGAACGTGTCGGCGCCGAGGTCGGCGGACGCCTCCTCCAGGCGGGTGCCCGTCCGGCGGAGCCGGGCGAGCACGTTGTTGTAGATGGTGACGACGCAGAACGTGGCGTGCCCGACGATGACGGTGAACAGGCCGAGCCCGATGCCGAGCGGCTTCAGCACGACCTGGAAGGCGTTGCTCAGCGCGATGCCGGTGACGATGCCGGGCAGCGCGATCGGCAGGACGACGACGAGCGACACCGTCTCCCGGCCGAAGAAGCGGTGGCGCGACACGGCGAACGCCGCCATCGTGCCGAGGACGAGGGCGGTCGCGGTCGCGCCGAGACCCGCCTTGACGCTGGTGAGGACGGCCTGCCGGGCGCCCTCGTTGTCCAGCGCCTGCGCCCACCAGCGTCCGGTGAACCCGGGCGGCGGCCAGCCGAACGTCTTGTCGGCGTTGACGGAGTTGACGAGCACCACCAGCAGCGGCACGTAGATGACGGCCAGGCCGAGGGCCATGAGGACGCGCAGTGCGATCCGTGCGGCGGGCGAGAAGGTCATCACAGCTCCCTGAGGGCGCCGGTGCGGCGGGCCGCGGCGAGGTAGCCGAGCATCACCACCACCGGGATCGTGGCGACGGCCGCGGCGAACGGCAGGTTGTTGGCGGCGCCGATGTTGTCGTAGACGACGTTGCCGAGCAGTTGCCGGCGGCCGCCGACGATCTTCACGGTAATGTAGTCGCCGAGCGACAGCGAGAACGTGAAGATCGACCCGGCCACCAGGGACGGGAACACCAGCGGGAGCATCACCGTGCGGAACGTGCGCAGCGGCCGGGCGCCGAGGTCGCCGGACGCGTCGAGCAGCGAGTCCGGGAGCCGCTCCAGGCCCGTGTAGACGGGCAGGATCATGTACGGCAGCCACAGGTAGGCCAGGACGAGCACGGTCGCCGTGAGGCCGTAGCCGGGGCTGGAGAGGCCGAACGGCTCGAGCACCTGGTCGAGCAGGCCGCCCTGCTGCAGCATCACCCGCCACGCGTACGCCTTGACGAGGTAGGCGGCCCACAGCGGCGCCAGGATCGCGATCAGCAGATACGGCCGGTACCGGGGCCTTGCGACCTTGGCCATGTAGAGCGCCATGGGGAAGCCGATGGCGGTGTCGATGAGGGTGACGGCCACCGCGACGCCGAGGCTGCGCAGCGCGACCGTCCGGTAGACGGGCTCGTCCAGCAGCGTCCGGAAGTTCGCGAGGGTGAACTGCCGGACGACCTCGCCGGTGAACACGTCGGTCGTCCAGAACGCGGTGAGGAAGATGGCGGCGAGCGCACCGAGGTAGACGACGACCAGCCAGGCGAGCGGCGCCGACAGCAGCAGCGACAGCCGCAGCCGCGGACGGCGGTGCAGCAGGGCCGCCGCCCGGCGCCGGGGACCCGGCGCCGGGCGGGCGTCCGCTCCGCCGGTGGAGGCGGGGGCGGTCATCCCTTGATCGTGGTCCACGCCTGGGTCCACTTGGAGTAGTCGACGCACTTGACGTTCGTGCGCCCGTCCAGGCACTGGGCGATCGGCGTCGTCCAGAAGTGCACCTTGGAGAAGTAGGTCTCGTCGGTGGCGTGGAAGGTGTCGCAGAACTTCTTGTCCGAGGTCTCCTGGCACGCCTTGGCGTTGGCCGGGGCCTCACCGAACCACTCGGCGACCTGCGCGTTCGCCTTCGGGGACACGATCCAGTCGAGCCACTTGTAGGCGCAGTCGGGGTGCTTGGCCTTCGCGCCGACCATCCAGGTGTCCGACCAGCCGGTGGAGCCCTCCTTGGGCAGCGTCACCTGCACCGGCGCCTTCTCCGCCTCGGCGAGGTTCGCGATGACCTGCCACGTCGTCCCGAGGACGGAGTCGCCGCTCTTGAACGCCTGGACCTCCTTGGTGTAGTCGGACCAGTACTCGCCGATGAGCCCGTGCTGGGTCTTCAGCAGGCCGACGGCCGCGTCGAACTGCTTCTGGTCGAGCGCGTACGGGTTCTTGATCCCGAGTTCGGGCTTGGCCGACATCAGGTAGAGGGCGGCGTCGGCGATGTAGATCGGCGAGTCATAGGCGGTGATCTTGCCCTTGTACGGCGAGTTCGCGTCGAACACCGCACCCCACGAGTCGGGCGCCGTCTTCACCTTGTCGGTGCGCCACATCAGCAGGTTGGCGCCGCGGCCGTGCGGGATGCCGTAGGAGACGCCGTTCACCGAGTTCCACGGCTTCATCTTCAGGCCGGAGAACACGTCGGCGTAGTTCGGCACGAGCCCCGTGTTGACCGGCGCGACCGTCCCGGACGCGATCAGCCGCAGCGAGGCGTCCCCGGACGCCGACACCGCGTCGTACTCGCCGGTCTTCATCAGCGTCACCATCTCGTCGGACGTCCCGGCGACCTTGGTGTTGACCGTGCAGCCGGTCTGCTTCTCGAACGGGGTGACCCAGTCGACCTTCGGGTCGTTGGAGCCGTCCTCGGCGTAGCCCGCCCAGGCGACCAGGTTGACCGCGCCCTCGCCCGCGCCGAGCGACTGCCGCATCGGGACCTTCGGGACGGTGAAGCCGCCCTGCCCGGCGCCGGACGCCTTGTCACCTGAGCCGTCGCCGCAGGCGGCGGCCGTCAGTCCGATCGCGAGCGTCGCCGCGACGGCGAACGCCTTGCGCGTGGACCACATGGGGAACTCCTTATTTCGGGGGGATGGGGGTGAATCAGGAGGTGGGGGCCGGGGCGGGGTCGGTACCCGTACCGGCGCCCGAGACGTGGAACTCGTGCGCTTCGTGCCAGCCGATCCGGACGCGGGCGCCGCGCCGGCCCAGCACGTCCATGGAGGAGGTCCGCAGGTTCTGCTGCAGCGCCACGACCCGGTCCCCCGACTCCAGGTCGATCACGAACCGGGTCACCGCGCCCGCGTAGACGACCTCCGCGACCGTGCCGAAGGCGTGCCGGTCCCCGGCGTCCGGCGCGCTCGCGCCGGCGCCGGTCTCGGTGTCGACGTGGATCTTCTCCGGCCGGACGCAAACGCCGTCGATCCGGTTGGAGGTCCCCACGAATCCCGCCACGAACTCCGTCGCGGGGTGCTCGTACACCTCGGCGGGCGTGCCCACCTGCTCGACCCTGCCCCCGTTGAGGACGGCGACCCGGTCGCTCAGGGTCAGCGCCTCCTCCTGGTCGTGGGTGACGAACACGAACGTGATGCCGGCCCGCCGTTGCAGGCTCTTCAGCTCGACCTGCATCTCCTCACGCAGCTTCAGGTCGAGCGCGCCGAGCGGCTCGTCCAGCAGCAGGACCTTCGGCTCGTTCACCAGGGCGCGGGCGAGCGCCACCCGCTGGCGCTGGCCGCCCGACAGCTCGGCGGGACGGCGCGACTCCATCCCGTCCAGGCGGACGCCGCGCAGCGCCTCCAGCGCCCGCTCGCGGCGTTTCGCGCGCGGCACCCGCCGCACCTTGAGGCCGTACTCGACGTTGCGGAGCACGTCCATGTGCGGGAACAGCGCGTAGTCCTGGAAGACGGTGTTGACGTCGCGGTCGAACGGCGCGAGCGCCGTCACGTCCGTGCCGCCGAGTTCGATGGTCCCGGACGTCGGGCGTTCGAAGCCCGCGATGAGCCGGAGCACGGTCGTCTTCCCGGACCCGGACGGGCCCAGCATGGAGAAGAACTCGCCGTCCCCGATGTCGAGGTCGACGCCCGCCACCGCCTCGACGGGGCCGAAGGTCTTACGCAGATCGCGGATCCTCACCGCTGTCACCGGCATAACGAAAACATATGGATTCATAAGTTTAAGTTCAAGTGATGTTCCGGTATCACTGTGTTAACACCGGGAGGGGGCCATGGACAGCGCGCATCTCGTCGTGTTCGCTCCCGTCGACAACACCGCACGGGTGCACGCCGTCGTGCGGCGGCTGAGCGACGCGATCGCGCTCGGGCTCCTCGGCGACGGCGAGCATCTGCCGAGCGAAACCGACCTCGCGGCACATCTCGGTGTCTCAACGGTCACACTACGCGAAGCGTTGATGGCCTTGCGTCAACAGGGGCTCATCGAGACCCGGCGCGGGCGCGGCGGCGGAAGCTTCGTCCGCGCCCCGGCCAGGCCATTCGATCTCGACGAGCGGCTCCGTTCGCTCAGCGCGGAAGAACTCCGCGACCTCGGCGACCACTACGCCGCCATCGCCGGCGCCGCCGCGCGCCTGGCCGCGCTGCGCTCGCTGCCCGCCGACGTCCGGCGGCTGCGCCGCACCCTGGACGACATGGCGGAAACCGAGCCCGGCGCCGGGATGTGCAGGCTGGACGGCCGGCTCCACCTGGAGGTCGCCGCCGCGTCCCAGTCCGGCCGGCTCACCCGGGAGGAGATCCGGCTGCAGGCCGAGATCGGCCCGCTGATCTGGGCCGTGCACGACCTGCGGGCCCGGCGCGGCCGGGTGGACGCCGAACACGCCGGGCTCGTCGACGCCATCGAGGGCGCCGACGACGCCCGGGCCCGCGAGGTGGCTGAAAGTCACGTCCTGAATGCGGTAGAACGTCTCATTGAACGACGGCTCGCACTCTGAGGGGGACCCATGCCCGCCGAGCCACCGGCCGTCGGCGCGGCGGCGGCGCACGTCCGCGCGACCCTGGACTACGTCTTCGCGACCGTGGCCCGGGTCCGCGACGCGACGGCCCGGTGCCTGGAGGACGTCCACCGCACCGGCCGCGCCCCCGTCCGCGCCGACCTCGCCCCGCTGCGCCCGCTGCTGTCCGCCCGGCTCGGCCCGCTCATCTGCGGCCTCGGCTTCATCGCCGCGCCCCAGCTGCTCGCCGACGCCGCCTGGTACATGGAATGGTGGCAGGCCGGCCCCGGCGGCCGCCCCGCCCAACTGCTGCGCGACCTGAACCCCGAGAGCAGCGCCCTGTACGACTACACGCGCTGGGAGTGGTTCACCGGCCCGGAGGACGGCGCCGAGCGGACCGTCTGCGGCCCCTACGTCGACTACCTGTGCAGCGACGAGTACGTCCTGACCCTGTCGGCGCCCGTCCACGCCGCCGGGACGTTCGCCGGCGTCGCCGCCGCCGACGTGTTCGCCCGGACGTTCGAGAACGAGATCGTCCCCGCGCTGCGCGAAATCCCGGCGCCCGCGTTCGTCGTCAACGCCCCCGGCCGCGTCATGGCGTCCAACACCGCGCACTGGCCCCCGGGCGCCGTCTACCGCGAAAGCCCCGGCTACAACACCCTCCCCTGCGGGGATGGAGTCCATTGCATCGCCCTCGGCGCGGGTTGATTGCGTCGCCCTCGGCGTCGGGCCTTGCAGGCCCTCCTTCAACGGGCAACGCGGCGATGCGTTAGTCGGCGTCGGGGAGGCCCAACGCGAATGCCTGTTCCAGGTCGTGCTGGGAGTAGGTGCGGAAGGCGATATGGGTCTCGGTACCGATGACGCCCTCGACCTTGTTGAGCCGGCCCGGGATGATGTCGTTCAATTCCTCGTGGCGGCGCACCCGGACCATCGCCATGAGGTCGTGGCCCCCGGTGATGGAGTAGACCTCGCTGACGCCGTCCAGCGCGGCGATCGTCTCGGCCACCTCGTGGATGCGCGCGACGTCGGCCTTGACGAACACGATCGCAGTGACCACTTCACCCTCCCCGCAGATTCGGACGCTTCGACCCTACCGGGAAGTACTAGCCGCGGCTCAGCGCGGCCAGGCGGCGGGACGGGCCCGCGCGGCGGGCGAGGAGGGCGAAGACCACGCCGGCCGCGAAGCCGTAGATGTGCGCCGTGTAGGCCACGTTGCTCTTCTCCTCGCTGCCCAGCGACAGCCACTGCAGGATGAACCAGTACCCGAGCACCACCCACACCGGCAGCCGGATCACGATGACCGGCGGCACCCAGCTGACGACGCGGCCCCGCGGATTGAGGATCACGTAGGCGCCCATCACCCCCGCGATCGCCCCGGACGCGCCGATGAGCGGGACGGCCGAGCCGGGCGACGTCCACGCGAACCCGTAGACGGCGACGAGCCCGAAGAACAGGTAGCTGAGCAGATAGCGCCACCGTCCGAGCCGGTCCTCGACGCCCATGCCGACGACGAACAGGAAGACCAGGTTGCCCAGCAGGTGCAGCGCGCCGGAGTGCAGGAACATCGAGGTGAACGCCGACGTCCAGGGCGCCTTGTGGAAGGTCGCGGGCCCGCAGTCGCGGGCGACGTCCGACGGCAGCGGCTGCTGGTCGCCGGTCGTCAGCTCCTTGGGCACCGCGCCGTACTCGAACGTGAACTGCGTCGCCCTGCACTCGCGGACCGCGCCCTCGCCGTACCAGGTGGCGAAGCGCGACATCGGGGTGATCAGGAAGACCACGACGTTCACCGCGATCAGCAGGTACGTCACCCAGGGGACGCGCCGGGCCGGCTGGCTGTCGTAGAGGGGCAGGGCCACGTCTTCACCTTAGTGGGCGGGCGGCCCGCGGATGGGACGGCTCGTGCCGCTCGTACGCCCTGTCGTAGGCGCGGTCGATCCATTCGCGCAGCCCCTCGGCGCCGTGGACCGGGCACGTCCACGCGCCGTCGACCTCGACGAGCCGGACGCCGGGCAGGTCGAGCCAGCGCAGCACGCACTCCATCTCCTCGGCGGTCGCGCCCGCCGACGGCGGCGCGCCGAGCGCGACGCCGCCGGGCGCCTCCCCCGCGGGCGGGAAGACGGTCTCGGCGGTGGCGATGAGCGCGTCCACGTACGGGCGGGGCCGGGCGTCCGGCGGGACCGTCCCGGCGGCGGCGAGCCGCCCGTACCGGACGACCGACAGCTCCCAGCCGCCGTCGAAGGCGGGACGGGCCGCCACCAGCTGCGGCAGCCGGGCCAGCGCGGCGAGCCGCTGCCCGCGCGCGGCGGCGCGGACGAACGCGGCGAGCCGGTCGCGCTGCACGGCGGCCTCCTCGTACCGCAGCTCGGAGGCGAGCCGGTCGATGCGCACCCGAGCGGCGGCCACCACCGGGCGGACGTCGCCCTCCATGACCGCGCGGGCCGTCCCGGCGTGCATGGCGTAGGCGTCGGCGGACTCGCGGCCGTCGCAGGGCGCGCCGCAGCGTCCGATCTCGGCGAGCGCGCACGCGCGCGCCCTGCCGCTCTCGATCAGCCGGGGCGTCAGCCGCTGGGTGCACTCGCGCAGCGGGATCGCCTCGTGCAGCGCGGCGCGCGCCTCCTCGGCCTGCCGCCGGGACGAGATCGGCCCGAGGTAGCGGGCGCCGTCGGCGCGGCACTCCCGGACGATGGACAGTCGCGGGAACGGCTCCACGGTCAGTTTCAGCCAGATCACCCGCTCGGGGAACTTGGAACGGCGGTTGTAGCGCGGCTTGTACTCGGCGATCAGCCGCAGCTCGCGGACCTCGGCCTCCAAGCCGGTGGCGCACACGATCGTGCGGACGTTCTCGGCGAGCCCCACCATCTCGCGGACGCGCGGACGCGTCTCCGAACCGGTGAAGTAGCTGCGCACGCGCGAGCGCAGGTCGCCGCTCTTGCCGACGTAGAGCACCTCGCCGGCGCGGTCCTCGAACAGGTAGACGCCGGGCGTGCTCGGCACGCCGTCGGCGAGATGCCGCTTGCGGCGCTGCTCGGGGGTGGGCGCCTTGGCGAAGCCGCGCATCTCCTCCAGCGAGGTGACGCCGAACGAGCCGAGCCGCTCGATGAGGCCGTGCAGGACCTCGACGGTGGCGCGGGCGTCGGCGAGGGCGCGGTGCGTCGGCTCGTTGGACGTCCGGAAGAACCGGGCCAGCGTGCCGAGCTTGCAGTTGGGCACCTCGTCCCGGGACAGGACGCGCCGCGCCAGGTCCACGGTGTCGATGACGGGGAACGCGGGCCAGGCGTGGCCGCCCGCGGCGCAGGCGGCCTTGAGGAAGCCGATGTCGAACGGGGCGTTGTGCGCCACGAGCACGCAGCCGCGCGCGAACTCCAGGAACGCGGGCAGCACCGACTCGATGCGCGGCGCGGCCGTCACCATCGCCGTGGTGATGCCGGTCAGCGCGGTGATGAACGGCGGGACGGGCCCGCCGGGGTCGACCAGCGTGCCGAGCTCGCCGAGTTCCTCTCCCCCGCGCACCTTCACCGCGCCGATCTCGGTGATGGCCGAGTCCGCGGCCGAGCCGCCCGTCGTCTCCAGGTCGACCACCACGAAGGTGACCTCGCAGAGCGGAGTGCCGAGGTCGTCCAGCGTCCCCTGAACCCCGTGCGCAGCCGTCATGTGCGCGACCGTAGAGGACACCACCGACACAACCCCGGGCCGCTAGGGTTGAGGTGCGCCGGCACGTCCCGCCGGGCGGGGGCCGCGGGACGGTCAGGGGGGAGCCCGGCGCGCTCGGTCCGATGACACGTTCGCCCTGGTCGAATGCCGGTTAAGGCGTGGGTGCTCGGGAAGACACAGCCCACCGGCGGCGCAGCCCGGAAGGAGCGGGATCATCGACAGCGGCCCCGAAGCGACCCCCGGCGGCGTGGAGTCCGGGCAGAAGCCGGCGTGTTCCGGGGAGCCGGCCCATCAGCCCCACCGGGAAGAGCATCTTGACCGGCCCCTTCCCGAACCCGTGCGGCAGAGCGTGGTGGAGGCCGCCGCCGAGCTGATCGGGTCGCTGCCCGCCGATGAGGTCCCCGCGCCGCTGCGCCGGTTCGCGCGGTTCGAGCGCCGCAAGCGCGCCAAGCTCGCCGGGCAGCACATCGCCGCGGCGCTGGAGAAGGACTCCGGCTTCCGGGAGCGGGTCGCCGAGCCGCTGCGGGAGACGCAGGCCGACCTGGTCGAGGTGGTCGAGGGCGGGCGGGTGCCGCCCGCCGCCGACCCGGTGCGCGTGGCGGTGCTGGCCTACCTGCTGCGGCCCGCGGGCTGGACGGTGCTCGTCGAGTCCGCACGCGCGGAACTGGAGCGCTCCGCGACCGCGTCGGAGGAGGAGGCCGCCGAGCGCCGCGTCGCCGCGCTGAAGGAGGAGCTGGCCGCCGCCCGCGCCGCGCGCTCCGCCGAGCTGGACAAGCTGCGCGCCGAGCTGCGCGAGACCAAGGCCGAGGTGGCCGGGCTGCGCCACAAGCTGCACGACGCCCGCACCCGGTTCAGGGCGGCGGAGGAGCGCGCGGACGCGGCCGCCGAGCGGGCCGAGCGGGAACTGGCCGCCGCCCGCGAGTCGACCGCCGCATCCGAGAAGGAGCTGCGCAGGCTGCGCGCCCGCACCGCGCACGCGGAGGCGAACGCGGAGGCCGCCAGACGGGCCGCGCGCGAGGGGCGCAACGTCGACGACGTCCGGCTGCGGATGCTGCTCGACACGCTCGTGGACGCGGCGCAGGGCATCCGCCGGGAACTGGCGCTGCCCTCCACCATCGGCCGTCCCGCGGACGCGGCGGGCGGGCTGGAGCCGGACCGGCTCGCGCATCGGGCGCTGCCCGGCCGGGCGCTGTCCGACAGCGACCCGCAGCTGCTCGACCGGCTGCTGACCCTGCCGCAGGTGCATCTGGTGGTGGACGGCTACAACGTCACGAAGACCGGCTACGGGGAACTGCCGCTGGCGGATCAGCGCAACCGGCTGGTGTCCGGGCTCGGCGGGCTGGCGGCGCAGACCCGCGCCGAGGTGACGTGCGTGTTCGACGGCGCGGAGCTGGACACGCCGGTGGCGGTCGCGGCGCCGCGCGGCGTCCGGGTACGGTTCAGCGCCCCGGGCCAGACCGCGGACGAGCTGATCGGCGAGCTGGTGCGGGCCGAGCCGTCGGGCCGTCCCGTGGTGGTGGTGTCCTCGGACCGGGAGGTCGCCGACGGGGCCCGCCGCGCCGATGCCCGGCCCTGCCCGTCCACCCTGCTGCTGCGGCGGCTGGGCCGGTCATAGGAACCCCTGAGGCCGCCAAAGAAACCCTTGCCATCTGTGATCATGGCGTCACGAAAAGTAGATGATGCTTCTCGATGTCCATCAAAGAGTGACGAATCGGTTGTGACGGTTGTCCCCCCTCGCTAGTGTCGTCCGCTGATGTCGTGGACGAGAAGGGCGAGACCCATCGTGGCCAAGGATCTCAACGGGGTACCAGCGCAGAAGCGTGACCGGAGAGGTGGCCCCGCGACCAGAGGCGCCTCCCGTCGTCTGGCGGCCGCCGCCTGTCTGACCGTGACCGCCTCCCTCATGGCGCCCCCGATGGTGGCGCACGCCGAGCCCAAGCCGACCAAGACGCAGGTCCAGAAGAAGCTGAACCAGCTCAATGAGCAGATGGACCAGAAGGTCGAGCAGTACAACCAGCTCAACGAGAAGCTCAAGGTCGCCAAGAAGAAGCTCGACAGCGCGACGAAGGCGAGCAAGCAGGAGGAGACCGCCTTCGAGGAGCAGCGCTCCAAGATCGCCCAGATGGCCGCCGCCGCGTACAAGAACGGCGACTCCGCGGACGTGACCGGCTTCGTGGGCAGCAACGACCCGCAGGCGATCCTCGACCAGGCGGCCATCTTCTCGCACCTGTCGCACGAGCGCAGCTCCCAGCTCACCCAGTTCCTCGCGACCGCGCAGCGGCTCCGCCGCGAGCAGGCGCAGGCCAAGGCCGCCTACGACGACGTGAAGGCCAAGACCAAGGAGCTGAAGGACCAGAAGACCAAGCTCGACAAGGAAGTCGAGAAGCAGAAGAAGCTGCTGCGGCGGTTCGGCACCAGCACGCCCTCCGGCGGCGGCCGCGGAGGGTCCGGCGGTTCGGGCGGTTCGGGCGGCACCGGCGGCACCTACAACGGCCCGGCCAGCGGCCCGGCCCGCACGGCGCTCGACTTCGCCTACGCCCAGCTCGGCAAGCCGTACCAGTACGGCGCGGAGGGCCCGGGCTCCTACGACTGCTCCGGCCTGACCATGAAGTCGTGGGCGGCGGCGGGCGTCAGCATCACCCGCACCACGAACTCGCAGTGGGCCGCGACCAAGCGGGTGGCCAGGAGCGACCTGCAGCCGGGCGACCTGGTGTTCTTCAGCGGGCTCGGCCACGTCGGCCTCTACATCGGCGGCGGCAAGATGATCCACGCCCCGCACACCGGCGACGTCGTCAAGATCAGCGACATCACCTCGGGCTACTACCTGAGCAACTACTACGGCGCCGGACGCCCCTGACGGCCCCGTCCCACGCCCCGCGGAGGGCGTAACGGAGCTCTCTTTTCGCAACGGACCAGGCTTGACCTGGTCCGTTGTTAATTTTGTAGGGGTTTGCCTTCTGTTGGGGCTTTGGTACGTTGTCACCACTCACGGCGCCCTCCAGGCGCCGTAGCCCCGCGGCGCCCGCCAGGCGCCCCGACCCCGCGCGGCGCGTTCGTCCGCCGCGTGACGGCGGCACGAGCCATGTGCCGCCACCCGGGCGGCACGACCCACGCGTCGCCCCCGCGGCACCGGACGGTGCCGCACAGCGGTCCCACGCGGACCGCACGGCCGACCCGGGCCACCGTGCGCACGCTCACGGCGTGCATGGCGCTGAGCGCGCAGCCACGGCGGTTCCCCCGGGTCAGGCAACCCCGGACGCCCCCGGAACCGGGCCGGCGTCCGCACACAACATCAGGCGCCGCTCGTTCGCACGCGGGAGACAGGTCCCGCGCCGGGCCCCATCTCGCCCCCAGGATCGCAGCGGCAGCGCCGAATCCGCCGAAGCGCGGAACCGGGGACCCACATCGCCGGAGTCCGGGAGACCTCCCGGACGGGCATTCCGGCACCCGGGGTGAATCGGCGTGTCTCTCCCACCCCCGGTGAGAGCCGCCGTAGGGCCACTTCCACGCCCGAACCCGTCAGCTAACCCGGTAGGCGTCTGGAAGAGCGAAGGAGTGAGTTCCGCAGCGTTACCTGGGCGTGGCCGCCCGTCGTGCGGCCACGCCCGGACCCCCCCTGCACTCCGCGGGCGCCTCCGCCCGTGCGAGCCCCCATCCGAAACCGGTGTGCCCGTCCCCCGGGCACGCCACCGCCGAGTCCGCGGACCGCCGTGCGCACGCGCACCGGACGCGGAGCCGGGGACCCATCGTGTCCTTTCTCTTTCGGGGTGAATCGGCCTGCCCGCGGGCCGTAGGGCGCCTTCCAGGCCCGAACCCGTCAGCTAACCCGGTAGGCGGCATGGAAGTCGAGGAGATCCCCCCTTGCCACGCGAACATTGCAAGAAGGTCCCGGGCAGGCACCGCAAGCCGGGCCCCCTGTCCCTCACATGGCGGACGACCGGCGGCGTAATCGTCGGCGCCGCCGTCCTCGGTACCGCGGCGGCCACCGCGCAGGCGTCCGTCCTGCCGTTCGGCTCCGCCCCGGCGACGGCCGCGGCGGCCGGTGCCGCCCCCGTCAAGAAGGCGGATGCCAAGAAGGCGGGCAAGGGTCCGGCCAAGAGCACGTCCAAGGCCGAGCCCCGGACGTCCCCCGCACAGGAAACCCAGGACCGCCCGAAGGCCGCCCCCCAGAAGACCGGGGATGCCCGGCCCACCGCCGACGAGGCCATCAAGCTCGCCAAGTCCCAGGTCGGTGTGGAAGAGGACAGCGGCGGCGAGACCAAGTTCCAGAAGTGGTACATGGGCACCGCGCGCGCCGGGGAGACCGTCGCCCGCGACGGCGGCTCCATCAGCGAGTACGGCGACGCACAGTGGTGCGACATGTTCATCTCCTGGATCGGCGAGCAGATCGGCTTCACCGACCAGATCGGCAGCGACGCCTGGACCGTCGCCCACGCCCGCTGGTTCCAGGAGCACGGCCGCTGGGGCACCGACCCGAGGCCGGGCGCGATCGTCTTCTACGCCTGGGACGGCAGCAAGGACGTCGAGGACATCCGGCACGTCGGCATGGTGGTCAAGAAGGTCGACGACGGCACGATCGAAGCCGTCGAGGGCAACACCGGCAACGCCGTCAGGATCAAGGAGCGTCCGGTCGACGACATCGTCGGCTACGGATACCCCGGCTACAAGCCGTGATGAGCCCCCGGACGACGCGGGCTGCATAGGATCACGCCCATGGAGGACGGTCCGGAGCACGGCGGTCCGGAGCACGGCGGTCCCGTGACGCGGCGCAGGGCTCTCGCTCTGGGCGCGGGCGGGGCCGCCGTGCTGGCCGCGGGAGGCGCCGGCCTGCTCGGCGTCCGGTCCGGCGGCGACGCGGCGTCGCCCGCCCGCACTCCGAGGGCCGCCGCGCCGTTCAGCCTCGACGCCGCCCGTGCCACCCTCGCCAACCGCGCCCGTGCCGTGCGGGACGGCGACCGCATCGCGTTCCTCGCCACAGTGGGCGACGCGCCCAAGGCGTTCCAGGACGTCCAGGCCCGCATATACGGCAACCTCCGCAAGCTCCCGCTGGAAGGCTGGCAGGAGCTCATCTCCGGCACCCAGGCCGTGGACGACGAGAGCGCAGTGGTCCGCCTGGAGGTGCGCTACAAGCTACGGGGCTTCGACAAGGGCTACGTGAGCCGCACCCGCTACCTCACGCTCGCCCCCGGCTCCGGCACCTGGACGATCGTCGGCGATGGGACGGCGCACGGCTTCAAGGACGACGCCGACATCTGGGACGGCGGCCCCCTGACCGTGGTCAAAGGCCGCGCCAGCCTCGTCATAGGCGACACCACCGGCCTCGAAGGCATCGCCAAGCGGCTGGACGCCGCCGCGCCGGTCGTCACGGGCGTCGTCGGCAAGGGGTGGGCCCAGCGGGTCGTCGCGCTCGTCCCCGCCGGCACGGACCTCGCCTCCGCCCTGGCCGGGCCCGGCCAGAGCCTCGGGCAGATCGCCGCGCTCGCCACCGTCGTGCCCCCCGCGCGAATCGAGCGGGACGAGGGGGAACGGCCCCCCACGCCTCCCGGAACGTCCCCGGCGCCGTCCACCGGCGGCCGGGGCGAGGACAGGGTCATCGTCTCCCCCGGCACTTTCGGCCGCCTCAACGGACTCGGCCGCGACGTCGTCCTGACGCACGAGCTGACCCACGTCGCCACCGGCGGCGCCCGCGACCGGCGCACCCCGCTGTGGCTCATCGAGGGCTTCGCCGACTATGTCGGCTACCGGCGGGTCAAGATCAGCGTCCGGTCGGCGGCGGGCGAGCTGCGCCGCGAGGTCACCGCCGGACGGCCGCCGGACGCCCTGCCCGCGGCGGCCGAGTTCGCCGGCGGCTCCCCGCGGCTCTCCCAGGCCTACCAGGAGGCCTGGCTCGCCTGCCGGATGGTCGCCGACCGGTACGGTGAGCCGGCGCTCGTGCGGCTCTACCGGGCCGCCGGGCGCGTCCCGGAGGCCGCCGCGCTGCGCGACGTGCTGGGCCTCAACCGGGACCGATTCACCACCCTGTGGCGCGACTATGTGAAGAAGGAGCTCGCATGAGCGAGGCGGAGGCGGACAAGGGCCGGGTCGACGGGGACGGGACCGGGGCCGTCGCCGGCGGGCCCGGCCGGACCGCCCGGGCGCGGCGTCCCCGGATCGCCGCCGCCGTCGCCGCCGCCGTGCTGTTCGCCTCGGTCGCGGCCGTCCTCGCCCTGACCACCCCGTGGAATCCGCTCCCCGGCCACGTCCCCGGCGGAGGCGTCAAGGCCGATCCCGCGCTCGACTTCCCCCCCGCCGAGATCTCCCGCTCCAGGGCGTTCGACTCGGCCGTCAACCCGCCCGCCTACACGGGGCTCCTCGCGGGCCTCGCGCTGATCCTCGTCCTCGGCCTGACCCCGCTCGGCGCCCGCTTCATCGGCTGGGTCACCGCCCGTACCCGCCGCCGCCCGCTCACAATCATCGTCGCGGCCACCGCGCTCACGACGCTGCTGCGTCTCGCCGGGCTCCCGTTCCGCATCTGGAGCGAGTCGGTGCTGCGCCGGTACGGGCTGTCCACGCAGGGCTGGCCCGCGTGGCTCGTCGACCAGCTGAAGTCCCTCGGCGTCACCTGGGTCGTCTCCACCGTCGCCCTGCTGCTCCTGTACGCCCTCATCCGCCGGTTCCCGCGCTACTGGTGGGCGGGCGCCGCCGCGGGCGGGTTCGTTCTCGTCGTGCTCGTGTCGTTCATCTACCCGGTCGCGGTCGAGCCGGTGTTCAACAGGTTCCACTCGCTGCCGCAGGGGCGGTTGCGCGGCGACCTGCTCGCGATGGCGAAGCGCGACGGCGTGCCCGTCGAGGACGTCCTCGTCGCGGACGCCTCCCGCCGGACGACGTCGCTGAACGCCTACGTGTCCGGGTTCGGCTCCACCCGCCGCATCGTCCTGTACGACACGCTGCTGAAGTCGCCGCGCCCGCAGATCGAGTCGATCGTCGGGCACGAACTGGGCCATGCCAAGCGCGACGACGTCCTGTGGGGCACGCTGGTGGGCGCGCTGGGCATCGCCGGGGCGCTGTGCCTGCTGTACCCCCTGATGACCTCTCCGCGGCTCCTGCGGCGCGCGGGAGTCGATCCCGGCGGCGCGCCGCCGGACGCGCCCGGCGGGCGCGGGACGCGCGGGGCGGCGGACCCGCGCTCCATCGCCCTCCTGCTCGCGCTCGTGACCGCCGGGACGCAGCTCGCCGCGCCCGTCCAGAACCTCGTCAGCCGGCGCATCGAGGCCCGGGCGGACGCGCACGCGCTGAACCTCACCCGCGACCCGTCGACGTTCGTGTCGATGCAGCGCACGCTGTCGGTGCGCAACATCTCCGATCTGAGCCCCGACGTCATGGAGTACCTGCTGTGGATGACCCACCCGTCGGGGCCCGACCGGATCGCCATGGCCCGTGACTGGGCCCGCATGAATCACACCGAGGTCCCGCCGCCGCTGCGGTGAGCGGCGTCAGTTCCCCTGGGTCCCCCGCTTGGCCGGGGCCTTCGGCCCGGCTCCCCTGCCCTGCTGGGCCGCCAGCGTCGCGGCGTCCGCGTGCGGCGCGGTCGTCACCGACCGCTTCAGCGCGCTGCCCTTCACCCAGTTCCGCCAGCCGAGCTGCCAGTAGCCCCAGCCGTTCTCCGGCTCCAGTTCCCGATTGCTCCCCGTCACCTTCACCGGGTCGCCCCGATAGCTGAGGTTGTAGAACCACTTGGCGTTGGACGGGCTGACGTTGATGCAGCCGTGGCTGACGTTCTCGCTGCCCTGGGACCCGACCGACCACGGCGCGCTGTGCACGTACTCGCCGCTGTCGGAGATCCGTACGGCCTTGTACACGGTCAGGCTGTAGTAGCCCGCGCAACCGGCACCACAGCCCATCCAGTCCGACGTCATGATGGTGGGGTCCTCCTTGTCCATCGACAGATGGACCCCGTTGGTGGTGGTGTACATGCGGCTGCCGCCGCGCCCCATGCTGGTCGGGATGGTGCGGGCCTTCTTGCCGTTGACCATCACGACCATCTTGTGGGT
The DNA here is from genome assembly GCF_001552155.1 of Actinomadura formosensis NBRC 14204. Lineage (GTDB taxonomy): Bacteria > Actinomycetota > Actinomycetes > Streptosporangiales > Streptosporangiaceae > Spirillospora > Spirillospora formosensis. The sequence goes on along the minus strand of NZ_BCQQ01000020.1, from coordinate 20,797 downwards.
GTCCTCGCCCGCCGTGGAGATGTGCGAGTCACCGATCTTGAAGTCGACGGCGTGGTTCTTACCGCCGTACACGTCCCCGCCCGTGCGCACCCCGGCGAGATGGGCCTGGAACTTCACCTTCGTGTGGGCGGGCCAGTAGTCCTTCGTCCGGAACACGACCTCCTTGTCACCGAACCAGTGCCAGGCGCCCTCGACCGTCTTGTCGGCCGTGACCTCCAGCGCCCGCTCGACCGCCGCCCGGTCCTTCACCGCCCGCGCGAAGTGCACGATGATCGGGATGCCGACGCCGACGGTCTCCCTGTTGTAGGGCGCCTCGATCGTCACGTCGTTCGTCTTCGTGACCTCGGCGGTGGTGAAGCGGCTGGAGACCGTGCGGGTCCTGCCGTCCTTGCCGAGCGCCGTCGCGTTGACCAGGTACGTCTCGCCCGGCTCCAGCGTCCAGCGCGACTGCCACCGCGTCCGGTCCGCGCTGAGATCGCCCGCGACCTCGCGGCCCCCGGCCGACACCGTGACGTTCTCGATCGTGCCGCCGTGCGCCCGGACGTCGATCTGGCTGTCCGGTCTGAGCCTGCTCGTGCCGCCCATCGGCGACACCGCGAGCCGCACGGCGTTCCCGACATCCGCCTCGCCGCCGCCCGAGCACGCCGCGGCTCCCGCCACCACGCTCGCGCCGACGAGCACGGCGGCGGCGCGCCGTCCCCGGTCCCCCGGTCCTGAGCCACCTACCGGCATGTGGTCCCCCCGGTCGTCCTCCTGGGCGATCGGTCCGCCTGCCCAGCCCGGTCGCTGGAACGGCGCCCAGTATGTGAAAGGGCCGGTACCCGCTGGAAAGCGGGCACCGGCCCCCGATGGGGATCCTTTACTGATCAGTGGGCGAAATGACCCCGGTAGTACTCGAAGACCAGACCGATCGAGGTCAGGATCGCGGCGGCCGCGCCGAGGATGACCAGCCACCAGCCGAACACGACGCCGAGCGTCACGGTCGCGGCCGACAGCCCCACGAACAGCGGCCACCAGCTGTGCGGGCTGAAGAAGCCCAGCTCACCGGCCGCGTCCGCGATCTCGCCCTCGGGGTCGTCCTCGAACAGCGGACCCGCGTTGGCGCGCTCGAGACGGCGGATCGTGAAGTGGACGTAGAACCCGACGAGCCCGGCGAGGCCGACGGCCAGCGCGAGCGCGGTGGTGCCCGTCCAGTCCTTGGACCAGAGCCAGTACACGATGTCGGTCACGAGGAAGAAGACCGCGCACCCGTAGAACATGAACGCCTGGACGCGCATCGGCTACTCTCCCTTCGCCCCGGCGAGTTCGCCCTTGGCACCCACGTAGGGGTGGTGCAGGTCGAACGCCGGCCGCTCGGAACGGATCTTCGGGATCGAGTTGAAGTTGTGCCGCGGCGGCGGGCAGGACGTGGCCCACTCCAGCGAGTTGGCGTAGCCCCACGGGTCGTCGACCTCGACCCGCTTGCCCTTCTTCCACGTGATGTAGACGTTGTAGAAGAACGGCAGCATGGAGATGCCGAGGATGAACGAGAAGATGGTGGAGATCTCGTTCAGCGCGTGGAACTCGGCGGCGTAGTCGGCGTACCGGCGGGGCATGCCCGCCGCGCCCAGCCAGTGCTGGATGAGGAACGTGCCGTGGAAGCCGATGAAGAGCAGCCAGAAGTGCACGTGGCCGAGCTTGTCGTTCAGCATCTTGCCGGTGAACTTCGGCCACCAGAAATAGAAGCCCGCGAACATCGCGAACACCACGGTGCCGAAGACGACGTAGTGGAAGTGCGCCACCACGAAGTAGGAGTCCGACAGTTGGAAGTCCATCGGCGGGGAGGCCAGGATGACGCCGGTCAGGCCGCCGAACAGGAACGTCACCAGGAAGCCCAGCGACCACAGCATCGGCGACTCGAACGTCAGCTGTCCTCGCCAGATCGTCCCCACCCAGTTGAAGAACTTCACCCCCGTGGGCACGGCGATGAGGAACGTCATGAAGGAGAAGAACGGCAGCAGCACCTGGCCGGTGACGAACATGTGGTGCGCCCACACGGTGATGGACAGGCCCGCGATGCTGATCGTCGCGAAGACCAGGCCGATGTAACCGAAGACGGGCTTGCGGCTGAACACCGGGAGGATCTCAGTCACGATGCCGAAGAAGGGCAAGGCGATGATGTAGACCTCCGGATGCCCGAAGAACCAGAACAGGTGCTGCCAGAGCAGCGCGCCTCCGTGCGCGGCGTCGAAGATGTGCGCGCCGAGCTTGCGGTCGGCCTCCAGGGCGAGCAGCGCCGCCGCCAGCGGCGGGAAGGCGATCAGGATCAGGATGGAGGTCAGCAGGACGTTCCAGGAGAAGATCGGCAGCCGGAACATCGTCATGCCGGGGGCGCGCATGCACAGGATCGTGGTGATGAAGTTGACCGCGCCCATGATGGTGCCGAAGCCCGACATCGCCAGGCCCATCACCCACATGTCGCCGCCGATGCCCGGCGAGCGCACCGCGTCCGACAGCGGGGTGTAGGCGAACCAGCCGAAGCTGGCCGCGCCGCCCGGGGTCAGGAAGCCGGCGAGGGCGATGAGGCTGCCGAACAGGAACAGCCAGTACGCCAGCATGTTCAGCCGCGGGAACGCCACGTCCGGCGCGCCGATCTGCAGCGGCATGATGACGTTGGTGAAGCCCGCGAACAGCGGCGTCGCGAACATCAGCAGCATGATCGTGCCGTGCATGGTGAACAGCTGGTTGTACTGCTCGTTGCTGACGATCTGCGTGCCCGGCTCGAACAGCTCCGCCCGGATCACCAGGGCGAGCACACCGCCGAACAGGAACATGAAGAACGAGGTGATCAGGTAGAGGTAGCCGATCACCTTGTGGTCGGTGGACGACAGCCAGGAGGCGATGATGCGCCCCTTGCTCGTCCGCGGCGCGGCGATCGGCGCGCTCGGGGCGTGACTCGTCGTGGTCACTTCCCACCTCCCGCGGCCAGTGCTTGCTTCGAATCTGCGATGAACTTGTCGTACTGCTGGGGCGTCACGACCTTCAGCTGGAACAGCATCCGGCTGTGGTCGACGCCGCAGAGCTCGGCGCAGCGGCCCTCATAGGTGCCGAGCTTGTTCGCCGTGAACTCGAACTCGTTGGTGTACCCCGGCATGACGTCCTTCTTGTAGATCAGCGCGGGAACCCAGAACGAGTGGATGACGTCGTTGGCGTGCAGCCGCACCCGCACGGTCTTGCCGGCGGGGATCGTCATGACCGGCTTGCCCGGCGCGGGGCCGTTGGGCGCCACCGGCTGGCCGACGACGGAGGCGACGGTCTTGCCGTTCTCCTTGTAGTCGAACTGCCAGCTCCACTGGAACCCGATCACGTCGACGACCACGGCGGGATTGTCCGTGGTCTTCTCGACGAAGTTCTCATCGCGCGCGGTGAAGTAGAACAGAACCGCGATGATGACGAACGGGACCGCCGTATAGAGGATCTCGATCGGCATGTTGTAGCGGACCTGCGGCGGCAGATCGTCGGAGCGCTTGCGATGAAACAGCACCGCCCAGATGATCAGGCCCCAGACGACGCCCCCGACCGCGAAAGCCGCGATCCAGGAGCCCTGCCACAGGTGCAGCATGCGCTCGCCTTGGACGCTGATCGGCTCGGGCAGGCCCAGCCGGGTTCCACTGCAGCCGGTGGCGGACAGCGCCAGCAGCCCTAGCGCACCGGCACTTTTCAATGCGCGGCGACTGCGCACAGGCGTACGCCGCTCCCCAGAGCGGGTCGGACTCACGGAATGCCTTCCCCACGGATGAAGCCCGGTCGGCCGGGCGGTGAGATCACTGTTTACACGTGTGGTGGACACCCTAGCGCGAGGGTCGCGCGAACCCCCGATCGGGTGCCCGGTTAGTGTTTCAGCGTGGTCGATCCGAGCACGGCGGGCGCCTACTTCGACGCCGCTTCCACCGAGCCGCCGCACCCGGCGGCGCGGTCCGCGCTGCTGGAGGCGCTGGACGCGGGCTGGGCCGATCCCGCGCGGTTGTACGGGACGGCCCGCGGCACCCGGCTGCTGCTGGACCGGGCCCGCGCGCGGGCCGCCGGGGTCCTGGGCGTCCGGGCCGACGAGGTGTCGTTCACGTCCTCGGGTACCCAGGCGGTGCACCTGGCGGTCCTCGGGGGGCTCCAGGCGCGCCGGCGGGTCGGGCGGCATCTGGTGGTGAGCGCCGTGGAGCACTCCAGCGTGCTCCACGCCGCGGAGGCGCACGAGCGCGGCGGCGGCGAGGTGACCGTCGTCGGCGTGGACCGGGCGGGCCGCGTCGACCCGGGCGAGTTCACCGCGGCGCTGCGTTCCGACACGGCGCTGGCGTGCCTGCAGTCGGCCAACCATGAGGTCGGCACCGTCCAGCCCGTCGCCGAGGTCGCCGAGGCGTGCCGCGCCGCCCGCGTGCCGCTGTTCGTGGACGCCGCGCAGTCCCTCGGGCGTATGGACGTCCCCGCCGGCTGGTCGTTCCTCGCCGGCAGCGCCCACAAGTGGGGCGGCCCGGCGGGCGTCGGCGTGCTCGTGATCCGCAAGGGCACGCGGTGGCGTTCCCCGCTGCCCGACGACGAGCGGGAGGGGCGCCGCGTCCCCGGTTTCGAGAACGTTCCCTCCATCGCCGCGGCGGCGGCCGCGCTGGAGGCGTACCGTGCGGACATGGCGGCGGACGCGCCGCGCGTCTCCGCGCTGGTGGACCGCATCCGCGCGGAGGTTCCGCGGGCCGTGCCCGACGTCGAGGTGGTCGGCGACCCGGTCCGGCGCCTGCCGCACCTGGTGACGTTCTCGTGCCTGTACGTGGAGGGCGAGGCGCTGCTGACCGAACTGGACCGGCTGGGTTTCGCGGTTTCCTCCGGCAGCTCGTGCACGGCGGATACGCTGCGTCCCAGTCATGTGCTTGAGGCGATGGGGGTGCTCACCCATGGGAACGTCCGGGTATCGCTGCCGCGCGGGGTCGCCGCGGCGGACGTCGAGCGGTTCCTCACCGTGCTCCCCGGCGCCGTCGCCCGCCTCCGCGAGACGATGAGGGCCGCCGGACGATGAACACCTTCGAGACAGGGAGGCGGTCGCGCCCATGAGGTTCCGAGGCCGGACCAAGAACGGGACGCCGCCCAGCGACGCGGCAGCGCCCCCCGCCGAGCCGGCCGGCCCGGCGCCCGTGCTCGTCATCGACGCGCTCGGCCGCAAGTGCCCCATCCCGATCATCATGCTGGCCGAGCGGATCCGCGAGGTGCCGGTCGGGGAGATCGTCGCCGTCCTCGCCGACGATGCCGCCGCCCGCACCGACGTCCCCGCCTGGTGCCGCATGAAGTCGCAGGACTTCGTCCGCGAGGAGACCCTGCAGCAGGGCGGGTGGGGCTTCCACATCCGCCGGACGTACTGACCCGCGCACGCGGGACACGCCGGGGCCGCACCTGACGGCGCGGCCCCGGGGCGAGTCGTGTTACGGGTTCGGGCAGGTGATGTGAGGGGCGACCTCGCCGGCGGCGTCGGAGCCGTAGGCGGCGGCGAAACGGTCGAGGAACGCCTGCCTGGCGAGCGTGTACTCCTGCGGGCCCGCGGCCTCCAGGGCGTGTGCGGCCAGGGCGCAGCCGACCTGCGCGGCGCGCTCCAGCGGCAGGTTCCAGGCGGTCGCCGACAGGAAGCCGGCGCGGAAGGCGTCGCCGACGCCGGTCGGGTCGACGACGTTCTCGACGGGGACGCAGGGGACGTGCAGGCCCTCCTCGCCCTCACGGTCGATGACGACGCCCTTGGCGCCGAGGGTCGTCACGCGGGCCTCCACGCGGGACAGGATCTCCTCGCCGCTCCAGCCGGTCTTCTCCTCGGCGAGCGCCTTCTCGTAGTCGTTGCTGAACAGGTACGCGGCGCCGTCGATGAGGCGGCGGACGTCCGCGCCGTCCATGCGGGCGAGCTGCTGGGACGGGTCGGCGGCGAACGGGATGCCGCGGGTGCGGCACTCGTCGGTGTGCCGGATCATCGCGTCCGGGTCGTTCGGGCTGACGACGACGAGGTCGAGGCCGCCGACGCGGTCGGCGACCGGCTTCAGCTCGATGGAGCGGGCCTCGCTCATGGCGCCGGCGTAGAACGTGGCGATCTGGTTCTGGTCCTGGTCGGTGGTGCACAGGAACCGGGCGGTGTGGTGGATGTCGGACACGTGCACGGACGCGGTGTCGACGGCGTGGCGCTCCAGCCAGGAGCGGTAGTCGGCGAAGTCGTCGCCGACGGAGCCGACGAGGATCGACTCCTTGCCGAGGCTGCCCATGCCGAAGCAGATGTTGGCAGCGATGCCGCCCCGGCGGATCTCCAGCTCGTCCACCAGGAAGGACAGCGACACCCGGGCCAGCTGGTCGGGAAGAAGCTGGTCGGTGAACCTCCCGGGGAAGGTCATCAGATGGTCGGTCGCAATGGAGCCAGTCACGGCGATGCGCACGGCGTCGCTCTCCTCGTCGTGGTCGTCCGGCTGATTCACCGGCTGTTTCGAACCCGGAAAGACTACTTGCCCATCGCACCACAGATCGCGTCAGGACCGCAGCGGGCAACGGAAAAGGGACGGCCGCGGGCCGGTGCCCGGACCGCCCCTTCCGGGCGTTCCGCTCGCGTCGCGGGCGCTCAGTTGAAGGAGTCGCCGCAGGCGCAGGAACCCGACGCGTTCGGGTTGTCGATCGTGAAGCCCTGCTTCTCGATCGAGTCGACGAAGTCGATGGTGGCGCCCGTCAGGTAGGGGGCGCTCATCCGGTCGACGCGCACCGACAGGCCGCCGAAGTCCTGGATCTGGTCGCCGTCCATCTCCCGCTCGTCGAAGAAGAGCTGGTAGATCAGGCCGGAGCAGCCGCCCGGCTGCACGGCGACACGCAGCGCAAGATCATCGCGGCCCTCCTGCTCAAGCAGGCCCTTGGCCTTCTCGGCGGCGGCGTCGGTGAGGACGACGCCCTGCTGCGTGGTCTCCTGCGTGGTCTCGCCTGAAACCGTCATGTGTTCAGCTCCCGGGTCTCGCTGCGCCGCGATGCGGCGGGCTGTCGCTTGTCCGAGGACGTCGTGCGCCTCTTCCCGTAGAACAACGTACCTCGGTAGATAGCCATTCCGCGTATCGGCCGTGTTTAACACCGGGGGAACGGTGCGGTCTACGTCACATCACCGCCGCCCGGAGGATGTGCCATCATTAGTCGTCAAAGCGACGATAAGTCCCGTCGCCGAAGGGAGACTCCCGATGACCACCCCGGTAAGCGACCTTCCGCTGCTGCTGCTCGGCAGCGGCGCCGACCCGAACAGCGAGCGCGGCGTGGACTGTCCGGGCGAGCTGCCGCCGGCCTCCGACCCCGCGCTGGTCGAACGCGCCCGCGCCGCCAAGGCGTCCCTCGGCGACCGGGTGTTCGTCCTCGGCCACCACTACCAGCGGGACGAGGTCATCCAGTTCGCGGACGTCACCGGCGACTCGTTCAAGCTGGCGCAGAAGGCGGCGGCCCGTCCCGAGGCGCCCTACATCGTGTTCTGCGGTGTCCACTTCATGGCGGAGTCCGCCGACATCCTGACCGCCGGCCACCAGCGGGTGATCCTGCCCGACCTGGCCGCGGGCTGCTCGATGGCGGACATGGCGACCTTCGATCAGGTCGAGGACTGCTGGGACGTCCTGGAGGACGCGGGAATCGCCGACGACGTCGTCCCCGTCACCTACATGAACTCCTCGGCCGACATCAAGGCGTTCGTCGGGCGGCACGGCGGCACGGTGTGCACCTCGTCCAACGCCAAGCGCGCCCTGGACTGGGCCTACGGCAAGGGCAAGAAGGTCCTGTTCCTGCCCGACCAGCACCTCGGCCGCAACACCGCCGTCCTGGACATGGGCTTCTCGCTGGACGACTGCGTCGTCTACAGCCCGCACCGCCGCGAGGGCGGGCTCACCCGCGAGCAGTTGCGGGACGCCAAGATGATCCTGTGGCGCGGCCACTGCTCGGTGCACGGCCGGTTCACGCGCGAGTCGGTGGACGAGGTCCGCGAGCGCGTTCCCGGCGTGAACGTCCTGGTGCACCCCGAGTGCCGGCACGAGGTCGTCACGGCCGCCGACCGGGTCGGTTCCACCGAGTACATCATCAAGGCGCTTGAGGCCGCGGAGCCCGGCTCGTCCTGGGCGATCGGCACCGAGCTGAACCTCGTCCGGCGGCTGGCGAACGCGCACCCGGACAAGAACGTCATGTTCCTCGACAAGACCGTCTGCTACTGCTCGACGATGAACCGCATCGACCTGCCGCACCTGGTCCTGTCGCTGGAGTCGCTGGCCGCGGGCGACGTGCGGAACGTCATCGCGGTGGACGAGGAGACCGCGCACTACGCGCGCGTCGCCCTGGACCAGATGCTCGCACTCCCCTGACGTGCCGGAGACGTCCCCGGCACGTCACAGGCCGGGGACGTCCCACAGCGGGAACCAGCGGGCCGTGTCCGGCTCCATGGCGAGGTCTCCCGCGAGCGCGTCCCTGGCGCGCGTCTCGACCAGGTTGCTGCGGCGGCGCCCGGGGTCCGGGCCGCCGGGCGGACGCGGCGCGAACGGGTAGAACGCCCCGCGGCCGGGAACGTGGACGAGGAAGAGCCGCTGCGGGTCCGCGCCCCTGCGGAAGGCGGCGACCGAGCAGAGCAGGTAGCGCCCGAATCCGGCGGCCGTCAGGGTCGCGTTGACCAGGTGCAGGTCGGCGACCAGCTCGCCGAACGCGCCGGGCGGGCGGGTGAGGTGCGTCCAGCCCCAGCCGTAGGGGCCGGCGCTCGTCTCGACCCGCCGGGCCGCGTCGCCGGGCAGCAGCCGGGCGACCTCGCGTTGCACGCGTTCGAACGCGCCGAACGCCCCGCCTTCCACCTGGCGGTGGCAGACACCGCCCTCGCCGGTCGGGGTGAACCCGGTCGCCGCCTCCAGCGCGGGCGCGGCGGCGGGCAGCGCGAACAGCACACCCGAGTCGGGCTCGGCTGGCGCGGGACGGCCGAGGAGCCCGTCCAGGATTCCCACGGTCAGCCCCCGCTCGCGAGCCGCCAGGAGAGATCCGCCAGCCGTGCCCTGCGCCGCTCCAGCGTCGGATGCGTGGACAGCAGGCCGGCCACGCCGTCGCCGCGCGCCGCGACCACGCAACGGGCACCGGCCGGGCGCAGCGACCGCAGGTCGTCTCGGGACGCGTCGCGCAGGTCGTCGCTGACCTTGGCGAGGGCGGACGCGAGGTCGGCCGGGCGCCCGGTCAGCAGCGCCCCGGTGGAGTCGGCGCACAGCTCCCGGTGCCGCGACAGGGCGAGCCACGCCAGCGTGCCCGCCGTGTGCAGCACCGCCGCCGCCAGGCCGAGGGGCAGCAGGACGATCCCGAGGACCGGCGCCGCGACGCGGCCGGCCGCGCCCCGGTCGCGGCCGGTGAACAGGCCCGTCCACCACCCGAGGACGAGGCCGCCGACCAGGCCGGGGAACGAGGCGACCGCCGCGACGAGCACGTCCCGGTTCGCGACGTGCGCGGTCTCATGGGCGAGCACGGCGGCGAGCTCGGCCGGTCCGAGCCGTGCGCGCAGCCCTTCGGTGACGCACACCACCGCCGAGCCGGGACCGGAGCCCGCGGCGAACGCGTTGGGGACGTCCTTCGAGGAGATCGCGAGGCGCGGCTTGGGCAGCCCGGACGACAGGCACAGCCGGTCCAGCACCGCGTGCAGCTCCGGCTCGGCGGCGGCGTCCACCGGGCGCGCGTCCATCGCGTGGAGGACGAGCCGGTCCGCCATCCGCGCCGAGCAGGCCGCGACGACCATGGCCGCGGCCACCGCGGCCGTGCCCCAGACCGGACCGGCCAGGAACGCGGGCAGCACGGCGGCCGCGTAGACCAGCGCGACCAGGACGACCGCGGCGAGCATCCGCCGGGTCAGGCCGGGCCCGGCGGCGGCACGGGAGGGCGCCATGACCCGACGTTAAACCATCACGGCCCGCCGGTCAGCGTCCCGTGACACAGAAAGGATCACAGGCCGGGGGCGCCCCAGACGGGAAACCAGCGGCCGAGGTCCTCCTCGAAGGGGAGGTCGGCGCCGATCGCGCCGCGCACCTGGAGTTCCAGCGCGTTGTCGCGCCTGTCGCCGGGCAGCGGGGCGAACGGGTAGAAGGTGCCGCGCTTGTACAGGTAGACGAGGGCGAGCCGCTGCCCCTCCGGGCCGCGGAAACTCGCCAGGGAGCACAGCAGGTGCGGGCCGAACCCGCCCGCCTCCAGCGTCGAGTTCACCGCGTGCAGGTCGGTGACGAGGTCGGGCAGCTCTTCGGGCCGGTGCGTGGCGAGCAGCCAGGTGTAGCCGTAGGCGTCGTTGCTGATCTCGACCTTGGGGCCCTCGTCGGCGTCCAGCAACTGCTGGACGTCGGTCTGCAGCCGGGCGAACGCCCCGCCCTCGGCCGCGCGGAAGCAGACCGAGCCGCGACCGGTCGGGGTGAACCCCGTCGCCGCCTCCAGCGTGATCGCCGCCGACGACAGCCCGAAGATCTGGTCGAGGTCGGGCTTGGCCGGCTTGGAGCGGCCGAGCAGCGTGTCCAGGAAACCCACGGATCAGACTCCCCTGCTGAGCTGGTCGGAGATCCTTGAGAGCTGGGCGAGCCGCTTGTCCAGCGACGGGTGGGTGGAGAACAGCGAGGCGACGCTGAAGCCCTTGCCGAACGCCGGGGTGAAGAAGAACGCGTTGAACGCCTGCGCGGACCGCAGGTCGTTCGTCGGGATGCGCGCGATGTCGCCGCTGACCTTCGTCAGCGCGCTGGCGAGGGCGGACGGGCGGCCGGTCAGCAGCGCGGCGGAGCGGTCGGCGGACAGCTCGCGGTAGCGCGACAGGGCCCGGGTGAGCATGAAGCTGATCGCGTAGGCGAGCGCGCTGGCCGCGACGACGGCGAGCAGGATCAGCCCGGTGTTCTGGTCGTTGCTGCGGCGGGAGAAGCCGCCCCACAGCCCCATCTGCAGGCCGAACCGGGTGATGAGCCCGGCGCAGATGCCGAGGAACGAGGCGATCGTCATGACCGCGACGTCCTTGTGCGCGACGTGCGCCATCTCATGCGCGAGCACGCCCTCCAGCTCCACCGGGTCGAGCCGGCGCAGCAGCCCGGTGGTGACGCAGACGACCGCGTTCTTCTGGTTGCGCCCGGTGGCGAACGCGTTCGGCACGTCGGTGTCGGCGATCGCGACCCTCGGCTTCGGGGTGTCCGACATCGCGCAGATGCGGTCGACGACGCCGTGCAGCTCCGGCGCCTCCTGCGGCGAGACGACGCGGCCGTGCATGGCGAACAGCGTCATCCGGTCGGAGAAGAAGAACTGGGCGATCAGGAACACGAGCGCGACGGCCAGCGCGACGAAGGCCAGCTTGGGCACGAAGACGAAGAACGCCCCCACCGCGACCACGTACAACAGCCCCAGCAGGAACATCGTCAAAAGCATCCGTGACGTCAGCCCCCGGTCGGAGGCGTAACGCGTCCTGGCCATACGGCCACCCCCAGTCGTTACTCCCGTTCACTCGTCCCAACGCACGAGACCCGGGTTTTGTGCCTGAATGTCCAGAACGGACGGCACATCCCCGGGCCCCCGTTTCGCTGCGGGCGCCTCCCCCGGCCCACGTGCCCGGCTCAGTCCGGAATGAGGCCCTCGTCCCCGAGCATCGAGCGGACCTCGTCGATGTGCGCGTCGGCCGGCGGCAGGATCAGCTCGGACGGCTCCAGGCTGTCGGGCGGCAGCGGCCTGCCCACCTTGCGGACGTTCTCCAGCAGGGCGTGCAGGGCGGCGCGGAACGCCGCCTCGTCACCTGACTCGATCGCCGATTCCAGCTCGGAGTCGAGCGTGTTGAGGGAGGACAGATCCTCCTCGGCCACGTCCAGCTGGCCCTCGCCCATCAGGCGGACGATCACTGCGCACCCCCGGGGTTGTTCGGCCACTGGGCCTGCTGCGGGGTGTCCTGCTGCTGGGGCCGCGCGGTCGGCGTCCCCTGGTTCAGCTCCTTGGGCGCGGGCCCCTGGCCCAGCTCCGCCTTGAGCCGCTCCAGCTCCAGGTCGACGCCGGGGCCGGAGCCCACCCGGTCGAGCTCGGCCTGGATGTCGTCCTTGGGACCGGTGAAGTCCTCCAGGGCGCCGGAGGCCAGCAGCTCGTCGATCGCGCCGGCGCGGGCCTTCATCGTGTCGGTCTTCTCCTCGGCGCGCTGGATCGCGAGGCCGACATCGCCCATCTCCTCGGAGATGCCGGTGAACGCCTCGTTGATCTTCGTCTGCGCCTCGGCGGCCGTGTAGGTCGCCTTGATGGTCTCCTTGCGGGTGCGGAAGGAGTCGACCTTGGCCTGCAGCCGCTGGGAGGCGAGCGTGAGCTTCTCCTCCTCGCCCTGGAGCTGCTGGTACTGGCCGCGCAGGTCGTTGAGCTGGCCCTCCAGCCCGGCCCGGCGGGTCAGCGCCTCGCGGGCGAGGTCCTCGCGGCCCACCTGCAGCGCCTTCTTGCCCTGGTCGGTCAGCTTGTTCTGCTGCTGCTCCAACTGGTTGATCTGGAGTTCGAGACGCTTGCGGGAGGTGGCGACGTCGGCGACCCCGCGGCGAACCTTCTGCAGCATCTCCAGCTGGCGCTGGTAGGAGTAATCGAGGGTCTCCCGAGGGTCTTCCATGCGGTCCAGGGCCCTGTTCGCCTTGGACTTGAAGATCATCGACATTCGCTTCATCACGCTCATCGCGCGGCGCCGGTCCCTTCGTGCTGTCGCCTCAGTCGTGAACTGGGCTCAATGACCACTGCTGGGGTTCTTATCACCCTACGCGGTAACGCGCGAGGCAGTCACGATGTTCGCAGCCGGTAGGCTGATTCCGTGTTCAAGCGTCGTACCCCGGAGGCCCCGGCGAATCCTCCTCAGGTAGTAAAGCCGGGAGGCAAGGGCCGCCCCACGCCCAAGCGCAGCGAGGCCGAGAAGCGCCGCCGCCAGCCGATCACCGCGCCGGCCACCGGCAAGGAGGCCTACAAGCGGCGCCGTGCGCAGCTTGCGACCGAGCGCGCCAAGGCCCGCCAGGGAATGGCGAAGGGCGAGGAGAAGCACCTGCTCAAGCGGGACAGGGGCCCCGTCCGCCGGCTCGCCCGCGACTACGTGGACGCGCGCCGCACCGTCGGCTCGTACCTCATGTACGCGATGTTCGTGATCGTGCTGCTGAGCATGCTGCCGGTTCCGACCGCCCGGCTGCTGGTCCTGTTGGCGCCGCCGGTGCTGCTCCTCGTGGTGTTCGGGGAGGGCCTGCTGCTCAGCCACGGCATCAAGAAACTGGCCGCCGAGCGGTTCCCCGGCGAGGACGCGAAGGGCGTCGGCATGTACGCCGCGATGCGGGCGATGCAGATCCGCCGGCTGCGCGTCCCGAACCCGCAGGTGCGGATCGGCGAGAAGGAGAAGGTCTGATCTACGGGGTGGCCGGCCGCCCGCGCGGCCGTCCGGCGCGGGTTCCACGATCAGCATCGGGCTAGGGTCGGGGACCATGGAGTTCCGAAACCTGGGCCGGAGCGGTCTGAAGATCAGCGAGATCGCGTACGGCAACTGGCTCACCCACGGCTCCCAGGTCGAGGAGGACGCGGCGCGCGCATGCGTGCGGACGGCCCTCGACGAGGGGATCACCACCTTCGACACCGCGGACGTGTACGCCGGCACGCGCGCCGAGGAGGTCCTCGGGCGCGCGCTCAAGGGGCAGCGCCGCGAGGGGCTGGAGATCTTCACCAAGGTCTACTGGCCCACCGGTCCCGGCATGAACGACCGGGGCCTGTCCCGCAAGCACATCTTCGAGTCGATCCACGGCTCCCTGCGCCGCCTCGGCACCGACTACGTGGACCTTTACCAGGCCCACCGGTTCGACTACGAGACGCCGCTGGAGGAGACCCTGCGGGCGTTCGACGACCTCGTCCGGCAGGGCAAGGTCCTGTACGTGGGCGTGTCGGAGTGGCGGGCCGAGGAGATCGAGCGCGCCCTCAAGATCGCGGACGAGATGGGCTTCGACCGGATCATCTCCGGCCAGCCGCAGTACTCGATGCTGTGGCGGGTCATCGAGGAGGAGGTCGTCCCGCTGTGCGAGCGCGAGGGCATCGGCCAGATCGTCTGGTCGCCGATCGCGCAGGGCGTGCTGACCGGCAAGTACCGGCCGGGACGGCCGCTGCCGGAGGGATCGCGCGCCACCGACGCCAATGGCGGCGCCGACATGATCAAGCGCTACCTGAACGACGACCTGCTGACCCGGGTGCAGGAGCTGAAGCCGATCGCGGACGGCGTCGGGCTGTCGATGGCGCAGCTCGCGATCGCCTGGACGCTGCAGAACCCGAACGTGTCGGCGGCGATCGTGGGCGCGTCCCGTCCCGAGCAGGTCACCGAGAACGCGAGGGCCGCCGGGGTGAAGCTGGACGCCGACGTGCTGAAGCGCATCGACGACGTCCTCGGGCCGGTCGTCATCCGTGACCCGGCCAAGACCGTCAGCCCGGCCAGGCGCCCCTGAGCGAGCACCGGGCGGGGGTCGCGGAGCCGCCATGGCCCCGCGGCCCTCACTCGGGGTCTTGCAGGCTCATCTCGTACACGAGCGTCTCGCCGTCCAGCAGGACGACCTTGTCGACCCCGTCGGCGCGCAGGCCCCGCCAGTTCTCCCCCAGCCAGCTCTCCGCGTCCGCCTGGGTGGAGAAGGTCTCCTCCGCCTTGCCGGCCGCGCGCCCGTCGGCCTTCTCCAAACGCCAGCTCCACGCCATCGCGTCGCCCTCCCTCATCGCGGTGAGACTAGCGGGTCACGAAGCCTCCGCGATGGCACGGCGCAGGGCGTCCGGGCTCTCGGTGGCGGACGTGCCGAGCATGGTCCCGTTGACCCGCACGCTCGGTGTGCCCTGCACACCGGATGCCAGGTAGCCCTGGCTGACCTGCTTCACGCTCTCGGCGTGGCGCTGGCTCTTCACGCAGGAGGTGAAGTCGTCGCCGGTGAGGCCGAGCGGCGCGGCGTAGGAGATCAGGTCGCCGATCGCGTAGCCCTCGGTGTCGTGGTCCGCGGGCTGGTGGGCGTACAGCGCGTCCTGGTAGGACAGCCAGTGCGCGCCGTCCCCGACGCAGCGCAGCGCCGCCGCGGCGCGCAGCGAGTTGCCGTGCGCCGGCTGGGTGCTCTCGCCGAAGACCACCATCGGATGAAACACGATCTTGGCCCGCCCGGCGACCGCCATCTCCTTGAGCATCGGGTCGTGCATGCGGTCGAAGGCGCCGCAGGGCGGGCAGGCGAAGTCCTCGTAGACGTCCACGACGGGGCCGGTGACGCCCGGACGGGCCATGACCAGGCTGCCGTCGGAGAGCGGGATGGCCTCGGCTCCCCCGGCGATCTTGCCGACCCGCAGCTGAGCGCCGCCCCCCTTGTCGTCGTCGCCGCCCTGCAGGGCCAGCACGACCACCCCGACGATGATCAGCACGATGACGAGGCCGCCGCCGATCAGCGCGAGCGCCAGGCCGGCGCCGCCCCTGCGCCCGGGCGGGGGCGGACCGGGCAGGCCGGGCGGGAAACCGCCGGGCGGAAGGCCGCCGGGCGGCGGGCCATAGGGCGGCTGGCCGCCCGGTCCCGGCTGGTGCGGCCAGGGCGCGTTCGGGGGGGTGCCCACCGGGTCTCCTTCCGGCTGGGGGGCGGGGTGATCCTTCCAGGGGAGCGTATCCGTAGAGTTCGCGCCGATGATGAACATCGAGCTTCGCGGCACCGCCGCCGCGCACGGCTGGCCCGCGCCGGGATGCCGGTGCGCGTCCTGCGGCCGGCTGCGCGCCGCCGGCGTCCGGTACGAACCGCTCTCGGTCGTCATCGACGGCGTCCCGCTGGAGGACCTGCCGCGGAGGGACGTGCCCGGCGGTCATGAGGTGCGCGGCCCCGGCGGCGGACGCGTCCTGGTGGCGGCGGGCCCGGGCCTCCGGCCGGAACCGGCCCCCGGGGTGGAGTACGAAGCCGTCCTCCTGGATCTTGCGGGCTCCCCAGAACATCTGGGATATCTGCGTCATGTCAGGGCTGTGACGCCCCGGTCCCAGGTGGTGGCCGTTCACATCGACCACCGGCTGCCTTCGCCGGCCGAACTGGACCGGCGCACGGCCTTCTGGAACCGGCCGGCGGACGGCCCCTTCCGCACCCTGCTGCTCGGCGGGAGCCGGTCGGGCAAGTCCGCCGAGGCGGAACTGCGGCTGGCCGCGTGCCCGGACGTCCTGTACGTCGCCACCGGCCCGGTCCGTGACGACGACCCCGAGTGGGCGGAGCGCGTCGCCGCGCACCGGGTTCGCCGTCCGGCCTGGTGGCGTACCGCCGAGACGACCGATCTGACCGGCGTCCTGGAGTCCGCGGAAGGCCCGGTCCTGGTGGACGGCATCGGCACCTGGCTGGCCGCGGCCATGGACGAGGCGGACGCCTGGGACGACCCGTCCCGGGCGCGTCCCCTTCTCGACGGCCTCGTCTCCGCCTGGCGCGACACGGCGGCACGGGTGGTCGCGGTCAGCGACGAGGTCGGCTTGTCACTGGTGCCCTCGACGGCGTCCGGTCGGGCGTTCCGCGACCTGCTCGGCCTGCTGAACCAGCGGCTCGCGGGCGAGTCGGAGGAGACCGCGCTGGTCGTCGCGGGACGCGTCACGGAGCTCGGGTGATCAGCGGTCTGCGGCTGGCGGTCACGCTGCTCACCGTCGTCCCGCTGGGAACGGCGCACGTCGACCGGGGCACCGCGCGCGCCGCCATGCTGCTCGCCCCGGCCGTCGGCCTGATCACCGGCGGCGCCGCCGCCCTGGTACTGCAGGCCGGCGATCTGCTCGGCCTCTCCCGCCCGCTGGCGGCGGCGCTGGCGGTGGCCGTAGCCGCCGCGATGACCCGCGCCCTGCACCTGGACGGCCTGGCCGACCTCGCCGACGGCCTCGGCAGCGGGCGCCCCGCCGCCGACGCCCTGACGATCATGAAGCGGTCCGACATCGGTCCCTTCGGTGTCGTCACGCTGGTGCTGACCCTGCTGATCCAGGTCGCCGCCGTGGCCTCGGCCCCGCATCCGGCCGTCGCGGTGCTCGTCGCGGCCGTCGCCGGGCGGCTCGCGCTGCCCTGGGCCTGCCGCGCCGGCGTCCCGTCCGCGCGTCCGGGCGGGCTGGGCGCGCTGGTGGCGGGCACCGTCGCCACCCGCGCCGCGCTCCTGGCCACGGGCGTCGTCCTCGCCGCCGCCGCGGCCACCGGCACGGCCGCGGACGGACCGGGCGGCGCCGTGCACACGGCGGCGGCGGTGATCGTCTCCCTGGCCGCCGCCCTGCTGGTGCTCCGCCATGCCGTCCGCCGGCTGGGCGGCGTCACCGGGGACGTCCTCGGCGCCCTCGTCGAGATCACCACCACGGCCGCCCTGACCGTTCTCGCCGCCGTTCCCCGCTGACCCGCGGCGGCCCGAAGTCTCCAGGCCGGGCGGCGCTTGATCGAAAAGGACGAAAACGGTCACCGGGAGGACTACCATCGTGCTACGTGACGAGCATCAGCCTTGACAGCGCAGACCTGGTCGGCCTCGACGCCGACGCGATCGTGATCGGTGTCTCCCCGGGCGAGGCGGGTGCCGCGCCGGCCGCCGGCGCCGACGGCCTCGACCGCGCGATGGACGGCCGGCTGGCCGACGCGCTGAACGCGCTCGGCGCCACCGGCAAGGCCGGCGAGATCACCAGGCTCCCCTCGCTCGGCGCCGTCACCGCCAAGGTCATCGTGGCCGCCGGGCTGGGCGAGGACCCTTCCGCCGAGGACCTGCGCCGCGCCGCGGGCGCCGCCGTCCGGTCCCTGGCCGGCACCGGGCGCGTCGCGGTCGCACTGCCCGCCGAGTCCGCCGAGTCCGTGCAGGCCGTCGCGCTGGGCGCGCTGCTCGGCGCCTACTCCTTCGACGCCTACCGCACCGGCGACGGCCACAAGAGCCCCGTCGAGGAGATCCGCCTGGTGGGGCCCGCCGCCGAGGAGGCGGCCGTCGAGCGAGCACGGACCCTCGCCGCGTCCGTCAAGCTGGTCCGCGACCTGGTCAACACCCCGCCGTCGCACCTGTCCCCCGAGGACTTCGCCGCCGAGGCCGGCCGGGTCGCCGCCGAGACCGGCCTCGCGATCGAGGTGCTGGACGAGAAGGCCCTGGTGGAGGGCGGCTACGGCGGCCTCGTGGGCGTCGGGCAGGGCTCGGTCAACCCGCCGCGGCTCGTCCGGCTCGCCTACACCCACGCTGAGGCGTCCAAGACCCTCGTGCTGGTCGGCAAGGGCATCACGTTCGACTCCGGCGGCCTGTCCCTCAAGCCGACCGAGGCGATGGACTGGATGAAGTCCGACATGGGCGGCGCCGCCGCGGTGCTCGGGGCGCTCGCCGCCATCGCCGAGCTCGGCCTCAAGGTGAACGTGGTGGGCTACCTCACCATCGCCGAGAACATGCCGAGCGGGACCGCGCAGCGTCCGTCCGACGTGCTGCGGGTCTACGGCGGCAAGACCGTCGAGGTCCTCAACACCGACGCCGAGGGCCGCCTCGTCATGGCCGACGCCCTCGTCCGCGCCGGTGAGGACTCCCCCGACCTGATCGTGGACGTCGCCACGCTGACCGGCGCGCAGCTCGTCGCGCTCGGCACCCGGACCACCGGCGTCATGGCCAACGACGACGACGTCCGTGAGAAGGTGGTGGCCGCGGCCGAGCGCGCGGGCGAACCGTCCTGGGGCATGCCCCTGCCGGAGGAGCTGCGCAAGGGCCTCGACTCGGCGGTCGCCGACATCGCCAACATCAGCGGCGAGCGCTGGGGCGGCATGCTGGTCGCCGCGGTGTTCCTGAAGGAGTTCGTGCCGGACGGCGTCAAGTGGGCGCACCTCGACATCGCGGGCCCGTCGTTCCACAAGGGCGAGCCGTACGGGTACACGCCGAAGGGCGGCACCGGCGCCGCGGCCCGCACGCTGATCCAGATCGCCGAGGACGTCGCCGCAGGAATTCTGTAGCGACCCCGCCCGCTGGTACCGGTGCAGAACAGAATAGTTTTCTCGTGGCGGCGGGGCCCGGCGACGGTGCGCCCCGCCCGCGGCGCCGCGATCCACGCGGTGCCACCTCAGGCGAAAGGGAGCGTCCAGTGGCCAACAGCGGCCCCTTCGACATCGTCGTCCTAGGTGCCGGCAGCGGCGGTTACGCGTGCGCGTTGCGCGCCGCCGAGCTCGGCAAGTCGGTCGCGCTCATCGAGCGGGACGAGACCCTCGGCGGAACGTGCCTCAACCGCGGCTGCATCCCCACCAAGGCGCTGCTGCACGCGGCCGAGGTGGCGGACCAGTCCCGCGAGGCGGCGAAGTTCGGCGTCAAGACCACGTTCGAGGGCATCGACATCGCGGGGGTGAACGCCTACAAGGACAAGGTCGTCTCCACGACCGTCAAGGGCCTCACCGGGCTGATCAAGTCCCGGGGCATCGAGGTCGTCCACGGCACGGGGCGGCTGACGGGCCCGACCACGGTCGAGGTCACCGGCGCCGACGGGCAGGCCACAACGATCGAGGGCGGGCACATCGTCCTCGGCACCGGGTCGGCGCCGAAGTCGCTGCCCGGCCTGGAGATCGACGGCGAGCGCGTCATCTCCAGCGACCACGCGCTGCGGCTGGAGCACGTCCCCGCCTCGGTCGTCATCCTCGGCGGCGGCGTCATCGGCGTCGAGTTCGCCAGCGTGTGGCGCTCGTTCGGCGCCAAGGTCACGATCGTGGAGGCGCTGCCGCACCTGCTGCCGCTGGAGGAGGAGTCCAGCTCCAAACGGCTGGAGCGCGCGTTCCGCAAGCGCGGCATCAAGTTCGAGGTCGGCACCCGGTTCGAGAGCGTCAAGACGACGCAGGACGGCGTCTCCGTCGCCCTCGAAGGCGGCAAGACCATCGAGGCGGAGCTGCTGCTCGTCGCGGTGGGGCGCGGCCCCGTCTCCGACGGCATCGGCCTGGCCGAGGCCGGCGTCGAGACCGAGCGCGGGTTCGTCAAGGTCGACGAGTACTGCCGGACCAGCGTCCCCACGATCTCGGCGGTCGGCGACCTGATCCCGACGCCGCAGCTCGCGCACGTCGGGTTCGCCGAGGGCATCCTCGTCGCCGAGCGGCTGAGCGGGCTCACCCCGCCGCCGATCGACTACGACGGCGTCCCGCGCATCACCTACTCCGACCCCGAGGTGGCCTCGGTCGGCATCACGTCCGCGGTGGCCCGCGAGCGCGGTCACCAGATCAAGGAGGTCACCTACGACCTGGCCGGCAACCCCAAGAGCAAGATCCTGGGGACGCAGGGCGAGATCAAGGTGATCGCGGCCGTGGACGGTCCCGTCCTCGGCCTGCACATGGTCGGGGCGCGCGTCGGCGAGCTCATCGCGGAAGGCCAGCTCATCTACAACTGGGAGGCTCTGCCGGGCGAGGTCGCCCAGCTGATCCATCCCCACCCGACCCAGTCCGAGGCGGTCGGCGAGGCTCACCTCGCCCTCGCCGGCAAACCACTGCATGTGCACGGCTGAACGCCGCACAGTATTCAAAAGGAGTCGCTGAGACATGCCGGTCTCCGTCACAATGCCCCAGCTCGGCGAGAGCGTCACCGAGGGCACCGTCACCCGCTGGCTCAAGAAGGAGGGCGAGCGCGTCGAGACCGACGAGCCGCTCCTGGAAGTGTCGACCGACAAGGTCGACACCGAGATCCCCTCGCCCGCCTCGGGCATCCTGACCAGCATCACCGTCGCCGAGGACGAGACCGTCGAGGTCGGCGCCGAACTGGCCGTCATCGGGGACGAGGGCGCCGCGCCGTCCACCGGCGGCGCCCCGGCCGCCGCGGAGCGGCAGGCGCCCGCGCAGGAGGCGCCCGCCCCGCAGGC
>NZ_BCQQ01000019.1 GCF_001552155.1 Actinomadura formosensis NBRC 14204 | reverse complement strand
CGGCGCGCCGGGCGTGCGGGGCGGCCGCGGCGCGCCGTGCGCGACCCGGCGGAGCAGCCGCCCGGCCTCCTCGGGCCCCATCCGCTGCGCGGGGTCCTTGCGGAGCAGCCTGTGCAGGACGGGCGTCAGGGGACCGGCGTGCTGGAGCGGATCCGGATCGTCCGACAGGACGGCGGCCATCACGCCCCACACGTCCTCGCGCCGGAACGGCGGCCGGCCCTCGACCGCCGCGTACAGCGTCCCGCCCAGCGACCAGAGATCGGACGCCGGAGTCGCCTTCTGGTGCCGCGCCTGCTCGGGCGCCAGATAGGCGGGCGACCCGACGATCGCGCCGGCCTGGGTGAGCGTCTCGTCACCCGCCACGGTCGCGATCCCGAAGTCGGTGAGGACGGCCCGGCCCCGCGGCAGCAGCACGTTCCCCGGCTTGACGTCGCGGTGCACGACCCCGGACGCGTGCGCCGCGCCCAGCGCGTCCAGCAGGTCGAGCCCGATCGCCGCGACCCGCGCCGGCGGCAGCGGCCCCTCCCGCGCGATGACCCGGTCGAGCCCCTCGGCCCGGACGAGCTGCATCACGATCCAGGGCCGGCCGTCCTCCTCGACGACGTCGTAGACGGTCACGATGCCCGGATGGTCGAGCCGCGCCGCCGACCGCGCCTCCCGGAACGTCCGCGCGTACAGCCGCTCGACCTGCGCGTCGTCCAGCCCCTGCGGCAGCGACACCTCCTTGACCGCCACCTCGCGGCCGAGCGTCCGGTCGCGGGCCCGCCACACCGCGCCCATCCCACCCCGGCCGAGCACCTCCACGAGCTCGTACCGCGCAGCGATCATCTGAGGCATGTAAGGGACCATAGCGACGCGTAACGCCGTCCGTCGCGGGCTATTCGACGGTGTCGGAGTCGCGGGCGCCGAGAAGGCGGCGCAGGGAGTCCAGCCGGGCCCGGGAGGCGTGGCCTTCGGCGACCCACCCGTTCAGGCCGCAGTCGTCCTGGAAGTGGTCGCAGTGCGGCGGGCAGCGTTCGGCGGCGCCCTCGGCGAGGTCCTCGAACGCGTTGATCACGTTCTCCGGATCGACGTGGGCCAGGCCGAAGCTGCGGACGCCCGGGGTGTCGATGATCCAGCCGTCCGCGCCGGGCAGCTCCAGCGCGATCGCCGACGACGAGGTGTGCCGGCCGCGGCCGGTGACGACGTTGACGTGGCTGACCGCGCGTTCGGCGTCCGGGACCAGTGAGTTCACCAGCGTCGACTTGCCGACGCCCGAATGGCCCACGAGGACGCTCGCGCGGCCGGACAGGTGGGCGCGCAGCTCGTCCAGGCCGCCGCCGCGCCGCGTCACCACGTACGGGACGCCGAGCGGCGCGTACTCGGCGACCAGGGCGTCCGGGGCGGCGAGGTCGGCCTTGGTCAGGCAGAGCAGCGGATCCATCCCGGCGTCGTAGGCGGCGACGAGCTGCCGGTCGATCAGCCGGGGGCGGGGCTCGGGGGAGGCGAGCGCCGTGACGATGACCAGCTGGTCGGCGTTCGCGACGATGATCCGCTCGAACGGGTCGGTGTCGTCGGCGGTGCGGCGCAGCGAGGACGTGCGGGGCTCCACCCGGACGATGCGGGCCAGGGTGTCGGGGGCGCCGGACACGTCCCCGACCAGCGCCACCCGGTCGCCGACGACGACGCCCTTGCGGCCCAGCTCGCGGGCGCGCATCGCGATGACGCCGCGCTCGTCCCCGGTGCCGGGATCGACCAGGCAGCGGTAGCGGCCCCGGTCCACCGCGGTCACGAGCCCGGGCGAGGCGCCCTCGTGTGCGGGACGGCGGCGGGTGCGCGGCCGCGATCCCCGGCGGCCGGGCCGTACCCGGACGTCGTCCTCGTCGTAGTCATGTACGCGTCGAGCCAGTGTCCGCCCCTGACGTCAGGCGGGCGTCAGCATCGACGCCCACTGCCGGGTGAAGTTCGGAAGAGTCTTGCCCACGGTGCCCGGATTCTCCACATCGATGCCGGGAACGGCCAGGCCGAGCACCGCCGCCGCCATCACCATCCGATGGTCGTCGTAGGTGTGGAAGACGCCGCCGTGCAGCGGACGCGGGCGGATCTCCAGCCCGTCCGGCAGTTCGGTGGCGTCGCCGCCCAGCCCGTTGATCTCGGCGACCAGCGCGGCGAGCCGGTCGGTCTCGTGGCCGCGCAGGTGCGCGATGCCCGTCAGCCGGGACGGGGAGTCCGCAAGCGCGCAGAGAGCCGCGAGCACCGGGGTGAGCTCGCCCACCGCGTGCAGGTCCGCGTCCAGGCCGCCGAACCCGCCGCGGCCCCGCACGGTCAGCCCGTCCGGGCCGTGCGACACCTCGGCGCCCATCGCGCCGAGCAGCCCGCGCAGCGCGTCGCCCGGCTGCGTCGTCTCGGCCGGCCAGCCCGGCACGGTCACCCGCCCGCCCGTGACGAGCGCGGCGCCGAGGAACTGCGCCGCGTTCGACAGATCCGGCTCGATCACCCAGTCCCGGCCCCGCAGCGGGCCCGGCGCGACACGCCAGACGTTCTGCCCGGTCTCCACCGTCGCACCCGCCGCGCGCAGCATCTCAACGGTCATGGTCAGGTGCGCCGCCGACGGCACGGGCGGGCCCTCGTGCCGGATCTCGACGCCCTTGTCGAAGCGCGGCGCGGCCAGCAGCAGCCCCGACACCAGCTGGGACGATCCAGAGGCGTCGATCACGACCTCCCCGCCGTTCACCGCGCCCGTCCCGCGCACGGTGAACGGGAGCGCGCCCCGCCCGCCGTCGTCGATGTCGGCGCCGAGCGCCCGCAGCGCGGTGATGATCGGGCCCATCGGCCGCTCCCGGGCGCGCGGATCGCCGTCCACGAACACCTCGCCGGACGCCAGTGCCGCGACCGGCGGCAGGAACCGCATCACCGTCCCGGCCAGGCCCGTGTCGACGGTCGCCGGACCCGTCAGCTCACCGGGGACGACCCGCCAGTCCGTGCCCGTCCCGGGGGCCGGCCCTCCGGGGCCGCCCGCGGCGGCCCCATCGCCGCCCTCATCGACCCCGACGCCGAGCGCGCGCAGCGCGGCGGCCATCAGGTCGGTGTCGCGGCTGCGCAGCGGGCGGACGACCCGGCCCGGCGCGGCGGCGAGCGCGGCCAGGATCAGCGCCCGGTTGGTCATCGACTTCGAGCCGGGCAGCGGGACGGTGGCGTCCACCGGGACACGCGCGACCGGGGCGGGCCAGTGCGGAGAGGGCATGACCCAAGGTTATCGGGCCGGAACGGGTCAGAGCGGAATGGTGAGCAGCGTCCCGCCGCCGTCGAGGCGTACCACGAAACTGCTGATCTCCGGCCGGGTCAGCCCCGTACCGCCCTGCATGACCAGCGGCTTCGGCTGGCCCGGCACGCCGTAGCCCTTGTCGGGGACGCGCCAGCCCGCGACGGTGCTGCGCTCGCCGTTGCGCGACACGGCCTCCAGGTGGCACCGCAGCGGCCCCTTGATGCCGCGCAGTTCCAGGCTCACCTGCGTGCCCCAGCCCTTGTCGACCAGGCCGACCGTCCCGGACGCGCCCGTGCTCGCGTTCGCCGCGTGGAACCGCTCGCCGACGATCGACTGCGCCGCGGGCGGCGGCCTGTAGTGGCCCTCCTCGTTCAGCGTCGTCCCCACCGCGACACCCGCGCCCAGCGCCACCGCCGCGGCGGCGGAGGCGATCGCGTACGTGCCGCGCCGGAACCGCCGGTCGGCCCGCCGCCTGCGGCGCATCATGTCGATCACGGGCGCCGGGGCCGCGGGCGGCTCGTCCTCCTCCGGCGCCGGCTCGGCGGCGGGCTCGGCGGCGGCTCCCGGCGCCGACTCGAAGAGGGCCCCGGCCGCCCCGGCCAGCTCTCCCAGCTCGGTCTGGCAGCGGCCGCACCCGTGCAGATGCGCCTCGAAGGCCCGGCGATCGCCGTCTTCGAGAAGCCCCAGCGCGTAGGCGCCGACATCGGTGTGCTCGACCGGGGTACTCATGAGGTCACCCCCCTCTCCTCCAGGGCGACGCGCAACGCGCGCAGTGCGTAGTACACGCGGGACTTGACCGTCCCCACCGGGATGCCCAGGTACTCGGCGGCCTGGTTCACCGTCCGGTCGCGCAGCACCGTCTCCATGAGCACCTGCCGGTGCGCGGGGGACAGCGACTTCAGCGCCTCCGTCACGACGACCTTGCGCAGCAGGCCGTCCATCTCGTCCGCCATCGGGAGGTTCTCCAGGGGGCCGTCGCCGACCTCCGGCGGCCGGACCTCGCGCTGCCGCCGGTGGTCGATCACGATACGCCGGGAGACCGTGGCCAGCCACGGCATCAGCGAGGACGTCCGGTCGTCCAGCCGGTCCGCGCTGCGCCACGCCCTGATCATGGTCTCCTGCACCACGTCCTCGGCCCACTGGCGGTCACCGCCGGTCAGCCGGAGAACGAACGCGAGGAGCGGCCGATGGTACTCGCGGTAGAGCTCCGTGACGATGTCCTCGTCGTCTTTTCCGGGCTCGCGCGCGGCCGATACCGGCCGTGCCGTGCCGGGGCGGCGGAGCAGGCTCCGCAACCCGCCGGGCCGGCGGCCGGACGATCCGGGAAGGGCCATGGCCGGGGCGTCTCCGTCGTGGTGGAATGCGGGCGGTCACCCGGCAGTACGGGACCGCCTCACCTCCCGGTTCAATGGTTTTGAGGTTCTTTTAAGGTTCTCTTCGGGAAATCAGCGTTTGACCGCCTCAAGAACCTTGCCCGCCTGGACGGCCGTACCCGTCTTGACCGTCCGGCCCGCCTTCATGGCCTTCGCGGCCTGGGTGGCGGTGCCCGCCTTGACCGTCTGCCCCGCCCGCGCGGCCCGGTTCGGCTTGGACGCGCGTCCGAGCCGGAACGCGCCACCCGCCCCCTTGGCGTTCTTGAACATGCCGCCCTTGAACATGCCGCCGGCCTTGCCGGCCTTGAACACGCCGCCGTACCCGATGTTCTTCAGCGCGCCGCCCGCCTTGCCCGCCTTGAAGGCACCGCCGGCGCCGATCTTGGCCAGCGCGCCGCCGGCCCCGCCGGCCCGCCGGCCGCCCTTGCGCGCGGTCTTCGCGGGCTTCGTGATCTTCGCCGCCTTCGCCGCCTTCGCGGTCCGCCTGGCGGCCTCGCGTCCGGCCTCCGCGCGGGCGACGCGCACCTGCCGGGCCGCCTCCCGGCGAGCGTCCCGCAGCGTGGCGGCGGCCTCCCGGCGCATGGCCTTCGCCTCGGCGCCGGTCTTGATCTGCGTCTCGCGCATCGCGCGCCGCAGCTGCGCGGTGCGCGGCGGGCGCCGCGGCTCGGTCGCCGACATGAGCAGCGCGCCGAACAGGGCGGCGTTCTTCAGCAGGTGCGAGCGCTCGTTCGCGCGGCGCTCGGGGTCGTGCTCGGTCCAGTAGTGGTGCTCGGTCGCCAGCGCGGGGACCAGCTGCGCGGCGAGCAGCAGTGTCGCCAGCCGCCGGAACTTCCCGGTCAGCAGCAGCGCGCCCGTGCCGAGGCTGAGCGCGCCCTCCATCCGGACGAGGGTCTCGGGGTCCTTCGGCATCCAGTCGATCCGGTCGGCGACCGGCTTGACGGCCGGGCCGACCCGCTCAGCGCGCTCGCGCGGATCGCGGATGGCGTCCAGGCCGG
The DNA here is from genome assembly GCF_001552155.1 of Actinomadura formosensis NBRC 14204. GTDB lineage: Bacteria > Actinomycetota > Actinomycetes > Streptosporangiales > Streptosporangiaceae > Spirillospora > Spirillospora formosensis. The sequence goes on along the minus strand of NZ_BCQQ01000019.1, from coordinate 65,330 downwards.
TCATGATGTAGGGCGCCGCCACGAAGGGGCGGGCCAGGGTCGTGAAGGGTCGCATGACCCGCTACATGCCCAGCGTGTCGCACCTCAAGCGCGGCAGGATGGGAGCCATGTGCGGACGTTATGCAACCACCCGGGCGCGTCAGGAGCTGCTGGACGAGTTCCAGGTACAGCTCGACGCCGTCGACGGGGACATCCAGCCCGACTACAACGTCGCTCCGACGAAACAGGTACCGGCCATCCTGACCAGGGCCCCGAAGGGCGCACCCGAGGAGGCCGCCGCCGTCCGGCAGCTGCGGACGGTGCGATGGGGCCTCGTCCCGTCCTGGGCCAAGGACCTGTCCATCGGCTCCCGCATGATCAACGCGCGGTTCGAGACCGTGCACGAGAAGCCGTCGTACCGCCGGGCGTTCGCCCGGCGCCGCTGCCTGCTGCCCGCCGACGGCTACTTCGAGTGGTACACGATCCAGGACCGGGACGGCGCGCCGGACCCGGCCGAGGGCGAGAAGAAGGCCAAGAAGAAGCCGCAGAAGCAGCCGTATTTCATCCGCCCGAAAGACGGCGCGATCATGGCGATGGCCGGACTCTATGAACTGTGGAGGTCGCCCGAAGGCGGTTCCGGGGGGTCGGCCCCCCAGACCGAAGAGGGCGAGTGGGTGTGGACGTGCACGGTCATCACGACCGACGCGCCGGACGACCTCGGGCGGATCCACGACCGGATGCCGATGATCGTCGAGCCGGACCGCTGGGACGCCTGGCTCGACCCCGAGCTGACCGGCACCGAGCAGGTCCGCGGCCTCCTGGTGCCCGCCATGGCCGGGACAATGGACGCCTACCCGGTGTCAAAAGCGGTCAACAGCGTGAAGAACAACGGGCCGGAGCTCATAGAACCGGTGATTTCCGGGGATAGTCCCGGTAACCATTCCGACAGCCTGTTCTGACCGCCGCCGCCCCGCGTGCCGCCGCCCCGGCCCGTCCCGGCGGGGCGGCCGGGGCGAAATCCCCTTCGCCGGGGAGCCCAGCGGGAGGAGTTCGCACGATCGTGGACACCGCCGTCGCCCGTTCCCGCCTCACGGCCATGCTCGCGGATCTGGATCGTTCCATTGCCATTCTCCGCGGCGAGACCCCCGAACGCGACAATTCCGCCGCGGACGCCGGGGCCGGCCTCACCGCCCACGACCGGGTGGAGGCCGCGCTGGAATCACTGGAACGCCATCGCGCCGGCGTGGCCGCGGCCCTGGAGCGGATCGGCGCCGGTACCTACGGCCGCTGTGTCGACTGCGCAGAGCCCGTCCCCGAGGGCCGCCTGGAGGCCCGCCCCGACGCCGCCCGCTGCATCACCTGCCAGGCCGGGCACGACCGCAGGCGTTAGCCCGCCCTGCGGGCGCTGGCGAGGAGATGGATTCCCAGGGACTCGTCCGCCTGCCGGGCGTTCAGTTCGGTGCGGATCAGGCGGGGCAGGGCGCGCGGCGACTCGGCGAGGACGTGCTCGACCGTTGACGGGGAGAGCACCGTGCGGGGCCTGATCCATTCGACGTCGAGGCCGGCGTCGGTGAGCAGTTCGCGGAGTTGGTGGGACGAGAACGAGCGGGTGATCGTCCCGTCCGGCCAGGGGACGAGGACGACCTCGGCGCTCGGCACGTCCGAAAGGTGCGCCCAGTAGTTCCGCTCGGCGAGCAGCGCCATCCCGAGGGTGAGGGAGTCGACGCAGAGCAGGACGCGGCCGCCGGGACGCAGCACGCGGGCGATCTCGGCGATGGTGGCCTCGGTGGCGAGGTGGCGGGACAGCACGCGGTTCTCGGCGATCACGGCGTCCACGCAGGCGTCGGTGAGGTAGGAGAGTGTGCCGGAGTCGGCGATCAGCGGGGTCGTGCCGCGCACCGGACGGCCCGGCTCGCCGGACGCGCGGGCCCGGTGCTCGGGGTCGCGCACCTCCAGCACCGCGTGCCCGGCGCCGGCGGCGAGGCCCGCGCTGTGCCCGTGGCCGCCCGAAACGTCCAGCACGCGGGACCGCCGGCGCGGCAGCCAGCGCGTGAGCTGGGCGTCCGCCACCGCCCGGTAGAAGGTCCAGTAGCGCGCCAGGGAGTCTCCGGCGCCGTCTCCGGAGGTGTCGCGCAGGCTGGCGATGGTGGGCTCGGAAGGTCGCGCCGAATGCACGGAGTGCACCTATTGCTCCTGTTCTCGCCGTGTACGTCACTTCTTTCCCCGTCCGGGGCCGGACTTCACCCTGAGTGACCCGGTGTTCGGGCGCGTCGCCCCATACAGGGAATCGGCGGGGCCGTTGCGGTGTTGCACCGTCTCATAGCGAACAACACGGAGGTGCTGACCGATGACCACGGCCGTCGCCGATCCGCAGCGGAGAGCCGGTGCGGCGGCGCCGAGCGGCGATGCGCGGGCACCCGTCCGCGTTGTCAGGCCGCGCGGACCGATATCGTCTGTGGGATACGACGCCGCCGGCCCAGTCGCGGCCACGGGCGCCACAGCCGAGGAGGTGGGTCAGGTACCGGGCACCACGGAGACCGTGGAGCAGCGCCAGGAGCGGTTCCAGCGCGACGTGCTCCCGTTCTTGGACCAGCTGTATTCGGCCGCGCTGCGCATGACGCGCAACCCGGCCGACGCCGAGGACCTCGTCCAGGAGACGTTCGCCAAGGCGTTCGCGTCCTTCCACCAGTTCAAGGAAGGCACCAACCTCAAGGCGTGGCTCTACCGCATCCTGACCAACACGTTCATCAACTCCTACCGCAAGAAGCAGCGCCAGCCCCAGCAGGCCGCCACCGAGGACATCGAGGACTGGCAGCTCGCGCGCGCCGAGTCGCACACCTCCAGCGGCCTGAAGTCCGCCGAGGCCGAGGCGCTGGAGCACCTGCCCGACAGCGATGTGAAGCGGGCACTGCAGGACCTGCCGGAGGAATTCCGCATCGCGGTCTATCTCGCCGATGTCGAGGGCTTCGCCTACAAGGAGATCGCCGAGATCATGGGCACGCCCATCGGTACGGTGATGTCCCGGCTGCACCGCGGCCGGCGCCAGCTGCGCGGCATGCTGGAGGACTACGCTGAGGAGCGCGGGCTCACCCGCGCCGGCAGGGGGTCGACATGAGCTGCGGGAACCACCATGACACGCCCTGTGACGAGGTACTGGCGCGGGTTTACACCTACCTCGACGGCGAACTCGACCAGGGCGGGTGCGGAGAGGTCCGCCAGCACCTGGACGAGTGCGGGCCGTGCCTGCGCGAGTACGGGCTCGAAGAGGCCGTCAAGAAACTGGTGAGCAAGTCGTGCGGGTGCGAGCAGGCCCCGACCGACCTGCGCGCCAAGGTGCTCGGCCGGATCGAGGAGATCTGCGGCGAGATCAAGGCGTCCGGAGGCGCCGACAAGCCCGCGGGCACCTGAACCGCCGGTATCGTGCTGCGGGTGCTCGCACTCGTCACCGGCGCGGCCGGATTCATCGGATCCCATCTCGTCGACCGGCTTGTCGCGGACGGTCATGAGGTCATCGGCGTGGACGACATGTCGTCCGGCGCCAACTCCCGTCCAGGCGTGGAGCTGTGGGAGATGGACGTCGCCGACCCGGCGCTCGCGGAGAAGGCCGCGGTGCGGCGTCCCGAGGTGATCTGCCATCTGGCCGCGCAGGTCAGCGTCCGCGCCAGCGTGGCCGACCCGCTGGGCGACGCCCGCACGAACGTGATGGGCACCGCCAACGTGCTGGAGACCGCGCGCGCGGCCGGCGCGCGCAAGGTGGTGTTCACCTCCAGTTGCGCGGTGTACGGGGTGCCGGACGCCCTGCCCGTCCCGGCGGACGCCGAGCTGCGGCCCGCCTCGCCGTACGCGGCATCGAAGGTCTCCGGCGAGGTCTACGCGGGCATGTACCGGCAGCTGCACGGCATCGACTTCACGACGCTCACCCTGGCCAACGTCTACGGGCCGAGGCAGACGCCCGAGGGCGAGGCGGGCGTCATCTCCATCTTCACGGACGCGCTGCTGTCCGGCCGCCCGACCAGGGTGTTCGGCGACGGCACGCAGACCCGCGACTACGTCTACGTCCTGGACGTGGTGGACGCGTTCGCCCGCGCGGCCGGCGACGCGGGCGGCGGGCGGCGCTTCAACGTGGGCACCGGGCTCGAGACGAGCGACCGGGAGCTGCACACGCTGGTCGCCGAGGCGGCGGGCGCGCCGGACGACCCGGAGTTCGCGCCGCCGCGGCTGGGCGATCTGCCCGCGATGGCGGTCGACCCGCGGGCCACCCGGGAGGCGCTCGGCTGGGAGCCGGAGGTCGGCCTGCGCGAGGGACTCGCCGAGACGGTCGCCTGGGTGCGCGAGCGGAACGCTGCGCACGGCTGAATTCGGCTGCATCCCCCAAAACACGGTCTTGTCGCATTGTGGCCATTTCCATGGGGTGAGTCTTTTTGTTCCGGGGTAGGGTGGGACGTACCGATCCGGATACCCGGATGGAAGAAACCCCGGGCGCAGAGCAGCCGCGGATGCACGTGCATTCTGGCGTGCAGCCGCATTGTGCGCTTACGTTGAGTGCATTCACCGGGGCAATTGATCACTTATGGTGACGATCAGTTCACGCTTTGCTCAGTTTTTCCCCCATCCGTGTGTGGCCTGCGCAGCGCGCGTTAGGCTTGTGCCGAAATCAGCGACGGGAGCACGTGCGCGCCGGTGCAATTCGGGGTATGTGCTCGCCCGGGAAGCCGGGCCCGCGCCCGGCCCTGGTAGGTCGGCCGCGAGGCCGGGACGGTCCGGTTCGGCGGGGGGAGGCAAGGAGCCATGCTCAAGCGTGTGTCGCCGGTGGGTCACGGCCGGTGCCCGAGCGCCTCGGCGTCGTCGCTGACGCTGACCAAGGGCGTGTCCTGGGTCTAGGTGCCGGCAGGCACGAAACCCCGGCGGCGGCCCGCCATCTCGTCACTCCCCGAGGGGCGGCAATGCGTGGACTACCTCTCGCTGCCTGGGCGTACGTCTGCGGTGTGGTCGCCCTGGCGGCCGGCCTCATCGCGGCGTCGTCCTTCGCGGAGCTGGACTGGAACAAGCTGGCCGTACTGGCACTGCTCTTCCTGGTCTGCGACTCGGCGCCGGCACGGCTGAACGTCGCGCGCGCCCGGGTGTCGCTCAGCTTCGCCGCGAGCCTGGCCTCGGTCGTGCTGCTCGGCCCGGTCGGCGCCGCGCTGCTCGGCCTGGTCGCCGTCGTCACCGGCCAGCGGTTCTTCGCCCCGATCAAGCGGATCTTCAACGGTGCGCAGTTCGCGCTCAGCGGGTTCACCGCCGGGACGGTCTTCGACCTGCTCGGCGGCGCCCGCTTCCATCCCGAGCAGGCCCGCTGGGTGGGCAATGTCATCGGGCCGTTCCTCGGCGCGCTGGTCACCTTCGTCGTGGTCAACCTGCTGCTCACCGCCGGGGTGCTGCTGCTCAGCCGGCAGGCCGCGCCGCGCGAGCTGCTGCGCGAGAGCGGCCAGCTCGCCGTCGGCTGCCTCGGCTACGGCATGGTCGGGCTGCTCATCGCCGGGCTGTGGCCGCGGGTCGGGCCGTTCGCCGCCGTCCTCGTCCTGCTCCCGCTGTTCATCGCCCGCTGGGCCATGGACCAGGCGTATGCGCAGCAGCAGGCGCATGCCGCGACCCTCGCCGCGCTGTGCCAGGCCGTCGAGACCAAGGACTTCTACACCCGCGGCCACTCCGAGCGGGTCTCCCGCGGCTCGGTGATGATCGCGCAGGAGATCGGGATGCGCGCCGACCGGATCGAGGCGATCCGCTACGCCGGAATGCTGCACGACGTCGGCAAGCTCGGCGTCCCCACCAAGGTGCTGCAGAAGACCGGCACCCTGACCGAGGAGGAGTTCGCCGCGATCCAGCTGCACCCGATGCGCGGGCTGGAGATCGTCCGCAATATCGGGTTCCTGGACGAGGCGCTCGCCGGCATCATGCACCACCACGAGAAGGTGAACGGCCGCGGCTACCCGATGGGCCTCGCCGGGGACGAGATCCCCGAGTTCGCCCGGGTCATCTCCGTCGCGGACGCGTTCGACTCGATGACCTCGACCCGCTCCTACCGCGCGGCCCGCAGCATCGAGGAGGCCGTGCGGGAACTGCGCCGCGGGATGGGCGACCACTTCGACCCGCAGATGGTCGAGGCGTTCCTGCGCGCGCTCGACCGCGAGGGGTGGGAGCCGCCGAACCCGGTCGTCCTGCCGGACGACGACGTCGTCGAGACCACCCAGCAGGATCACGACGACCCGAGCGCCCCGCTGCGCGTCGCCGGCGGTGACGGGGTGCGGCACCGGTGACCGGCCGGGTCCCCGCCCGGGAACGGGCCGCGTGGCGGCTGATCGACTCCGGCCAGCTGCTGCTGATCGCGACCGCCGGGCTGTTCGTCGTCGTCGCGGTCACGCAGGTCGCGGCGGTCGGCCTCCGGCAGCCCAACGTCGCGATCATCTTCGGTGTGCTGATCGCGCTGGGCGAGCTGTTCCGCATGGTGATGCCCGGCAACCGGGAGGTCGCGCCGGTCGCCGCCGCGGGCGCGATGGGCTACGCGCTGCTGGTCGGCGTCGGCCCCGAGGGCGCCCCGCCGGGCGCGCCGCTCGGCGTCGTCGCGGCCGAGCACTCGGCGCTGCAGGTCGTCGCGGTCACCGCGGTCGGCATGCTGGTCGGGTCGCTGCCGCACCTCGCGCTCGGCCGGGTCCCGCGGCCGGACGCGATGGCGCGCCGGCTGTTCACCGTCGCGCTCACCGCGCTGTGCTTCCGGCCGATGCTCGTCCTCGGCCTCGCCTGGTACCTGCTGCTGGCCGTGATGGGCGTCGTGGTGATCGCGGCCTGCTTCACCGACATGCTGATCGCCGCGACGATCCGGGCGGAGGCCGTCCGGGCCCGGTTCGGCATCACGCTGCGGGACGAGGCCGACGCGACGATGGCGCTGTGCGCGGCGACCGGCGCGACCGCCATGCTGATCGCGGTCGCGACGACCGCGATGGGCGAGGCCGCGCTGCTGATCTTCACGGTGCCGATCCTGGTGACGCAGTTCGCGTTCCGCCGGTACGCCGGCATCCGGGCCACCTACCTGGAGACCGTCCGGTCGCTGTCGCGGGTCACCGAGGTCGGAGGCTACGTGGAGGCGGGGCATTCGGGACGGGTGGCGCGGCTGGCGGTGGCGATGGGCCGCGAACTCGGCATGGCCGAGGAGGAACTGCTCGAACTGGAGTACGCGGCGCTCATGCACGACATCGGGCAGCTGTCGCTCGGCGACCCGATCCCGGGCGGGGCGACCGTGCTGGCGTCCCCGGCCGAGCAGCGCCGCATCACCGAGCTGGGCGCCGAGGTGATCAAGGAGACCGGGGTGCTGGACCGGGTGGCCTACATCGTGCGGCTCTCCTCGCACCCGTACCGGACGGGCCGCGAGCCCGCGGGCGACTCGGGGGAGCGGCCGATCCCGCCGCCGCTCGCGAGCCGCGTCATCAAGGCCGCCAACGCCTACGACGACCTGGTCGGCGACTCCGCCGACCGCGACCGGGGCGCGGCCGTCCTGGAGCGGCTGCGGCTCGACTCGGCGGCCGAGTACGACCCGGCGGTCGTGGAGGCGCTCAGCCGCGTCGTGGACCGGCGTCCCCGCCAGTAGCGGCCGGGGTTCACCGCGCTCCGGCCGGCGGGAACGTGACGGGCAGCGCGGCCAGCGCGCGGTGGAACGGGCCGGGCCGCCACTCCAGCGCGTCCCCCGGGACGGCCAGGTCCAGGTCGGGCAGCCGGTCGAGGAGCACCTCGATGGCGGCGGACGCGATCAGCCGGGAGTGGCTCTTGGCCGGGCAGGTGTGCGGCCCGCCGGCGAAGGACAGGTGCGCGCGGTTGCCCTTCCGGTCGGCCGCCGCGCGGGACGGGTCGGTGTTCGCGGCGGCGTAGCTGATCAGGACCGGCTGGTGGGCGGGCAGCCGGTGCCCGCGGAAGTCCAGGTCCCGGCGGGGGAACGTCGTCCCGTAGTTGGCCATCGGCGGGTCGGTCCACAGGATCTCGTCCAGCGCGTCCTCGACCGGCATGCTGCCACCGGACAGGTCGCCGCCGAACCGGTCGTCCGACAGCAGGAGCAGGATGCCGTTGGCGATGAGGTTCTGCTCCGGCTCGGTGCCGGCGCCGACGAGCAGCGTGAGCTGGTGGGCCATCTCGTGGTCGTCGAGCCCCGCGGGATGCCGCATCATCCATGACGTCACGTCCGCGCCCGGCTTCCGCCGCTTGCAGGCGACCAGTTCGCCGGTGGCCTCGGTGAGCAGCGCGTTGCCCTCCTCGGCGGACACGGCGTCGAAGATCGCGCTCATGCCGCGGACGAGCTTGTCGCCGATGTCGCGGGGGCAGCCGAACATCTCGTTGAACACCAGCAGCGGCAGCGTGCGCGCGTACTGGCCGATGAGGTCGGCCTTGCCGTCGGCCGCGAACCGGTCGATGAGGGTGTCCGCGCTGGTCTCGACGTGGTCGCGCAACCACGCCGGGTCGACGCGGTCCAGGCTGTCGACGATCACCGACCGGAGCCGCGCGTGGACGGAGCCGTTGGTGAACAGCGCGTTCGGCCGGGCCATCATCATCGGCAGCACGGGGCAGCCCGGGCCGACCTCCTCCTCCCACACCTCGCTGCAGCGCGGGAACGTCTCCGGGTCGCGCAGGATCTCCAGCGCCGCCTCGTACCCGATGACCAGCGTCGCGGGGACGCCGGGGGCGAGTTCGACGGGCGCGAGGTCGCCGTGGGCGCGCATGCGGGCGTAGGCGGCGCGCGGGTCCCGGGCGAAGTCCGGGCCGTACAGGGGGATGCGCTCCGGCGCGGTGTGCTCGGTGGTCATGCGGTCTCCCCGCCCAGGGTCAGGAGGTGGTCGACGAGCGAGATCAGCGCCTCGGTGGACGATCTGCGGTCCCGGGCGTCACAGGTGACGAGCGGCGTCGTGGGCGCGAGGTCGAGGGCCTCGCGGACCTCGGCGTCGGGGAAGACGGGCGAGCCGTCGAAGTGGTTGACGGCGACCGCGTACGGCAGTCCCCGCTTCTCCACGATGTCCATGACGGCGAACGACTCCTTGAGCCGGGCGGTGTCCACCAGGACCAGCGCGCCGAGGGCGCCGCGCGCCAGGTCGTCCCACAGCCGGGTGAAGCGCTGCTGGCCGGGCGCGCCGAACAGGTAGAGGACGAGGTCGTCGCTGAGGGTGAGACGGCCGAAGTCCAGCGCGACCGTGGTGGTCGTCTTGTCGCGGATACCGGCGAGGTCGTCCACGGTCGCGCCGGCCTGCGTCATCAGCTCCTCGGTGCGCAGCGGACGGATCTCCGACAGCGTCCCGACGTAGGTGGTCTTGCCGACGGCGAAGTGCCCCACGATGAGGATCTTGACGGCGGTACGGACGCTGGCGCGGACGTAGGACGTGTCAGAGGCGAGCGCGGAGTCCATCGAGCACCTCCTGGAGAAGCCGGACCTCCGGCTGCCGGACGGTGGGCGCGGCGCCCCGGGTGGCGAGGTGCCCGCTGTCGACGAGGTCGGAGAGCAGCACCTTGGTGACCCCGACGGGCAGGTTCAGATGCCCGGCGATCTCGACGACCGACAGCGCGCCGCCGCGGCACAGTTCGACGATGCGGAGCTTCTCGGGGGACAGGCCGGTGGTCCGAAGCGGGGTGCGGGGGGTCGTCCCCCCGGGGTGAAGCGGCGGGTCGCCGGTGGCGATCACGAGGGTGACGAGGTCGAACACGTTACGGGTCGGGTGCGCCCGGCCGCCGGTGACGACGTGCGGGCGCACCAGCGCGCGCCCGTTCCCGCGCCGGGTCATGCGGGGCTGCCCGCGCCCGGACGCGGCGGGCTGGTCATCTCCTTGCCCAGCCGCTGCACGAGTTCCTGCAGCCGGAACGACACGGTCTCCATGTCGACGCGCTGCGTCGCCGACACCGCGAGGTAGGCGCCGGGCCCGGCGGCGACGAGGAACACATAGCCGTCGTCGAACTCGTTCACCGTCTGCCGCCATGTGCTGCCCGCATCGCCGCAGAACTCGGCGGTGCTGCGGGCGAGCGACTGCAGGCCCGCCATGCCGGCGGCCTGCCGTTCCGCCTCGTCCCGGCTGATCCGCTCGGAGTGCGCCATGAGCAGCCCGTCGGCCGACAGCAGGATCGCATAGCGGGTCTCCGGCATCCGCAGCGCGTCGTCCAGCATCCAGCCGAGCCGGTTCGTCCCGTCGTCCATCGCGCTGTTCCCTCCCTCGTTCATGGCCGCAGATCCTTGCTCTCGGCGCCCGGTCCGCCGGCGTCGGGCGGCGTGCGGGCGCGGCCGGACCGCGTCCCGCGCTGCCAGGCGCCGAGGCCGGCGGCGGTCTCCCGCGCGGGCCGGGCCGGGGGCCGCTCCCCGGTATCCGGTGCGCCGGGCTCCTCCTCGCCGTCCGGCGCCGCGGGAGGTTCGGCGACCGCGACGCGGTTGCGCTTGGGCAGCCCGCTCGCCGTGGACGTGCCGTCCGCGGGCGCGGTGTTCTCCGCGGCGCGGGCCGGGACCGCCCGGGCGGGGCCGCGCTCGTCCGGGACGGTGGTCAGCAGCGCGCTCGGCAGGAACACCACGGCCCGCACGCCGCCGTAGGGGGAGTGGCTGTCGACCGACACCCGGAACCCGTACCGGGCGGCGAGCACGCCCGCGACCGCGAACCCGACGCGGGGCGGGTCGCCGAGCCGGTGGATGTCCACCGACACCTCGCCGGACAGCAGTTCGGACGCATGCTGCAGTTCGTCGGCGTCCATCGCGACGCCCGCGTCGTCGATCGTGATCGCGACGCCGTTGTGGACGGAGCGGAAGTTGACCTCGACGGTGGTGTCCGGGCGGGAGTGCCGCGCGGCGTTGTCGAGCAGCTCGGCGAGGGTCAGCACGACCGGCTCCACGGCGCGGCTCGTCACCGCGCTGTTGGGCGACCCCTCCAGGTTGACGCGCAGGTAGTCGCGGATGCGGGAGGTCGCGCCGCGCACCACGTCGGTCAGCGAGGATGCCGAGCGCTGCTGCCCCGGCCACGACCCGCACAGCACGGCGGTGGCCTGGGCGCGCCGTCCGATCTGGGCGTTCATGTGGTCGATGCGGAGCAGGCCCTCCAGAACGTCCGGGTCGTCGTGGCGTTCCTGCATGTGCGAGATGGCGAGCTGCTGCTCGTTGGCGAGGCTCTGCACGGCGCGCATCATCGCGCGCAGCGTCGACTTCGCCGACCGGTCGGCGCGTTCGCGGACACGCGCGGCGGACCCGGCGAACAGGTCCATCACGGTCTGCAGCGCCTGCTCGAAGGCGGGCGCCTCGCGGTCCAGGTCGTGCAGCGGGCCGGCGACGCGCACGGCGGGGTTGGTCAGGGACTCCATGAGCTCGGGCAGCCGGACGTCGGCGAGGTGCCGCAGCTCCTTCTCGCGCAGATCCAGCCCGCGGGCGAGCACGGCGTTCTGCCGGCGGAGCTCGGCCGCCACCCGCCGCTGGCGGACCAGCAGGACGGCGGCGGCGATGCCGGCGCCCGCCACGAGGACGAACGCCGCCGCCAAGAGGAATTGCTCCATCAGATCCTCGGTGCGCAGAGGGCTCGGGCGAGGTGGACCGGCCCGTTGCGCAGCGCCGGGACCGCCTCAGAGACCGGGGTTTCGGGTGGCGCAGAACACGCCCCAGGTTCGGCACCGTAGGACGGTTCGCGGAGGCGCGCTTGTGCTCGCGCGCAAGGAACTTGCCGGCGGGCGCATGGCAAGATCACCCACAGTCTGAATCGCGTTACTTTGCGCTTGATTCGGCTGATTTGGCGACGGTGATCGTACTAACCTCGGGCGACGAACGATCAACGTGCCGGCCCCGCCGGGCACGGATGGAACGGCGGAAGGGCCTGCGGTGGACGATCTCCTCGGCGGTCCTGTCCGGCCGAGTGAGACCGATTCGAACGGGGCCGTCCCCGCCGTCCCCGCCTACCGGATCGTCCAGTACCGGGCGGACCGTGCCGACTGCGTGCGCACCGCCGGGCAGGCCCGCCGCGACACCCGCGGCGGCTACCGGTTCCTGCTGCCGCTGCACGGCGAGCTGCTCATGCTGCAGGACGGCCGGGAGGCGCGGCTGTGCCCGCGGACGGGCGGCCTCGTCCCGCCGGCCGCGCCGCTGCGGATCGTCCAGCGGGGCCCCGCCCGCGCGCTCGTCATGACGATCCCCGCCCGCGAGGTGGACGGGCGGCTGAACCTCCCGTCCCTGCCGGTGACGGGCGTCGATCTGACCGCCGGCCTCGGCCGTGTCGTCGCTGGCATGGTGCGGGCCGTCGGCGAGGAACGCGACACCCTCACCGGGCCGGAGTTCGACGCCGCCTGCGACCGGATCACCGAACTGCTGTGCCTCGCCGTCGCGGGCACGCGGTGCCCGGACGTGTCCGGCCCGCTCGCCGAGGTGGAGGCGGTCGTGCGCCGCTACGTCCGCGCGCACGCCACCGACCCCGGCCTCACCGGCACCGCGATGGCGCAGGACCTCGGCTGGTCGCTGCGGCAGATCCAGCTCGCGCTGCAACGGGCCGGCACGACACCCCGCGAGCTGATCCGCGAGGAGCGGCTCCGGCTCGTCCGGGACCGGCTGCGCGACCCGCTCTACCGGCACGTCACCATCACCGACCTCGCCCACACGACCGGGTTCTCCTCGGCGAGCGCGCTCAGTCACGCGTTCCGGCAGCGGTTCGGGGTGAGCCCCCGGGAACTGCGGCGGACCGGCGATCCCCGCTGACCTGGGGGCGAACCGGCCCCGCCCGCATTTCCCTCCACGGCGGGCCGATCCGGGGTTACTATGCGGCTGACATACCGGACGGGGCAGAGACAAGTCAGGAGTAAACGTGGATCTCGGCCCCCACCATCTCCGGATGATCGAGGCGATCGCCGCGACCGGCAGCATCAGCAAGGCCGCCGCCCGGCTCGGCCTCACCCAGCCCGCGGTCAGCACGATGCTCCGCCGTGTCGAGGGGCATCTCGGCGTGCAACTGTTCGTACGCTCCCCCGAGGGCGTGAGACCGACGCCGGTCGGGGCGGAGGTCGCGACCCGCGCCCGCGCCGCCCTCTCCGGCATCGACGACCTGAACGCCGCGCTCGCGCAGCGCCGCCATCCCTCGGCCATGCCGCTGCTGCGGGTCGGGGTGCAGGCGTGCCCCGCGCTCACCCGGCTCGGCGACCATCTCGGCTCGCTGTCGCCCGAGGCGCGGCTGCACCTGCGCGTCGATCCGGGCGGCGGGTGCATCCCCGTCCTGCTGGCGTCCGGCGCGCTCGACATCGGCCTGTTCCAGGAACCGGTCGACTACGACCCGTGTCCGCGTGACGGGCTGCGGCGGCTCGTGCTGGTGGAGCGCGAGCCGGTGCTCGTCGGGATGTCGTCGTCCAGCCCGCTCGCGGCCCGCACCACCGTCGGATTGGGCGAGCTCGCCGACGAGGACTGGCTGGACGACCCGCTCGACGACGGCCCGTGGCCCGCGTACTTCCGGGCCGTGTGCGCGGCGGCCGGATTCCAGCCGCGGGTGCGGTACTGGTCGTCGGACTGGCAGGTCTCCTCCTCGCTCATCCGGTCGGGACACGCCGTCGCCGTCTACCACCCGACCGCGGCACCCCGCGACGGGGTGACGTTCCGGCGCATCACCGGAGACCCGCTCGGGCAGCGCGTCGTGCTGGGGTGGCGGCCCGAGGCGGAGGAGGCGGCGGGCCGGCTGCGCGGCGTCTTCAACGACGTCTACCTCGATCTCGTCCGGGCGCAGCCCGTCTACCGCGAATGGTGGGACGCGCACCCCGAGGCGCATCCGGCGCTGCCCGTCCCGGTCCGCGGGTGACCGACGCGCGGGTTCCGGGGCGGGGGGTAGTTCCCGGAACCCGCGCGAGGGTCGCTAGTGGTCGCCCTGGCGGCGGCGCCGCACGAGGGTGACGCCCGCGGCCATCACCACGCCGCCCGCGCCGAGCGCGACCAGAGTGGGCGCCGGGCCCCTGTCCGGCGCCGGTTTGCGCACGCCGGTCGTGGGCGAGAAGCCGCCGTACAACCCGGACCGCTGGTAGGCCGTGCCGGGCAGCTTGTCGGCGTACCGGGTGTGGACGAGCCGCTGGTACTCGGCCAGCGACACGCCGTTGCCCACGGACGTCTTCGCCGTGTTGTTGAGGGCGGTGACCCGGCCGTCCTTCAGCCGGTACCAGGCGCGGATCTGCGGCTCGGTGAACACCGTGCCGCCCTGCGCCTGCGCCGGGTAGGCGGACTCGTCCGACCCGGAGATCACGTTCATGACCTTCCAGCTCTTGCCGGACCTGGTCAGCCACATCGTGGCGTGCTGCCCGCTCGCCGACCGCGCGCCGATCGCCATGTAGGCGAACGTCGCGACCGGCGCGCCGCCCGTGCCCTTCACGAACGCGGGGTTCAGCGAGTTGACGGACTGCGCGGCCCCTTCGAGCCGGGGCGCCTTCGCGGCGGCCGCGGACGCCGGGACGTCCTGCTTCGTCAGCTGACCGCGCTGGTGCTGGTCGAGGTGGACGAAGAATTCGCCGAGGCGCTGCTGCGCCGCCGGGGACGCGGCGACCTTCGCGGCGGCGGCCGCGTCCGGCGACGGGCCGGCGGCCATCGCCGCGGTGCCGCTCAGGAGGACCGTCCCGCCGATCACGGCGCCGGTCGCGAGTTTCGCGGTGTATCGCATATCAACCCCCGATCCCGGACAGGGCCTGGCCCCACTGGAACTCGTAGTTGTTGACGTAGTCGCTGTACGACATCTCCGAGTACCGGGGGCTGTACGGCCACGGGTCGCCGTACGCGATCGTCTGGCTGCCCGACTGGTAGCCGTAGATGACCTGGGCGTGGCCGCCGCCGGCCGACCAGTAGATGCCGGTCAGGATCGGCCGCTGCGCGTTGATCTCGCCCGTGACCGACTGGAACGACAGCGGGCCGGTGACCTGGCCGGGGGAGAGCCCGAGCGCCTGGTACGCGCGCTGGTCGTACTCCAGATAGCCGGCCTGGTTCGGGCAGTAGCTTCCGCGCGGGTAGCCGAACCCGAGGTTGCAGAAGTCGTTCTGGCTGACGTTGCCCCTTCCGTGGAACTTGGCGATCGTCAGCCCGCTGGCGACCCAGCACCACGAGTCCTGCTCCTGGACCTGCTGGCTGATTGGCAGATTCTGTGCCGAGGCGACTCCGGCCGAGGCCGTGAGGGCGGCCGCGGCCACCCCCGCGGCACCGACCGCGAGCCACCGGCGTGCCCGGGCGGGTCGGGTACGCGTTCTCATTCACTTCCGCCTTGTCTCCCGGCGCCGTGGGACACCTCTCGCGCAACTCCCGTCCGGTGCCGGGGGGATGCCGGCCGGGAACTTCTGCGCAAAAGACCCAAGGAACGCCATAAAAGTCGCACCGCCCATCGGACCCTGGGAAATGCCAACAGGTCATAACGCCCCGGCATACCCGCCCCTCCGTGCCCGGTGACATGGGCGGTTCTGTGTCCGGTGACCTGGACGACCGGCCGCCCGGGGCGTTCACTCGTACCGTGGAGGCACCACTCGACCGCGCGCCCGCCGGCGCCCTCGCGCCCTGGTCGGGACTGAACTGCTCCGTCCTGTTCTGCGACGTCGCGGGGTTCGGCGACCCGTCCCGCGACGACGAGGACCGTCAGGTCGTCCGGGACGTCACCTACGGCATCCTGCTGTCGGCATTGGCGGCCTCGGACGTCCCGCCCGCCGACACCTACCGCGAGGACCGCGGCGACGGCGCGCTGGTGATCGTCTCGCCCGCCGTCCCCACCGCGTCCCTCATCGACCCCCTCGCCGGGCACCTCGCCGTCGCGCTCCGCCGGCACAACCACCGCGCGAGCGCCGCCGTCCGCGTCCAGTTGCGGGCCGCCCTGCACGTCGGCCCCGTCACACCGGACGCCGAGGGCCTGAACGGCCAGGTCATCATCCAGACGGCCCGCCTCATGGAGGCCCCCGTCCTCAAGACCGCCCTCGCCGAGACCGGCGCCGACCTGGGCTTCATCGTCTCGTCGTTCGTCTACGACGCCTACGTCGCCCACCTGCACGGCCCCATCGACCCGCGAGCCTTCGAACGCGTGACGCTCACCGTCAAGGAGACCACCACCGAAGCCTGGATGTACCTGGCCGGCACGGCGAACCGGCCCGCGGCCCCGGCGCCCCGCTCACCCGACCCCGACGGCCCCCAGGGGACCACCGTCTTCAGCGGGGACGTTCAGGTCCGCGGCGACCTGGTCCTCGGCAACAAGATCACCCACAATCGCTGACGGCATCCCGCCCCAGCGGTTCTCGACGCCGCGCGCCAGCCGCGCCCACTTCGCGGGCGACCGCGAGACCGCGAGATTGCGCACCGCCGTGAACCGGAACAACCACGCCAGCGCGTCCGGCTTGAGTTCGTGCTCCGTTTCCTCCTGATAGGCCGCGATAAAGGCATCGGCCAGGTCCCAGCGCAGATTCGCCGGCTCCAGATAGGCCAGGTGCAGCCCGGCGAGCGTGACGTCGTACCACTGGACGTCCCAGTGCGCCCGGTCCCAGTCGACGATCTCGACGACCCGGCCGTCCTCGACCAGAAGGTTCTCGGTCCGCAGATCATGGTGGGTGATCCCCTTGGGGCCGAGGTACAACCCGACTCGCTCCTTGCTCAGCCTGGCCAGCCCCGCGCTGACGACCTTGATGTGCTCCAGGCTGCGTCCCCTCGACACCATGTCGGCGATGAGCGGATCGGCCCGCCTGAGAACGCGGGTCATCGGCCAGTCGTAGACGTTCAGGTCGGATTCCGAGGCGTCCAGCGCCGCTCGTTCGATGGCGGCCGTGTTCCGGTGCACCAGTGCGAGTTTCCGTGCGGCGTCCTCGACCAGTGAGACCGCCAGCCAGTCGGGGGCCGGGTCGTGCTCGGCATAGGAGCGGACGAACCAGTGGTCCCGGAAAACCGTCACCCAGGAATGGCCGTGCCGGGTCGGGACCGGGGGCCGCACCACGGATCTCGCCCGCGTATCGGCCAGTGTTTGCATAATGGCGAATTGCCAGCCGAAAGGGATCCGCCCCGGTTCCCTGCGCACCTGGGAGATCAGGTACGTTCGGTCGTCGTGCTTGTACGTATAGTGCAGGCTGTAGTGGCGGCGTGGGGCGCCCAGGAATACGGGCCGGCGGTGGCCGTAATGCAATCTGAGAATCTCACCACAAGCGAGAAAACGGTCATTCGGGAGCAAGGTACGTCCCTGGGTGAAGAACCGGGCCTCACTTAGGCCCCAGATTGCAAATTGCACCACAGAAGAGCGCCCGAAACTCATGAATGGGAAATCAACACGGAGTCGAGGGCGGATTTTTGGTGGCGGCCGCGGACCGGGGGTGGCCGCGGTGCCCTGATCTTCGTGAAGGAGATCGGCTCAGGGGTCGCCCAGGAGCTGCTTCAGCTCGTGGTCGATCGCGTCCGCTTCGGTGCGGGCGGCCCCGGCCGCGGCGGGGTCGGCGGCGGTGTCGCAGATCAGGGCGAGCAGGCGGAGGGCCTTGATCTCTTCGTGCTGGACGCCGATCTGCGCCGCAAGGCGGCGTGCCAAGCGCACCTGGACCATGGCGTCGGTGGGACGGTTCAGGCGGAGGAGGATCTCGCCCAGGTTGCGCAGGGTGACGACCTTGCCGTAGCTGTGGCCGACATCGTCCTCCAGGCTCAGGCCCCTCTCCGCCGTGCGCAGTGCTTTCTCCGCCAGGCCCATCTGCAGGTACACCTTGCTGAGCAGGTCGAGGGAGCCGGCGATGCCGCGCCTGTCGTCGATCAGGTGGCACAGCCGCAGTGATCGCTTCGCCGCGTGCCGGGCCCGGCCGAGCCGCCCGGCGTTGAGCTCGATGAGGCCGAGGGCGTTCAGGACGTTCGCCTCCCCGTGCCGGTCCCCGATGGAGCGGCGGATGACGAGCGAGCGGTTCGCGTCCTGCCTGGCCCGTTCGTACACGCCCATCCGGCGGTAGCAGCGGCTCAGGCTGTCCAGGGCCTCCGCCTCCCCGTGCCGGTCGCGGAGCTCCTGGAGTATGTCGAGCGCTTCGAGCCCGGCCTCCACGGCCTTCTCGTGCCAGCCGAGCCGCCGCCTGATCGTGGAGAGGTACACCAGGGCGTGGCCCTCGCCCTGCCGGTCGGTGATCTTGCGGCGGATGCTGAGCGCCTCCTCGGCGTACGCGCGGGCCTGGAGGTGGCGGCCGATCCGCATGTAGAGGTAGCCGAGGAACGCGAGCGTCTCGCCCTCGCCGTGCCGGTCTCCGATCTCCCTGCGGATCCTCAACGCCTGCTCGGTGGCGTCCTGGGATTCGCTGATCCGGCCCCAGCCGTAGTAGATGCGGGCCATGTTGTCGAGGGTTTCGGCTTCGCCGCGCAGGTCCTCGATCTCCTTGCGGATCTCCAGGGCGTCCGCGGCGCACTCGTACGCCCTGGCGTACTCGCTGAGGCCCTGGTAGCCGCGGGCGAGGGTGTCGAGCGTGGTCGCCTCGGCGTGCCGGTCGCTGATCTCGCGCCGGATCGCGAGGGCCTGCTTGCCCAGTTCCAGCGCCATCCGGTAGTCGCTGAGCTGGAGGTGCGTCCGGGCCATGTTGTCCAGGACGGCCGCCTCCCCGTAGCGGTCCTCGACCTGCAGGCTCAGCCGAAGGGCCGACGCCGCTTCGAGCAGGGCCTCCTGCGTCTGGCCCAGCTCGCGGTAGATGACGGAGATGTGGTGGTGCATGAAGAAGCGGGCGACGGGGTTGGCGCCCCGCTGCGCCGCCTCCAGGCCGACCCGGTGGACCTCCAGGTTCTCGTGGCAGTAGCGGCGCAGCTCGAAGAAGTCGTAGACGGCGTCGGCCAGTTCCCAGGCGAGCTGGTCCCAGTGCAGGCGGGCGACCTGCCGGGTGAGCTCGGTGAGATTCTGCTGTTCGGCGGCGAACCATTCGAGGTGCCGGGCCCGTTCGGCGGGGTCGGGGTTCACCGGCGGGGCGGTGAGCTCCTGGCGGATCGTCCGGCGGTACCGGTCGAGGAACCGTCCCGCCTGCTGGGCGGTGGTGAGGTACCACATCGCGAGCCGCTGGATGGCGGCGGTACGGACGACGGAGGAGTCCTCCCGGAGCGCACGGCCCTGCGCGTACTCGCGGAGCAGTTCGTGCAGGTGGTAGCGGTCGCCCCCGATCGCCTGGACGAGCCCGGCCGTCTCCAGTTCGTCGAGGAGGCGCCGGGCGGCCTCCGGCGTCGTCCCGAGGAGGGCCCCCACGGCCGCCGGCGCGACGTTCTGCCCTTCGAAGAGCCCGAGGAGCCGGAACGCGCGGCGGCGGTCCGGTGCGAGGCCCCGGTAGGACAGGTCGAACGCGGCGCCGACCGCCTCGCCCGGGTCCTCGCCCGCCGCCAGCTTCGACAGCCGGTCGCCCTCGGCGAGCGCCTCCACGGTGGCGGCGACCGACTGGTGCGGACGGGTGGCGAGGTTCGCGGCGGCCACGCGCAGCGCCAGCGGGAGCCGCGCGCACATCTGCACGAGTTCGGCGGTGGCGTCGGGCTCGCGCTGCGTCCGCTCCCGCCCGGCGACCTCGCCGACCAGGTCGCGCGCCTCCGCCGGGGACAGCAGGTCGAGTGCCGTCGCCTTGGCGCCGCACCGCGCGACCAGCGCGGTGAGCCTGCGGCGGGCCGTGACGACGACCACGCAGGACGAGGTGCCGGGTAGCAGCGGATACACCTGCTGTGCGGACGCGGCGTCGTCCAGGACGATCAGGGCCCGTTTGCCGGCGAGCCGGGACCGGTAGAGCGCGGCGAGCTCGTCCTCCTCGACCGGCAGCCGGCTGGAGGGGACCCGCAGCGTCCGCAGCGCCTGGCCGAGGGCTTCGCGCGGGGAGATCGGGCCCCGTTTCGTGTAGCCGCGCAGATCGATGAAGAGCTGCCCGTCGGGGAAGTGGTCCGCCATCAGATGCGCCCAGTGCACCGCCAGCGCGGTCTTCCCGATGCCGGGCATCCCGGTCAGCGCGATGATGACCGGGGCCGGGCCGGCGTCCGCGACGAGGGCGTCGAGCCGGTCGAGGACGTCCCGCCGTCCGGTGAACCCGGGAACGTCCAGGGGAAGCTGCCGGGGAGGTGCCTCCGCCTCCGGCGCGGGCGCGAGGTGGACATGCTTGTCGCCGGAGACCAGATCCCCCTTGGCGTTCGCTTCGCCGAACAAGGCCGTCATGCCGGGCCTCCACGGTTGGCTCGACCTGAGATCACCGTAACGCCGGATTCGTCGGAAAAATATGGACGAATACACAAGTAGCGGTCTTGGTCGTCCGGGTGCCGAAGGGAAGTACGCCGCCGCCCGATCGGGCGGATCCACCGGCCCGCCCGGCCGGGCCGCTGATCAGGAGAGGAGGTCGCGCAGCTCGCGGACGGCCTCGCGGAGCCTGTCCGCGAACATGTGCATCGCGCCGGCGACGGGCTCCGGGGTGCTCAGGTAGACGTTGAAGCGGTCCGGGAGGAGGACGTAGGCGACCCCGATGCACTGCCGGCTGGTGGAGCCGAACCCGAAGTACCGGATGTTGACCGACGGTGCCGAGCTGGTGCTCAGATAGTCGTCCCGCATCGTGACCCAGCCCGGCGTGTCGAAGAGGGGGAGCGGTTCGGTGACGCCGAGTTCGGCGCCGCGCCGCTTCTGGATCAGCTGCAGCTCCCAGAGATGCTGCTCGGGCGCCTGCCCGGCCTGGCACTGCTTCGCGCGGCGGACATGGGCGTCGGCGGCGGCGCGGAACGCGTCCCGGCGGGCCTCGCGGTCGGCCGCGGGATCGTCCATGACCTCGACGAAGCGGAGCACCTCGGGGGTGACGACGCGCATCGCCTCGGTGCGTCCGTGCCGGTACTGGCGGGTCGCGATCGACTCGTAGGTGGTGCCCGTGAGGCCCTTCGCGCGCCGATGGGCGAGCTGGTAGGCCATCTGGGCGAACGCGTCCGGGGACGTCTTCAGCCGTTTCGCCTCGGCGGAGCCGAAGTCGTCGAACGACACCGTGGCCGTGGCGGTCGCGGCGGCGTAGGCGGCGAAGGAGGCCGCGGCGTCCCGGACGTCCCGCCGCAGGTCGTCGTCCAGGACGAACTCGATCGGCTCGATGACGGGAAGCCCCTGCGGCGCGGCGCCCGACCGCCGGGACAGCTCCTCGGCGGGCGTGCCGAGCAGCGCGTCCACGAAGGTGAGGACCGTGGTGCCGTCCAGGCCGCAGTGTTCGACGTTGATCCCCGCGGTGCCGTCGCCGAACACGATGAAGGACACGGCCTTGTCGAACCAGCGGTTGCCGCTGTCGCCGTGGAGCAGATGGTCGCAGGCGTCAAGGGCGCTCGCGGGGGTGAAGTCCTCCAGGCAGACGCAGAACAGCGCGGTCTCGACGTCGTCGAGCGCCTTGCCGTTGCCGAGGGCGAGAAGCGCGTCGCGGCTCGCCGCCCACCCGGCGCGGGCCTTGGTGGTGAGGTGCCCCGGGGACGGCTCCACCGCGGCCTCCGCCTTCAAGATCGTCCCGAGGCCCGCGCGCAGTTCCTCCAGGGTGTGCGGGTGCCCGTCCGGGCCCACCACGTCCATCCGGATCACGTTGCCGCGGTAGAACACGACGATGTGCCGGGCGCCGGACGGGCCGGGCCACGCGCCGGTGTAAGGCGCGCGGACGGTGTCCTGCTCCACGCCGGGGATGCGCGTCGTGGAGAACAGGAACCGGTTCTGCACCATCGACAGGGGACGGCCGCGTTGCACGGCCGGCGGGATCCGCTCCTCGTCCAGCCGCAGCTTGTAGTCGAGCGCCCCGGCGATCAGGCCGGCCGCGCGCTCCACCTGCCCCTCGGGCGACTCCTTGAACAGGAAGAAGAAGTTGGCGTTCAGCGCGATGCGGTCGCGGCGGCCGAGGTACCGGTACGGCCAGAACGTGTCGAGCCAGCTGTGCACGCCCTCGGACGCGTCGTAGCGTTCGAGCGCCGCGTGCAGGGCGCGGCCGGGGCCGTCCGGGCGGGCGAACTCGGCCAGCGCCGCCTCCGTCCGCGCCCGCTCGTCGTCGGTGAGCAGCGGCCCGCACCATTCCATGAACCGCTCGCAGGTTTCGTCGAGCGTCGGCAGGGGCACGCGCGGCAGGCCCGCCTCGTTGCCGAAGGTGCGGGACGAGAGTTCTTCGCTGGCGTTCACTTCGTTCCTCGTGTCGTTGTCTCCGCCGGGGCTCCGCTACGGTCGCCGGCCGGCGGGGCGGGAAATGTAGAGCTGCGCGTAGAACCAGCCGCCGGTCTCCAGGCCGGACGGGTCGACGCCGACGTCCGCGAGCCGCTCCAGGACGAGCGCCTGTTCCTCCGGTGTCGCGAATCGGCGCTGCCTGAACAGCCCGTCATGGCGGACGGTCTCGTAGCCGGCGGCGGTGAGGGTGTCGGCGATGGGGTCGAACGGGAACATGCGCAGGATGAAATGCGCCATCCAGGGCAGAGGGCCCTCGTGGGCGTCGATGATCCGGGAG
The DNA here is from genome assembly GCF_001552155.1 of Actinomadura formosensis NBRC 14204. Classification (GTDB taxonomy): domain Bacteria; phylum Actinomycetota; class Actinomycetes; order Streptosporangiales; family Streptosporangiaceae; genus Spirillospora; species Spirillospora formosensis. The sequence goes on along the minus strand of NZ_BCQQ01000019.1, from coordinate 42,947 downwards.
ATGGTGCGTTCGGTGACGTAGCCGAGGCAGCCCGTGGAGATGGCCAGGTCCGTTCCCGCGAGCTGGGCGCGCTGCTCGCCGGTCGGCTCGCCGTTCTCCAGGTCGGCGTGGACGGCGCCGTCCAGGAAACCCGCGTCGAGTGCGTAGGAAAGGGCGTTGTCCGAGGCGTCCAGCCCGAGGAAACGGACCCGGCCCGCATGGTCACCGAAGGCATGTTCACGGGAATGGACCAGCTCCCGGTCGCGGGTCAGCAATGTGGCGCGCGTGTGCCGGTGGGCGTCGCGGCCGCCGTAGCGATCGTACAGCTCGTCCATCGTGGCGCCGTGTTTCACCAGGGCCGCGTTGATCCCGTACGAGCAGCCGATGTCCAGAACGGTCGGGACCGGAATCCCGCGCGCCTCCCGGTATTCGGCGATGAGCCGGAGAAAGTGCGGTTTCGCCAGCTCCGGGATGTTGTAGTGGAGATCGCGGAGTGTGCTGAAGTAGGCGCGGGGATCGGGCCGCGTATAGATGTGGTCGAGCGAGATCTTCCCCGTCGTGTCGACGCGCAACGCGCCCTCCTAATCGAGCAACCGGTCGACCCGGACGGCGCGCCCCTCCGCCGCCAGGTGCTCGGGCAGGACACGGCCGAAGAGCTGCCTCGTGCGCGCGACGCTGCCGATGACCCCCGGGCGCTCGCTGTAGGCGAAGATCGCGGTGTGCCGCGCCGTGTCCCCGCGGACCGTGCTCACCCGGTGCAGCGAGTACCGTCCCTTGAACAGCTGCAGGTCGCCGGGGCGCAGCGTGAGCCGGCGGACGAGGTGCTCGCCGCGCCCGGTCAGCACGTCCCGGACGTCGCCGAAGTTCTCCCGCTCCGCCGTCCTGATGTTCGGGCAGTACTCGAAGACGCCTCCGTCCGCGGACTCCTGCGTCAGCAGGCTCACGGTGAACTCGTTGGTGTCGAAATGCCAGGGATGCTCCATCCCCGGGTTGACGACGTTGAGGCAGAGCCCCGACAGCGGATCGGCCAGCTCGCGCACCCGCGGCAGCCCGAAGCAGCTCGCCACGAACCGCTGGAAGAGCCCGCTCGCATAAAGCCGGTGGATGATGAAGCCGGCGGGGATGCGGTCACGTGCGACGAACGCGTTGCCCCGCTGGAATCTGATGCGCCCCGGGTGGCCGTCCGGCAATGGCGTATCGACATCGATGTTGTAGGCGTTCACCGTTTCGACGTCATAATGGGCGGACGGCGAGATCGTCGCGCATTCCGCCCGCAGCGCGTCCTGCAATGCGGGGCGAATGAAGTCGGGCAGCACGCAGCATCCGGATCGCTCCAGCTCGTCCCGTGTCCGGGAAACGACGGCGCGCCAGCCGGTGCCGTCCGGATCGGTCAGCGGATAGCGTTCCGTGTCGGCCACCTGTGCGAGAGCCTCCGCCGCGCCCATGATGATCCTTCCGCGTCGCCGAACCTCAGACGGGTTTTAGCACATTCCTTCAGTTAATTCATGGTCGTGCTTTTCCGGCATGATTTGTCAGAAAACGATAAACTCGGCCCGTGACCTGTGCCTTCGGCCGGTCCGGCGCGGGTGCGGCCGGCCCCCGGTGTGTCCCACCTCACCCGCCCCTCCGCCGCCGGTACGGCCGGGAGGTCCGCGGCGGCCGGTGCGCCCCGGTGCCGCCCCGGCAGGGCGGCGTACCGGCCGGACGGCCGTATGCCCGGCCCGCCTTGGACCGGGTGTCACATGGGAAAAGACACGAAGGGTAAACCCCTCCCAGGAGGATGGCGAGTGGCGTGGGATGAGCCGTGGAGAGCCGAGAGCGTAGGGCGGCGAGCCGATGCTGAGAGAGCTGGTGACGGCCAGTCACCTGATGTCCATGGAGCAGTTGCCGGACGCGGTGGCCCGCTACGCCGCCGACGAGGGGCTCCACGACGTGGCGATCTACGTCGTCGACCTGCAGCAGACGGTGCTGCGGCTGCTGACCGGCAGGGGGCCGGACGCCGGGCGGGCCCCGGGGGCGGAGGCCGCGGAGCTCAGGATCGAGGGAACGATCGGGGGCCGGGTGTTCCAGATGATGGAGCCGACGACCGGGCAGGTGTTCGACGACGGGACCTGCCATTACTGGCTGCCGATCCTCAACGGGGCCGAGCGGATCGGGGTGATCAGGGTGACCATCGGCCGGGACGACGCCCGAGCCAGGGAGGACGCCGAGTACCTCGCCGCGACGGTCGCGCTGATCATCGTCAGCAAGGGGCCGTACAGCGACTCCTTCTCCCGGCTGGTGCGGACCCGGGACATGGCGGTGTCGGCGGAGATGCAGTGGCGGCTGATGCCCCCGAAGACCTTCGCCAACGACCAGGTGGTCATCAGTGCCGCCCTGGAGCCGGCCTACATGCTGGGCGGCGACACCTTCGACTACGCGCTGGCCGGCGACACGGTACATCTGGCGATCTTCGACGCGATGGGGCATGACACCGCCGCCGGGCTGACGGCCAACCTGGCCGTCGCGGCGTTCCGCAACAGCCGGCTGCAAGGGGCCGGTCTGATCGAGGCGGGGCGGGCGATCGAGGAGGCGCTGCTCGAACAGGACGGGAGCGGGCGTTTCGTCACGGCGATCCTGGCGGAGCTCGACCTCCGGTCGGGCCTGCTGTCGTGGATCTCGCACGGTCATCCCGCGCCCGTGGTCATCCGCAAGTCGCACTGGGTGACCACACTGGAGTGCGAGCCGGGCACACCGCTGGGGACGGGCCTCGGCATCGTTCCCAGGCTGTGCAGCGAGCAACTCGAACCGGATGACCGCCTCCTGCTGTACAGCGACGGCATCGTGGAGGCCCGCGACCCGGCCAAACGCGAGTTCGGGCTGCGCCGGTTCGTCGACTTCGTCATCAAGCGCGAGGCCGACGGGCTGTCGGTGCCCGAGACGCTGCGGCGCCTCGTCCACAACATCCTCACCCACCACGCGGGACGCCTGGACGACGACGCCACCGTCCTGCTCCTCGAATGGCACGGATGGCCCGGGATGCGGGACATCAGGCAGGCCGTGCGGTGAACGCGAGCGCCGGACGCCCCGCCGCGGGCGTCCGGCGCTCGTCCGGGCGTGTTCAGGTGCCCGGCATCGCCTGGGGCCCGGGCCCCTGGACGTAGCGGACGGCCCACCGCACCAGCCGGCGTGCGAAACCGAAAAGGATCAGCGCCACACCGGCCAGCGGCAGGACGAGCAGGACGATCTGGAGCCCGGAGGTGACCAGTTCGAGCGGGCCGCCCCCCTGGGAGGCGGTGAAGGCGAGCCGGCGCACCATCCACCAGTCCTTCGCGACCAGGTTCGGGATCTGCGACACGATGAGTCCGATCTGGAACACCAGCAGGGGGACCACGGTCAGCACCCAGAGCGTGACGAGGATCTGCGGCCGGCGCTTGAGGTCCCGGAGCCGTGCGTCGGCGGGGCGCCGCAGCAGCGTCCGGCGCAGGATGGGGCCGATGTACTTGAACAGGTCGGGCACGCCGATCAGGTCCGACATGATGTAGTACCCGTCGAACCGCAGCGTCGGCAGCAGTTGCTGGACCATCTCGACGTTGACGTACAGCACGGCGACGAGCAGCGGCTCGAACCCCGTCGCCAGGTACAGCAGCGTGAGCCCGACGATGAAGATGCCGTTGAAGTAGACGCCCGCGAGGTCGGTGCGGAGCCGGCCCGCCCGGCCGAGCCGGTACGACTCGGTGACATCGGTGTAGAAGGCGGGCCACACGAGATAGATGCCGCATCCCATCACTCCCGGCCGGGCACCGCCGTAGCGGCAGGCGGCGGCGTGACCGATCTCGTGGAAGGCGCACGACAGCACCCCCAGCCCCATGATCATCAGGATGCTGACCGGGACGAGGAAGGTCTGCTGGAGCGCGTCGGCGATCGACCGGGCGGTCAGCAGCCACACCTCGCTCACGATGACGGCGGTGACCGCGGCGGCGACGACGATCGGCCGGAACAGCCAGCCGAACAACCCGGCGAGGAACCAGGTGACCGGCTCGGGGATCACGGCGACCTTGAACTTCAGCCCGAGGAACGGATCGGCCTTGACCCGGGCCGGCGGCGTGCCGTCGCTGTAGGTGGTGACGCCGAGTGGCGCGAGCTTGCGGTCGACCAGGTAGACGAGCTGCTCTGCGCTCAGCCGTGCCCCCGCCTTCTGGCTGACCGACGCCGCCACCGTGTCGAGCGCCGCGGGCACGTCCCGCGTCTCCGCCAGGTCGCGGTGTTCGTGCAGCGCCTCGGCGACGAGGAACAGCAGCGGCGGCAGCCGGACGATCCGGCGGCCGGGCAGGTACACCAGTTGGGGTGGTTCGCGGTAGCCGGAGTTCTTGAACTCGCCGACGAGTTCGGCGCCCTCGGCGAGGGCGGGAAGGGTGAGCGGCGCCGGAGCGCCGGCGTCTCCGGTGGCCTGGTTCGCCGGGGCGTTCATGAGCCGGGGCGGACCACGACGGGGAAGCACGTGGCCGTCGTTTGCTCGGGCTCCGCGAGCAGGCCGGTGCCGAGCAGCCCGGTCGTCCCGGCGGAGTGGGTGTACTGGCACGCGTACACCGCATCGATGGAGCCTCCGTGACCGGGGGCCGACAGCAGCAGCCGCCCGGGCAGCACCTCGCCCGACAGCCGGTCGAGGTCCGCGTAGGTGAGCGTGTGAGAGTTCGTCTGGCCCATCTGTTCGCTTTCGCGTCGTTCGGAAAGAAGGGGGAAGGGCTGGCGGCAGAGCGCCAGCCCTTCCGGTGCGGGCATGAGCCCGCGGTCGTGCGCGCCTGGATCAGCCGCCGGCGGCCACCGTGGCGCCGCTGCAGGCGACGGTCGTGGTGTTCGGCCCGGCGAGCAGCAGCTGGCCGAGGCTGCCGCTCTGGTTGACCACGTTGGTCGCGCAGTTCGGCACGACGATCGCGCCGCCGCCGTCGCCGCCGCCGGCGAGAAGGGTGGACAGGACGGCCCGCTCCGGCAGGACCTCGCCGGCCAGCTGGTCCAGCTCGGTGTAGCTGTAGGACTTCATGTGTTTCCTTCTCTTCCTTGTCACACCCGGATCCCAAGGCGGAGACCGGGTGTTGCCTTCCGCACCCCAGAATCGGAGTGCGGTAGCTCTACGTATAGCAGACGTCACAGACTGTGGCCAACTCTGGCGTGGTCGGCCGTGTCGTCGCGTCATCTCGCGTGTTCTCACGTGCCGAAGCCGCGCCGGGGGGCGCTGACCGTGTCTTGACGATTCGGCACCACCGGACGGGTGTGCGAGCCGGCATGGAATATGGCGACCTGCCCGACCATGCGCTACCGCCCGGCCGTGGTGGTGCAGGGGGCCGCGGCGCAGACCGTCCGGTGCGGGGTTCACCCACCTCTCCTTCTGTCAATCCGGTCCTGATCACCAGAAGGACTTCCGCGCCTGGGTCGGATCCGACCTTCTCCCGGTCCTCCGCGAACGCTTCGGCTGGCCCGGACCTCTATCGGACACTCGAAACGCCATTTTGTGAATGCCCGGGTAAGGGGGAATGCATGATCTTTCGGATCGGCCATTGACTGTCCGGCGGACTTTGCTTATTTTCTCTGTAGAACGCGTTCTACTTGGAGTGCTGGAACCTGTGGGCGACGAAGCACGACGGTTCCCCGCTCCCGGTCCTCGATTCACGGCGCCCGCGCCGCCCGGCCGGCATGGCGGAGCGGCCCATGGATCATGGACCTCCACCCCCATCCCTTCGGGTGCAGGCGCGACGCCCACCGTTCGAAATGAGGACTCCCTTGTCCCGCACCACGAAGCTGGCCACGATCGCCTCGGCCTCCGCCGCGGCCGCCCTCGCCCTCGCCGTGACGGCCACCCCCGCCCTGGCCTGGACGGCCGGCAACTTCACGGCGACCCTGAACGGGACCATGACCATCGACGCCGGAGTCTCCGCCTCCTGCACCAGCTCCACACTGAAGGGCACCATCGCCTCCGACGGCACGCTGTCCATCACCTCCGCCACCGTCGACGGCTGCGGGGTCACGGTCACGCCCAAGGCCCTGCCCTGGAGCGGCAAGCTCGACAACGGCGTCGCCACCATCAACGGCTTCGCGATGGACGCCATCGGCTGCACCTACGGCGGAAACCTGACCGGTGGCTTCACCGGCACGGACCTCCCGGTCACCGCCACCTTCGCGAACCAGACCGTCAACAGGACCAGCGGCTTGTTCTGCCCCGCATCCGCCACCATCACCGCCAAGTACGACTTCGCCGCCTCCTGACCCCGGGGACCGGCCGGCCCGACGTCAGCCGAACCGGTCCCCACGCCGTGACCCCGGCACCCCCACCGGGGTCACGGCGTCCCAGGTGGGAAAGGCCGCCGAGCCCGCCGCTCGGCGGCCTCTTCCGGTCGCTGACCGTCTGATACCGATCGACTACATGCGGAGCGGGCTGGGAAGGGTTCTTCGCGTCCTTCTTCCAGGTGCGCGGAGGCGATGCCGCCATGAGTGAGATCTCGACGCTGCCGGCCACGGTCGTCCGGGCCGGGGACAAGCGGTATCCGGCGCTCAGCCGGGGGTTCAACCAGCGGTGGATCGCCGAGCCGGAGTACGTGCGGCTGGTGCGGACGCCCGAGGAGGTCCGGGCGGCGCTCGGCGAGGCGGTGCGCGAGGTGCCGGAGGACCCGGCGCGGACGCGGATCACGGTGCGGGCCGGCGGGCACTGCTACGAGGACTTCGTGTGCGGCGAGGACGTGCGGGTGATCCTGGACGTGAGCCCGATGTGCGGGGTGTCCTACGACGGCTCGATGAAGGCGTACTGCGTCGAGGCCGGGGCGACCAACCGGCATGTCTACGGCCACCTGTATCCCGTCAGCGGGAAGGCGCTGCCGGGCGGGTCGTGCTACTCGGTGGGGCTGGGCGGCCATGTTCCGGCGGGCGGGTTCGGGCTGTTGTCGCGGCAGTACGGGCTGACCGTCGATTACCTCTACGCGGTGGAAGCGGCGGTGGTGGACGAGGACAAGAACGTCAGGCTGGTGGTGGCCAGGCGTGATGACGAGGACCCGAGGCTGCGTGAGTTGTGGTGGGCGCACACCGGGGGCGGCGGGGGGAACTTCGGGGTCGTCACCCGGTTCTGGTTCCGGGGGCTTCCGCAGCCGCCCGAACAGGTTCTGCTGACGGCCCTGGCCTGGGACTGGAAGGAATTCACCAAGGACGAGTTCGCCACGCTGGTGACGGCGTTCGGCGAGTACTTCCGCGACCACCAGGATCCGTCGGCGGCGGCCGGGAAATTGTTCGCGATGCTCAAGCTCACCCATGTCAGCAACGGCCAGATCGGGCTTCTGGCGCAGGTGGACGTGGACGACCCGGACGGCCACCGGGCGATGGCCGGCTTCATCGCCGCCCTCGACGGGCGGATCGGGCCGTCCGCCACGAAGATCCGGTCGGTGATGGGGGAGCACTTCGTCCACATGGACGTTCCACGCGTGATGCCGTGGCTGACGGCCACGCAGGTGCTGAACTCCAGGGGCGAGAACCGCTGCGGCAAGCACAAGTCGGCCTATCTGCGCAAACCCTTCACCGAGCGGCAGATCACCGCGATGTGGACCTATCTCGGCAAGGAGAGGTACACCGAGTATGCGAACAAGCAGGCGCTCATCCAGGTCGACTCGTACGGCGGCGCCGTCAACAGGCCGCCGTACCGGACGGCGGCACGGCAGCGCGACTCCATCCTGAAAGTCCAGTACCAGGTCTACTGGCCGAAGCACGACCCCCGCGAGGACACGCACATCGCCTGGATACGCGACATCTACCGGGCGACGTTCGAGGCGACCGGCGGCGTGCCCGTCGCGGACGGCGAGATCACGGACGGCTGCTACATCGGGTATCCCGACGTCGATCTGAACGATCCGTGCTGGAACACGTCGGGCCAGTCGTGGGAGACGCTCTACTACAAGGACGGCTACGCGAAACTTCAGGAGGTCAAACGGTACTGGGATCCGTGCAACGTGTTCCGGCACGGCCAGTCGATACGTCCGGGCACTGGGCGGTGACCGGTGCGGTGACCGGGGTCACAGAGGGGATTCCGCCGCTCCGGCCCCGCGCACTGTCTCACCTTTATTGCATTTTTTGCCAATACTTGCGGGTGTGACGCCGGGGACAGTAGTTTCTCCGGACGAGCAGAGCGTCGGGCCGGGGGCGGCTGGGGAGTTCATGAAGAAGCGTACCGACCGGAAGATCGCCATCGCGGGCACCGCGGCGGCGGCCGTGCTGCTGCCCGCCGTCATGGTCGGCCTCGCGCAGGCGGGTATCGGCGTGCCGAGGAGCGAGTCGGAGGCGTCGGGCAATTCCCAGCCGATCCCGTCGTTCGGCCCCGCGACGCAGCCGTCCGCGCCCAAGGCGGCCGCGTCCCCCGGCAAGCCGGCCAAGACGCCGAAGCTGCCGAGCATGCCGCTGAACAGCAACCCGTTCGGGACGGGCGGCGACTCGCCCGCCCCCACCGACCCCGACACCAACCGCGGCAGCCACGGCGAGAAGCCGCACATGCCGCCCGGTGCCGCGTCCGGCAAGTACGCCAAGGCCCCCGACGGCGCCGCGATCACCGCCGTGCAGAAGATCAACTCGCGGCAGTTCGACGTCACGATCGCCTCGCCGGCGCTCGGCGCGGCCGTGAAGACCCGGGTGATGGTCCCCAGCGGCTGGAAGTCCAAGACCACCAGGACGTGGCCGGTCGTGTACGCCTACCACGGCGGCAACAACAACTACACGTCCTGGACGAAGGACTCCAACATCGAGCAGATCATCGGCCCGTACAACGCGATGGTCGTGATGCCCGAGGGCGGCTGGAACGGCTCGTACACCAACTGGTGGAACGGCGGCAGGGGCGGCATCCCCAAGTGGGAGACCTTCCACATCGAGGAGGTCATCCCGCTGATGGAGCGCAACTTCCACGCCGGGGCGGTGCGCGCCGCGATCGGCCTGTCGTCCGGCGGGCAGGGCGCCATCACCTACGCCGAGCGCCACCGCGGCCTGTTCAGGTACGCCGCGGCCTACAGCGGCGCGCTCAACATCACCGCGCCCGGCATGCCGATCATCCTGACGTCCATGAACCGGGAGGCGGGCACCGCCATCTGGGGCGACCCGATCACCGAGCGGGCGAACTGGCAGGCGCACGACGCGACCGTCAACGTGGCCAAGCTGAAGGGCATCGGCGTCTACGTCTCATCCGGCAACGGCCAGCCCGGTCCCTACGACAAGCCCGACACCTCGCCGCTGAACGGGGGACGCATCGGTGAGCAGCTCGCCGGCACGATGAACGAGAACTTCGTCGCGGCGGCGAAGAAGGCGGGCGTCCCGGTGACGTCCAACCTGTACGGGCCCGGCATGCACAACTGGAAGTACTGGAAGCGCGAGCTGGCCAAGAGCTGGCCGGCCATCGCCGCCGCCATCGGCGCCCGCAAGTCCTGACCCACCGGAATCGCCGAAACACGAGCGGTGACGGCCGGCCCCTGTGACGATAGGGGCATGAGGGGAAGTGACGGAGCGGCCCTCGCCGGCGATCTCCCCGTCTCGTCGCCGGCGGACGGATCGGCGTGGCTCGCCGAGGCACGCGCCAAGCTGACGTATCCCGTGGTGCGCTGGTGCGGCACGACGTACGGGGTGATGGAACGGGTTCCCGGCGGCTGGATGATGTCCGGGATGGAACGGACGTCCCCGCAGGACGCCCGCGACTCCCTCGGCTGGTGGTTCCGCGGCATGGCCCGCGACCACGCCGCCCTCCGCGCGGAGTATCTGCGCGGCGCCGCCCGGCTGGACCGTGCACGGCCGGACGAGCTGACGGTCGCCGGGCGCGTGTTCCGGGTCGTGCGCGCCGACCGGTTCTGCCGGCTCGGCCGGGACGGTCCGGAACCGCCCCGTCCCGGCGATCCGGACGCGCTCCCCGAACCCCGCACGCGGCGCGACGCCCGCCGGTTCGACCACGGCCTGCTACCCGCCGCGCGGGTACCGGGGTCCACGGCGCTGCTGGGGGAGCGGTGGGAGCACATCCCGGCGGGGCCGGAGATCGCGCCCGAGGTGACCCGCGACGCCTGCCGCGCCCTCACCACCCATCCCGGGATCGCGCGGCTGCGGACCCGGTTCGCCGTCGCCGAGCGGGCCGGCGGGGCATGGCCGGCGCAGGGCCCTTTCCTGCACAGCCCCGCCGCCGTCCGCGACCATCTGGCCGCGTACTTCGACCTGGTCGTACCGCTGATGCCGGGATCGTCGCCCGCCGCGCTCACCGCCTACCGGAGGGCCGCCAACCTGCTGCGCAACGGGATTCCCTGCGCCGAGATCAGCGTCCTCGGACGCCTCTTCCGGGTGATCCGCGTCGAGTACGTCGTGCGCTGCGGCCCGGACGGGCCCGAGCCGCCCAGACCGTCCGAGCAGGACGTCGAGGAACCCGTCACCGGGGAGATCGACGACGACCGCTGAGCGGCACGCCGCGCGCTTCGCCCGTTTCGTCCGGGTGCTCCGGACGGTCGGGAATGCGGTCGGCCGCTTTGCGCGCTCTTTGGCGATATCCCACAGCGCAGATTGCGAGCGCCTCCCTAGCGTGGTGGCATGCGAGCTGTCAGGGGCAGGCCATGCCCGAGGTGACGTCCTTCGCTCCGGGCTTCCCCGCCTGGGTGGAACTGGCCAGCCCGGACCCGGAGCGGTCGAAGGAGTTCTACCGCGATCTGTTCGGCTGGTACTCCTACACCCTGACCGTCGGCATAGCCGAGTACGAGATCTTCACCCTCGGGGGCATCCAGGGACCGGCGGTCGGGGGGATGCAGGCGCTCGCGGACGACTCCCAGCCCTCCTCATGGACGTGCTACTTCCGCACCGACGACATCCCCGCCACGCTCGACACCGTCCGCGCCGAGGGCGGCATGGTGCTGGCCGAACAGACCGACGTCGTCGGCCTCGGGCAGATGGCCCTGTGCTGCGACCTGGAGGGCGCCGACTTCGCCCTCTGGCGCCCCTACCGCCCGCAGGGCGCGGGCGTCGTGGACGAGCCGGCCGCAATGTGCTGGGTCGAGCTGGCCTGCCGCGACATCCGCGGCGCCCGCCGCTTCTACGGCGGCGTCTTCGGCTGGAAGGCGGTGGAGCGCCACTACTACCACGCCCGCTACACGGAATGGAAGATCGGCGACAGGCCGGTGGCGGGCATGGTGCCGATAGACGAGCACTGGCCGCCCGGCTACCCTCCCCACTGGATTCCGTACTTCTGGGTGGCCGACTGCGACGAGTCCGCCGCGAAGGCCGTCGAGCTGGGCGGACGCGTCCAGATCCCGCCGAGTGACGTCAAGCCGGGCCGGTTCTGCGTCCTCACCGCCCCGGACGGTGCCCGCGTGGCCCTGGTGACCCCCGCCGTCCCCGACCGCATCGCCCTCCGGATCCACCCCTGACCGCCGCCCACCGGTGCGCACGGCGCCGTCCGGCCGGCTCCGCCGTCCCGCGTGATGGCCACCGAGCCGGCTGCCGCTGGACGGCGTCAGCTCCAGAGCGTCACGTAGACCGGCGGATGGAAACGGGACGGCGGGACGCCCGCGCCGGGAGAGCGCATGATGTGCAGGGCCTCGGCCGTGGCGAGGAAGCGGCGGAACGCGCCCGCCAGCGGCGGGCGCCGGTCGGGCGCGATGGTGGTGGCGTGCCAGCGGATCTCCGCCGGTGTCGCCGGCGTGGCGATGACGCGCAGCTCACCGCGCTGCACGCGCGGCGCCACCAGGTGCGCGATCGCGATCGCGAGACCGTCGCCGTCGGCGGCGGCCGCCCACGCGGCCGTCTGGTTCGGGTAGACGCGGACCCGGTCCTCGGGGACCTTCAGCCGCCGCAGCAGCCGGGACGTCTCGCTGGACGGGTCCGTCCCGGACGGGTCCACCAGCCACCGCGGGCGCGGGGCGGGTCCGGTACCGACGGCGATGAGCCGGGCCCGGAAGACGGGCTCGCTGACCACGCCCTGATCGTCGGCGAGGTGCGGGCCGAGTGCGAGGTCGGCCAGGCGGTTGTGCAGCAGGACCGCCATCTCCGGTCCGGCCACGACGCCCGCGCCGGCCTCGACCTCGCGCGGGGACCGGGTGGTGAACGCGTCCAGCAGCGGGGTCGCGACGAACTCGGCGACGGCCGGGGCGGCGGCGACCCGCAGCGCCTCGGGCGCGCCCCGGGCCGCCCGCACCGCGCCCTCGGCCTCCGCGCCCAGCACCACCATCTGCGACGCGATCGGCAGCAGCCGCGCACCGCCCTCGGTCAGCGTCATCCCGCCGGGCCCGCGGACGAGCAGCGGATCGCCGAGATGCCGGCGCAGCGCGGTCAGCGCCTGCGACACCGCGGGCTCGCTCACGTTCAGCGCCCGCGCGGCCTCCTTCACCGACCCGAGCCGGGCGGTGAGGACGAACGCGCCGAGCTGCGTCAGCGTCATGCCACCAGTGTGGACCCCCGCGCGGCACTCGTTAACCCTTCGCTTATTCCGGCGTTGTTCCTGCGCACGGGCGTGGTGAGACTTGAGTCACAGCCGACTCCGAGGGGGCGCCGTGCAGGTTCCCGCGAATTTCGAGTACGCGAAGGCGACGACCGTCGAGGAGGCGCTCGCGCTGCTGGCGCGGCACGGCGACGAGGCGAGGGTGGTGGCCGGCGGGCACAGCCTCATCCCGATGATGAAGCTGCGGCTGGCCCAGCCCGAGGCGCTGATCGACATCAACGACGTGACGGAGCTGTCCCACATCCGGATCGACGGCGGCGAGCTGTGCGTGGGCGCGCTCGTCCGGCACGCCGAACTGCTGGACTCCGCCGTCGTAGGCGAGCACTTCCCGATCCTGCACGACGCCGAACGGGTGATCGCCGACCCGGTCGTGCGCAACCGGGGGACGGTCGGCGGCTCGCTCTGCCAGGCCGACCCGTCCGAGGACCTGTCGGCGGCGTTCGGCGCGCTGCGGGCGTCCGCGGTGATCCGCGGGCCGTACGGGGAGCGGACGGTCCCGCTCCGCGAGTTCCACACCGGCCCCTACGAGACGGTCGTCGAGCCCGGCGAGCTGCTGACCGAGCTGCGCATCCCGATCCGGCCGGGCGGGTCGAGCGCCTACGTGAAGGTCGAGCGGCGCGTCGGGGACTGGCCGCTCGCCGCCGCCGGGGCCGCGCTCCGGCTGGCCGGCGGCCGCATCGCCGAGGCCGGGATCGGGCTCACGGCGGTGCGCGCCGAGCACTTCGTCGCCGCCGAGGCGGAGGAGGTGCTGCGCGGCGCCGTCCCGTCCGAGGAGGTGTTCGCCGAGGCCGGGCGGGTCGCCGCGCGGCACTGCGATCCCGGCTCCGACCAGCGGGGACCCGCCGACTACAAGCGCCACCTCGCCGGTGAGCTGACCACCCGCGCGCTGCGCCGCGCCTACGAGAGGTGCCCGACGTGAACATCACCGTGACGGTCAACGGGCAGACCTATACCCGCGACATCGAGCCGCGCCTGCTGCTCGTCCACTTCCTGCGGGACGAACTGGACCTCACCGGGACGCACTGGGGCTGCGACACGTCCAACTGCGGCGCCTGCGTCGTCTGGCTGGACGGAGTGCCGGTGAAGTCGTGCACGGTCCTGGCGGTGATGGCCGCCGGCAAGGAGGTCCGCACCGTGGAGGGCCTGGAACGGGACGGGGAACTCGACCCCGTGCAGCGGGGCTTCACCGAATGCCACGGCCTGCAGTGCGGGTTCTGCACGCCGGGGATGCTGATGACGTCGCGGTGGCTGCTCGACCACAACCCCGACCCGTCCGAGGCGGAGATCCGCGAGGCGGTATCGGGGCAGATCTGCCGGTGCACCGGCTACGAGAACATCGTCCGGTCCGTCCGGTGGGCGGCCGAGCACTCCGCGCGGGACACCGAGGAAGTGGCGCGATGAGCGAGAACGGGCATCGCGGGTTCGGCCGGGTGCAGCGCAAGGAGGACGCCCGGTTCATCCGCGGCAAGGGCAACTACGTCGACGACATCAAGCTGCCGGGGATGCTGTACGGGGCGGTGCTGCGCAGCCCGCACGCGCACGCCCGGCTCGTGTCCGTCGACACCACCGCGGCCGAGGCGCACCCGCAGGTACGGGCCGTGATCACGGGCGAGACGCTCGCGGGGCTGAACCTCGCGTGGATGCCGACGCTCTCCGGCGACGTCCAGGCGGTCCTGGCGACCGACAAGGTGCGCTTCCAGGGGCAGGAGGTCGCGTTCGTCGTCGCCGAATCGCACTACGCGGCGCGGGACGCGCTCGAACTCATCGACGTCGACTACGAGGCGCTGCCGCCGGTGATCGACGCCCGCCGCGCGCTGGACGACGACGCGCCGGTCATCCGCGACGACCTGGAGGGACGCACCGACAACCACATCTTCGACTGGGAGGCCGGCGACGCGTCCGCCACCGACCGGCTCTTCGACGACGCCGAGGTGGTGCTCGCCCAGGACATGCTGTACCCGCGGGTCCACCCGGCGCCGCTGGAGACGTGCGGGATGGTCGCCGACATGGACAAGGTGACCGGGAAGCTCACCGTGTACACCACCACCCAGGCCCCGCACGCGCACCGCACCGTGTACGCGCTGGTCGCCGGGCTGCCCGAGCACAAGATCCGGGTCGTGTCGCCGGACATCGGCGGCGGCTTCGGCAACAAGGTCGGCATCTACCCCGGTTATGTCTGCGCGATCGTCGGGTCGATCGTGACGGGACGTCCGGTCAAGTGGGTGGAGGACCGGTCGGAGAACCTGATGACGACCTCGTTCGCCCGCGACTACCACATGCGCGGCGAGATCGCCGCGACCCGGGACGGCCGCGTCCGCGGGCTGCGGGTGAAGGTGCTCGCCGACCACGGCGCGTTCAACGGCACCGCGCAGCCGACGAAGTTCCCCGCCGGGTTCTTCCACGTGTTCACCGGCTCGTACGACATCGAGGCGGCGCACTGCGAGGTCACCGGCGTCTACACCAACAAGGCGCCCGGCGGGGTCGCCTACGCCTGCTCTTTCCGCATCACCGAGGCCGTCTACCTGGTCGAACGCATGATGGACATCCTCGCGGACGAACTCGGCATCGACCCCGCCGAACTGCGGCTCCGTAACCTGCTGCGCGCCGAGCAGTTCCCCTACTCGACCGCCACCGGCTGGGAGTACGACTCCGGCGACTACCCGCGCACCCTCCGCAAGGCCATGGAGATCGCCGGATACGACGAACTGCGCGCCGAGCAGGCCGAGCGGCGTGCGCGCGGCGACGGCCCGCTCATGGGCATCGGGGTCAGCTTCTTCACCGAGGCCGTCGGCGCCGGGCCGCGCAAGCACATGGACATCCTCGGGCTCGGCATGGCGGACGGCGCCGAACTCCGCGTCCACCCGACCGGGAAGGCCGTACTGCGCATCTCCGTCCAGACGCAGGGGCAGGGCCACGAGACGACGTTCGCGCAGATCGTCGCGCACGAGCTCGGGATACCGGTGGACGACGTGGAGGTCGTCCACGGCGACACCGACCAGACACCGTTCGGGCTCGGCACCTACGGGTCGCGGTCCACGCCGGTGTCGGGCGCGGCGACCGCGGTCGTGGCGCGCAAGGTGCGCGAGCGGGCCCGGATCGTCGCGGGCGCGATGCTGGAGGCGGCGCCGGAGGACCTGGAGTGGACGCCGGGACGCTGGGCCGTGCGCGGTGATCCGTCGTCCGGCGCGACCATGCAGGAGATCGCGATGGCCGCGCACGGCACCCTCGAACTGCCCGCGGGCGTGGAGGGCCAGCTCGACGCGACGACCGTCTACAACCCGCCCAACCTGACCTACCCGTTCGGTGCCTACATCGCGGTCGTGGACGTCGATCCGGGGACGGGCAAGGTCGCCGTCCGGCGGTTCGTCGCGGTCGACGACTGCGGTGTACGGATCAACCCGATGATCGTCGAGGGGCAGGTGCACGGCGGGCTCGCCGACGGGGTCGGGATGGCGCTCATGCAGGTCATGGCGTTCGACGAGGACGGCAACCATCTCGGCGCCTCGTTCATGGACTACCTGCTGCCGACCGCGATGGAATGCCCGTCGTGGGAACTGGGGGAGACCGTCACCCCGTCCCCGCACCATCCGCTCGGCGCGAAGGGCGTCGGCGAGTCCGCGACGGTCGGCTCGCCCGCCGCGATCGTCAACGCGGTCGTGGACGCGCTCTCGCCGTACGGCGTCCGGCACGCCGACATGCCGCTCACCCCGGCCAACGTCTGGCGCGTCATCCAGGGCCGGCCGTTCCGCACGGATCTGGCGATCCCATGATGGACCGGGCGGAGCGGCTGCGCGGCGAGCGGACGCCGTACGTGCTGGCGACGGTCGTGCGGGTGGAGCGTCCGACCAGCGCGAAGACGGGCGACCGGGCACTCGTCCTGCCGGACGGGACGATGGAGGGGTTCGTCGGCGGCCACTGCGCCGAGGCGACGGTGCGCGACCAGGCGCTCCGGCTGCTCGACTCGGGCGAGTCGACGCTGCTGCGGATCACACCGGGTGCGGAAAGCCCGCCCGCCGGCCGCGCGGGCGGCCGTCCCCCAGCGACGAGCACGGAGGGGCTGGTCACGGTGCACAACCCGTGCCTGTCGGGCGGGACGCTGGAGGTGTTCCTCGAAACGGTGATCCCGCCCGCGCTGCTCCACATTTACGGGGACGGGCCGGTCGCGCGGTCGCTCGCCGACGTCGGCCGCGCGGCCGGCTTCGACGTCCGGCCCACCGGCGCGGCGGACCCGCCCGGCCCGGACGCGGCGGCGGTCGTCGTCGCCACCCACGGCTGGGACGAGGAGCCGATCCTCAAGGCCGCGCTGGACGCCGGCGTCCCCTACATCGGGCTGATCGCCAGCCGGAAGCGGGGCGCGGCGGTGGCCGCGGCGCTCGACCGCGGTGACCGTGTTCACACCCCGGCGGGCCTGGACATCGGCGCCCGCACCGCCCCCGAGATCGCCGTCTCGGTGCTGGCGGAGATCCTGTCGCTGCGTCCCGCGCGGCCGGTCCACCCGCCGGCCGGGGCCGAGCCCGAAGCGCACCATCACTGCTGCGAATGAGAAGGGCGGCCGTACCGCCGGACGCGGAGCCGCCGCCCGCACTAGTCTGCGGGGGTCGGGACATCCGGTCCCGGCCCGTCCGTGAGGGAGTGTCCGCCGGTGTTCGAGTCCGTGCTCGTGGCGAACCGCGGGGAGATCGCCGGCCGGATCCTGCGCACCGCCCGCGCGATGGGCCTCAAGGTCATCGCCGTGTACTCCGAGGCCGACGCCGACCTTCCGTTCGTCGCGGAGGCGGACGAGGCCGTCCTGATCGGCCCCGCGGACCCGGCCCGCAGCTACCTCAACGCCGCCGCGATCCTGGAGGCCGCGCACCGCACCAACGCGCGTGCCGTCCACCCCGGCTCCGGGTTCCTCGCCGAGAGCGCCGCGTTCGCCCGGCAGGTCGCGGACCGCGGCCTGGTCTGGGTCGGCCCGCCGCCGCTCACCATCGCGCGGATGGGTGACAAGATCAACGCCCGGAACCTGATGAAGGAGGCGGGCGTCCCCGTCGCGCCCGGCGTGTGGGAGCCCGTCCCCGACACCGGCACGGCGATCGAGGAGGCCGAGCGCATCGGCTACCCCGTCATGGTGAAGCCCGCCGCGGGCGCCGGCGGCATCGGCATGGCCGCCGCGCACCACGAGCCGTCCCTCCGCGAGGCGTACGCGACGGCCCGCACCCACGCCGAACGCGTCTTCGGCCAGGGCGATGTCCTCCTGGAGCGGTACGTGGAGGGCGCCCGGCACGTCGGGGTGCAGATCCTCGGCCTCGCCGACGGCATGGTCGTCGCGCTCGGCGACCGGGACTGCTCCGTCCAGCGCCGCCACCAGGAGGTCGCCGTGGAGACGCCGTCCCCCGGCGTCCCGCCGGCGCTGCGCGAGCGGATGCTGGCCGCCGCCGTCCACGCGGGCGAGGCCGTCGGCTACCGGGGCGCCGGCACCGTCGAGTACCTCGTCGACCCCGCCGCGCAGGACTTCTTCTTCCTGGAGATGACCACCCGCCTGCAGGCCGAGCACCCCGTCACCGAGATGGCCGGCGGCATCGACCTCGTCGAGCAGCAGTTCCGCATCGCCGCCGGTGAGCCCGTCTCGTTCACCGGCGTGGCCCCCCGCGGCCACGCCGTCGAGTTCCGCGTCCTCGCCGAGGACCCGCGGCACTTCCTCCCCGGCACCGGCGAGATCAAGGTGTGGGAGGAGCCCGTCGGCGACGGAATCCGCATCGACGCCGGCTACGCCGAGGGCACCACCGTCACGACCCACTACGGCCCGCTGCTCGCCAAGCTGTGCGTCCACGGCGATGACCGTGACCACGCGCTGGCCAGGGCCAGAGCCGCCGTGGACGCGTTCCGCATCGAGGGGCCGCCGACGAACCTGCCCTTCCTGCGCGAGCTGCTCGACCGTCCCGAGTTCGCGGCCGGTGCCTACGACACCGGGCTCGTCGGCCGCATGCGCGCCCGCCGCTGAACGCCGGCCGTCGTAGAGTGTGGCCGTGTACTGCGACCGCTGCGGCGAGCCCGCCGCCGAGGGCGACCACGCCGCCTGCCGCGCCGCCCGCGAGATGGAACCGCCCCGCTACTGCGCGCGCTGCCGCCGCCGCATGGTCGTCCAGGTGACGCCGTTCGGCTGGACGGCCCGCTGCTCCGAGCACGGCGCCCCGCAGAGCACGTCCTAGAGCGGAAGGGCGTAGGTCAGCAGATCCACCCCCGGGACGGGAGCCCAGTCCCGCTCGGGGGTGCGGACGAACCCCATCCGCTCGTACATCCGCTGCGCGGCGTCCATGTTGCGCTGCGTCGAAAGCCGCAACCCGCTGAGCCCGGCGGCCCGCGCCCGCTCGGCACACGCCCGCACCATGGCCCGCCCCGCCCCCATCCCGCGGGCCTTCTCCCGGACGGCGAGCATCCGGATCTCGGCCTCGTCCGGCCCGGCCAGCTCCGCGTAGGGGCTGCCGGGCGGACAGTACGCGACCGCCCCGGCGACCTCGCCCCGCACCTCCGCGACGAGAAGCTCGGCCTTGGCGGCCCGGTCGCCCGCATCCCGCAACGTCTTCACATACGGCGACTCCGGCGACACGAGACCACCGTGTACATAGACCTCAACGGTCAACTCCCCGACGAGTTCGCACTCGTCGGCCCGAGCCTCCCGGACGAACACGGGCTCAGACATCGGCGGCCACGTCACGGCCGTGCAGCGTACGCATCGAGCAACTCTCCAGATCACCATGATCGGCGGACCGTGCCGAACCAGGCTATAGACGCCCACCGGCAGAACCGGCCGTGCCGCCGTGTGTCAGGCCAGGTCCCGGCAGGACGATTCGCCGGGCAGAAGGGGGCGAAGCCTGACGAAGTAGTTTCTGCCCTTGCTGCGCCAGGTGACGCCGGGGCCCGTGGCGGGGATCTTCCGGGACGGGGCCGGCGTGCAGATGCTCCCGGCCACCGGCACTCCGTCCCCGAGCGGCGCCAGCGGCCACGTCTTGGCGGGGCCGCCGCCGGGCGCCTGGTTCGCGAGGACGGCCGTCCTCTCCGGCGCGTACGGCTCGGGCTTCGCCGACTGGTCGGATGCGGGCCAACCCGCCGGGTTCAACCTCTTTCTGAGGAACCCGGTCTCCGGGCCGGGCGGCGACCCGGGTTCGAAGATGCGGGTCGCGGTGTCGCCCATGGTGACCACGGTGATGATCGCGTCGGTGAACTGCGCGGAGCCGACCGTGTGCGAGCGGTCGAGACCGGCCGCGCGGGCCTCGCCCAGGAGCCGCTGCAACGCGTCCGGTTTCAGGTGGTACTCGGTCAGCCCGCCACCCTGCGACACGGCCACCGCGCGTCCGCTGGAGTAGAGGGAGAAGTCGGGGACGCCGCCGGGGCCGCCGAGACCGGCGATGCCTCCGGTCCTGCGCCAGCGCAGGACGAGGTTCTCGCCGGCGGGGGTTTCCCCGGCGGGGGACGAGGTCGCGGGCGTGGAGGGTGCGGGGGCGGACGTGGAGGGTGCGGGGGACGAGGGCGAGGATCCGGTGGTGCCGGAGCCGTCGCCGCACGCGGTCAGCGCCGCGCAGGCCGTCAAGGCCGCGCAGGCGAGCGCCGGCACCCGGTGGGAGCGTGTGTACGGACCGGGCATGGACCTTGGACGCGCCGCCGCGCCGCCGGGTTCCGCCCGTTACAAAAACGCCCCTCGAATGCTGTGGGGTCCGGCGGGCGCCCGCGTCACAGGCCCGCGCTAGTGTGCCGCTTTGTGAGTGTGCTCGTGATTACCGGGACCTGTACGGGCGTGGGCAAGACGGTCGTCACCGCGGCGCTGGCCGCGGTCGCCGCCGCCCGCGGCGCGTCGGTCGCCGTCGTCAAGCCCGGCCAGACCGGGGTCGGCGACGGGCAGCCCGGTGACCTCGACGAGGTGCGCCGGCTCGCCGGCCTGGACGACGTGCACGAGTTCGCGCGCTTCCCCGACCCGCTGTCCCCGGCTGCCGCCGCCCGCCACGCCGGGCTCCCGCCCGTCCGGCTGCCGGAGGTCGCCGAGCGCGTCCAGGAACTGGCGGGCAGCCGCCGGCTGGTGCTGGTCGAGGGCGCGGGCGGGCTCCTCGTCCGCTACGACGAGGAGGGCGGCACGATCGCCGACCTGGCGCGCTGGCTCGGCGCCGCCGTCGTCGTCGTGGCCCGGCCCGACCTCGGCACGCTCAACCACACCGCGCTGACGCTGGAGGCGATGGCGCACCGCGGCGTGCAGCTCGCCGGCGTCGTGATCGGCGAGTGGCCGGACGATCCGGACCTCGCGATGCGCAGCAACATCCGCGACCTGGAGACCATCGCGGCCCGCCCGCTGGCGGGCGCGCTGCCCGCGGGAGCGGGCGCGCTGGACCCGGCGGAGTTCCTGCCGGCCGCGCACCGCGGCCTGGCCCCCTCGCTCGGCGGCGGTTTCGATGCCGCCGCCTTCCGTGACAGCTACGGCCTGGACAAGGAGAGCACGTGACGGACATCCTCGACATCGCCCGCCGGCAGGTACTGGACGAGGGCAGGGGCCTGTCAGAGCAGCAGGTGCTGGAGGTCCTGAACCTGCCGGACGACCGGCTGGAGGACCTGCTCGCGCTGGCCCACGAGGTCCGGATGCGCTGGTGCGGGCCGGAGGTCGAGGTCGAGGGGATCGTGTCGCTGAAGACCGGCGGCTGCCCCGAGGACTGCCACTTCTGCTCGCAGTCCGGCAAGTTCGAGTCGCCCGTCCGGTCGGTGTGGCTGAACATCCCGGAGCTGGTCGAGGCGGCGAAGGAGACCGCGCGGACCGGCGCGACCGAGTTCTGCATCGTCGCCGCCGTCCGCGGCCCGGACGAGCGGCTGATGTCGCAGGTCCGCGAGGGCGTCAAGGCCATCAACGACGCCGTCGAGATCAACATCGCGTGCTCGCTCGGCATGCTCACCCAGGAGCAGGTGGACGAGCTGGCCGCGATGGGCGTCCACCGCTACAACCACAACCTGGAGACGGCCCGCTCCCACTTTCCGAACGTGGTCACCACCCACACGTGGGAGGAACGCCGGGACACCCTCCGCATGGTGAAGGCCGCCGGCATGGAGGTGTGCTGCGGCGGCATCGTCGGCATGGGCGAGACCATCGAGCAGCGCGCCGAGTTCGCCGCGCAGCTCGCCGAACTGGAACCCGACGAGGTCCCGCTGAACTTCATCGCGCCCCGCCCCGGCACCCCGTTCGCCGATCTGCCGCTGGTCGAGGGCACCGACGCGCTCCGCACCATCGCCGCGTTCCGCCTCGCCCTGCCCCGCACCATCCTCCGCTACGCGGGCGGCCGCGAACTCACCCTCGGCGACCTCGGCACCCGCGAAGGCATGCTCGGCGGCATCAACGCCATCATCGTCGGCAACTACCTGACCACCCTCGGGCGCCCCGCCGAAAAGGACCTGGAACTCCTCACCGACCTGAAAATGCCCATCAAGGCCCTCAGCCAGACCCTGTGACCGCGAGGCGAGCGCGCGGCTCGCCGGCCGCGCGCTCACACGCTTCTGATCATCCGCTCTCGAATGATCTGCCGGATGTGGTCGAGTACGACCTTGCCATCGACGTCCTCGGCCCATGAGATGCCGACTTCGGTGAGAGTCCCCTCGTCCTGGTGATCGAGGACTTTGATCGATGCTTCTTCCGGCAGGAGAAGATGTCTCCGGATCTCCTCGCCGGTCATGTCCCGGGGATCTTCGGGGTAGGTCACGCCGTGGATCACGATCCCGGTCCGCTGATCGACGGTCGTCGCCATTGGGGGAATCGTGGCCGCGGGTTCGTTCCCTACTTCCATGGCCGCCAGCGGCTGGTCTCGATCTCGACGTTGAACGGCTCCGGCAACTGGATCGTCTCCCCGAACTCCCACGACTCCCCGTGCAGGTAGGCGCCCGTGGACCGGTCGGGAATGGAGTAGAGGGTCGTCTTGGCCTCCTTCGGCGATCGATCGACGAGGAGGTAGTAGGGAATCTCGACCTCGGCGTAGCCGGACCACTTGTTCGGGTTCGCCAGCCGCCTCCCACCCGTTGGCGGTCGGTCCTGCTCGGAGTTGCTCCGAGAAGTGACCTCTACCACCATCTCGATCTCGTCCGGCAGCAATCCGAAGGTGTCGGCTTCGCCGGCCGCGTCGAGTACATCCCTCTCCAGGACGAGGAGATCGGGAATGCAAGAGGGAGGCGCTGACCTCCGGTAGAGGTTGACGACCTGTGTGGACGTCCACGGGAAGTCGGGGTCCGTCATCGAGGCCGCCGTCAGCGCCTGACTGATGGCGCTGAGTATGCAGGCATGCGCCACGGTGGGTGCCGGTGACACGACGATATGACCCCCGATGATCTCGACCCGTAGTCCCTCGTACGGAAGATCGAGAAGGTCCTCCACCTCACCGCGCGTCCACATGTCGTACAGCGTGTCCTCGGACACGTCATCGAGACTGGAAACTGCGGTTTTTGTCACGTTCTGCGACCTTTCCCTCACGATCTGCTCCAGTCATCGTAGAGAAGGGGTGCACCCAGCGTAGCCAAAACCTTCGAACTTGTGGTCGAAGGTCGAGAAGTCGCCGGTCAGAGCCCGATCGGACGGGGAAGGTCAGCGGCTGAGGCGGGTGATGAACTTGTAGCGGTCGCCTCGGTAGAGGGACTGGGCCCACTCCACCGGCTGGCCCGTCGCGTCGAAGGCGTGGCGGGACAGCAGGAGCATCGGGAGGCCCACGTCCACGCCGAGGACCTGGGCGTCATGCGGGGTGGCGAGGACGGTCTCGATCGTTTCCTCGGCCTCGGTCAGGTGGACGTCGTAGGCGGTGGCGAGCGTCTCGTAGAGGGAGTGGTGGCGGGAGAGCTCGCGGCGCAGGCCGGGGAAGCGGCGGGCCGGGAGGTGGGAGGTGTCGATGGACATGGGCTCGCCGTCGGCGAGGCGGAGCCGGTGGACGCGCAGGACACGCCCGCCGGGCCGGATGCAGAGCAGGGCCGCGAGGCTCTCGTCGGCGCTGACGTAGCCGGCCTCCAGGATGCGGGTCTCGGGGCGCAGCCCGTGGTGCCGCATGTCCTCGGTGTAGCTGACGAGCTGGAGTTCCTGCGCGACCTTCGGCTTGGCGACGAAGGTGCCCTTGCCCTGGATGCGCTGGAGGCGGCCCTCGACGACGAGTTCGGCGAGTGCCTGCCGGACGGTGGTCCGGGACGTCTCGTACTTCTCGGCGAGGGTCCGTTCGGGCGGCAGCGGGCTGCCGGCGGGCAGCGACTGGATCAGCTCGACCAGCAGCTCTTTCAGCTTGTAGTACTTCGGGATCCGGGGCGCCTGGTTCGGGTGGCGCTTACCGATGCCGCCCAGCGAGACCCGGTCGAATCCGTGCTCGAACCCTCCCCCGTGCCGGGGCCCGCCCCTGACCTCCGTCACGGCATCTCCTCACGTTCATCATCGGTTTTCCCCGATGTTATGCGGGAGACTACGGCCGGTAGAACACCCTACCTCCGCCAGGGCCGCCCGCAGCCGGGTGAGGTCGCGCTCCTCCAGCGTGGCGCGGGCGGTGAGGCGCAGGCACGCGCGCCCCTTCGGAACCGACGGCGGGCGGAAGCAGCCGACACGGAGCCCATGCTCAGCGCAGATCTCGGCGGCCCGGAGCGCGGTGTGCGGCTCGCCGAGGAAGACGGGGACGACTGCGGCGGCGGGGTCGGCGGTCTCCAGGCCGGAACCGGCCGCGAGGTTTGCGATCAGCCTGGCCTGCCCACGCGCGCGCGTGGGCAGGCCCGGGTCGGATTCCAGGACGTCGAGGGCGGCGAGCGCGGCGCCGGCGGCGGGCGGGTTCAGGCCGGTGTCGAAGATGAACGACCGCCCGGTGTCGATCAGCGTCTCGATCACCTCGGGGGCGCCGAGCACCGCGCCGCCCTGGGACCCGAGCGATTTCGACAGCGTGAGCGTGAGGATCACGTCGGGTTCGCCGGCGAGGCCCGCGGCATGTGCGGCGCCCCGGCCCCCGTCGCCGACGACGCCGAGCGCGTGCGCCTCGTCGATCACCAGCAGTGCGCCGTGGGCCCGGACGGCCGCGTGCAGCGCGCTCAGCGGCGCGAGGTCGCCGTCCACCGAGAACACGGCGTCGGTGACCACGAGGGCGTTGTCCTCCTCGCGCTCGGCGAGGGCCCGCTCGACGGTGGCGGTGTCCCGGTGCGGGACGATCACGACCCGGGACCGCGACAGCCGGCACGCGTCCACGATCGAGGCATGGTTGACCTGGTCGGACAGCACGAGCGTGCCGGGCCCGGCGAGGGCGGTGATCACGCCGAGATTGGCGAGGAAGCCGGAGGAGAACACCAGGCCGGCGGCGCTGCCGGTGAACGCGGCGAGCCGCCGGTCCAGTTCGGCGTGCAGCTCGGTCGTCCCGGTGACCAGGCGCGACCCCGTCGAGCCGGTGCCCCACGCGCGGGCGGCGGCGATGGCGCCCGCGGCGAGCCGGGGGTCGCCGGCGAGCCCGAGGTAGTCGTTGGACGCCAGGTCGGTGAGCCCGTCGGGACGGGGCCGCAGTGTCCGGTGCAGCCCGTCCGCGGCGCGCCGCGCGGCCGCGTCCCGGAGCCTGGCCAGGGGATCTCGTCCTGCGGTCATGCCGGGAATCCTGCCAGGTCGCCCGCGGCCGGGGGACCGGCGCGGGTACCAAGGCCGATCGGCGATGATGGTCGTGTGCCTACCTTGACCGATCTGGTCCGTGATCACACCGATCTCACCGAGGCCGACCTGGAATGGCTGCACGCGCTGGTGTCCGACTGGCAACTGCTGGCCGACCTGTCGTTCGCGGACCTGCTGCTCTGGGTGCCGCTGCGGTCGGCGGACGCGCTGCCCGCCGAGCCGTCGTCCCGCGGCGGGCGCGTCCAGCGGGGCATGCTGGACACCGGCGCCACCGTCCCCGGCTGGGTGGCGATCGCGCAGATACGCCCGACCACCGGCCCCACCGCCTACCCCGAGGACCTCGTCGGCAAGGTCGTCCGGACGGGACGGCGCAAGCTGATCGACGTGGCGTGGCGGGAGCGCCGGATCGTCCGCGAGGGCGACCCGGAGTGGGGCAGCGGCATCCCCGTCCGGGAGGAGTCGATCCCGGTCCGGCGCGGCGCCAAGATCCTCGGCGTGATCCAGCGGAGCACGAACCTCAGCTCGGCGCGCACCCCGTCCCGGCTGGAGCTGACCTACCTGCAGAGCGCCAGCGACCTCGCCACGATGATCTCCGAGGGCCGGTTCCCGGTGCCGGGCGAGGAGCCGAACATGGTCCGCTCGCCGCGCGTCGGCGACGGGCTGATGCGGCTGGACCGTTCCGGCAAGGTCACCTACGCGAGCCCGAACGCGCAGTCGGCGTACCGGCGGCTCGGCTACCCGGCGGACCTGGTCGGCGAGGTGCTCGGCCGGATCACCGCGGACCTGTGCGACACCGGCGAGCCGATGGAGGAGGCGCTCAGCGTCGTGCTGTCCGGGCGGGCGCCGCGCGAGGTGGAGGTCGAGTCACGCGGGTCGATCCTGCAACTGCGGACGATCCCGCTGGTCGTCGGCGGGACGCGGATCGGCGCGGTCGTCCTGTGCCGGGACGTCACCGAGCTGCGGTGGCGGGACCGGGAGCTGATGACCAAGGACGCCACCATCCGGGAGATCCACCACCGGGTGAAGAACAACCTGCAGACGGTCGCGGCGCTGCTGCGGCTGCAGGCCCGGCGGCTGCAGATCCCGGAGGGACGGGCCGCGCTGGACGAGGCGGTCCGCCGCGTCGGATCCATAGCGATCGTGCACGAGACGCTGTCGCACACGCCGGACGAGCTGATCGACTTCGACGACATCGCGGACCGCGTGATCACGATGGCGGGGGAGGTGTCGACACCGGAGACCAAGGTCGCGCCCAAGCGGACCGGCAGCTTCGGCGTCCTGCCCGCGGAGATCGCGACGCCGCTGGCGATGGCGCTCACCGAGCTGCTGCAGAACGCGCTGGAGCACGGTCTCGCCGGCCGGTTCGGGACGCTGGAGGTCATCACGCACCGCTACGGGGAGGGGGAGGAGCCCCGCAAGCCGGGCGGCGTGCCGGTGTGGGGCGAATGGCCGGCGGCGGGCGCGCACGCGCCCCGTGCCCCGCACGAGGAGGCGGCGTCGCAGGAGCCGGGGGCGCAGGAGGCCCCGTCCGGCCGCCGGCTGGTGACGATCGTCGCGGACGACGGTGCCGGCCTTCCCGCGGACTTCGACGTGGAGAGCAGCGACAGCCTCGGCCTGCAGATCGTCCGCACCCTCATCATGGGCGAGCTGGGCGGCCGGCTGGACTTTCGGCCCCGGCCCGGCGGCGGCACCGAAGTGGTGGTCGACATCCCGCTGGACCACACCCACCGGCGGTACTGACGCGACGGCGCCACGCGCTCTCCTGCCGGGGGCTGGGAGGCGGTGGCGCCGTGAGGGCGGAGGGTCAGAGGCCGGCGTTCGCGCGGGCCCGGGCGCGGGAGGCGCGGCGCTTGAGCGCGCGGCGCTCGTCCTCGCCCATGCCGCCCCAGACGCCCGAGTCCTGGCCGGACTCCAGCGCCCAGCGCAGGCAGGCGTCGCTGACGTCGCAGCGCCGGCACACCTGCTTGGCCTCCTCGATCTGCAGGATCGCGGGCCCGGTGTTGCCGATCGGGAAGAACAGCTCGGGGTCCACGTCACGGCAGGCTGCGCGGTGGCGCCAGTCCATGCGGTCCACTCCTTCGTCAGGTGGTGGAGAAACTCCACTTTCGTGAACAATTTCACATGTTGCGAACGCCCAGGGTGGCGAGGGCCAGGTCCGGGGGTGAATGTTCGGCGGCGCCGTGGGGGGACCGGCGGCGTTGGGGTCCCTGGTCGGCGCACTTTGAGCGTGTCAGGGGCGTACGGGGGACGCAAGACCTTTGAGAAAGGATTCTCAAAGTATGGGTGTCGCATGTGTCACACCCGTGGGTCGGGCGTGTTACTTGGCTCTCACCTGGCTACCCGGGCGCGCTCAAATAACGATGCGTATCGCCTTCGGAACGGACCGGAACGTCACGCTGCGTTGTTCGCCGAGGTAGTCGCCGTCCAGTTGAAAGGCCATGGGACGCTCCGACCGCAGGGTGACCTCCGCCGCGTCGTGCACGTTCACGATGTGCCGTCCCTGCAGGGGACGCGTGCGCGCCGTCAGCATCTGGACCACCGCGCCGACCGTCGGGCCGATCTCCAGCGAACGCATCCCGAACACGTCCAGGCCGCGTCCGAAGTTCGCCTTCGGGCTCGGGTTCACCGGCAGCCGGCCCATGAAAGTCCACGGCGAGGTATTGGAGATGACCGCGAGGAACAGCCCCGATTTCGGCGGGCGTCCCGGCTGTTCCAAAGTGAGCGCGGGATGCCGCCGGTCGGTGCCGGAGAAGAAATGCCGGACGGCCGTCCGCACATACAGCGACGGGTCCGCGCGGGACCCCGCGTGACGCCGCCGCTCCACCTCCCGGACGACCTCGGCGTCCAGCCCGACACCCGCGCAGAACGTGAAATACCGCTCCGTGCCGCCCGGATGGCGGGCCGTGCCGAGCCCGACCGTCCGGTACCGTCCCGCACGCAGCGCCTCCAGCACCACCGTCGTCGCGCCGATCGGGTCGCCGGGCAGACCGAGCGCGCGGGCGAAGACGTTCGCGCTCCCGGACGGCAGCACCGCCAGCGCCGGCAGGTCGGCGGACGGCCCGTCCGCGAGCAGCCCGTTGACCGCCTCGTTCACCGTGCCGTCCCCGCCGAGCGCGATCACCACGTCGTAGCCGTCCACGGCCGCCTGCCGGGCCAGTTCGGTCGCATGTCCGCGGTGGCCGGTCTCGGCGAGGACGAGGTCGAGGTCGCCGGTGAAGGCCCGCATGAGGATGTCGCGGGCTCGCCGGGAGGTGGAGGTCGCCTTGGGGTTGGCGATGAGCATGGCGCGCACGGCGCCCAGGGTATGGGACGCGCACGTGAACGGGACGAGTAGGGTTCGGGGTGTGAGCAAGCGCCCCATCACCGTGCAGGCCGCCGCCGCCCTGGAGGCCGTGGAGGGCCTCGTCGCCGTCGGGTTCGGCGGCTACACCGGCGTGGAGACGGCCCTCGGCGCCGCCGTCGACCCCGCCAGCGCGATCGGGGTCACCGTGCTCTCCCTCGCCGGCGGTCTCGGCATGCTCGGCTGCGCGCGCGGGCTGCTGCGCGCCGACCAGTGGAGCCGCGCCCCCACGGTGCTCACCCAGTTGTTCGCGCTGCCGATCGCCTGGTCGCTGTGGCAGAGCGAACGTCCCGCCATCGCGATCCCGATGGGCGTGATCGCCGTCCTCGCGCTGATCGCCGTCCTCAGCCCGCCGACCACCGCGTGGCTGATGGAGGAGCACGACGAGGACGAGCGGGACGAGGAGAGGCCGCGGGAGGCCGCCGAACCCGTGAAGGCGGCGGCCACGGAACCGCGCTCGCTGGGGCGGCGCCTCAGGGACCGCCTCGGGGAACAGCCCGCGAAGGACTGAACGAACGCCGAAGGGCCCCGGGATCCGATCCCGGGGCCCCTGTGAACGGCCTCATTCGTCCGCCGTCAGGCCCTCGCGGAGCTGTGCCAGCGTGCGGGCGAGCAGCCGGGACACGTGCATCTGGGAGATGCCGAGCTCGGCGGCGATCTGCGACTGCGTCATGTTCCCGAAGAACCGCAGCAGCAGGATCTTCTTCTCGCGCGCGGGGAGCTTCTCCAGCAGCGGCTTGAGGGACTCCCGGTACTCGACGCCCTCCAGCGACTCGTCCACCATGCCGAGCGAGTCGGCCACGGCGGGAGCGTCCTCGTCACCGGAGTCGGGGGCGTCCAGGGACACGGTGGAGTAGGCGTTGGCGGACTCCAGGCCCTCCAGCACCTCCTCCTCGCTCATCTGCAGGTGCGCGGCCAGTTCGCTGACCGTCGGCGCCCGGCCTTCGCGCTGCGCGAGATCGCTGATCGCCTTGGTCAGCGACAGCTTCAGCTCCTGCAGCCGGCGCGGGACGCGCACCGCCCAGCCCTTGTCGCGGAAGTGCCGCTTGATCTCGCCGACGATCGTGGGCGTGGCGTACGTGGAGAACTCCACGCCGCGCTCCAGATCGAACCGGTCGATCGACTTGATCAGGCCGATGGTGGCGACCTGGATCAGGTCGTCCAGCCACTCGCCGCGGTTGCGGAAGCGGCGGGCGAGATACTCCACCAGCGGCAGGTGCAGCTCCACGAGCTGATCGCGGATGCGCTGGCGCTCCGGGTCGCCCTCGGGAAGCTCGGCGAGGCGCTCGAACAGTGCGCGGGCCCGCGCCCGGTCGGGCACCGCGGACTCCGATCGCTCGCTGCTCACACCGGCGATCGTCGTCTCCTCCGTCGTCGTCTTCTCCGTCACGGGGCCCCCGCCGCACCGCGCCGCTTCTGCAGCGTCACGGTGACCCGGTCGTCGGAGCCCACCGCGGCGTCCACCTCGCCCGCCAGGGACGACAGGACCGTCCAGGCGAAGGTGTCGCGGCTGGGCTCCTCACCGTCCACGGTCAGCACCGACACGGAGATCCGCATGGCGTCCCCGGTCAGCTCGAACTCACAGGTCAGGTCGGTCCCGGGCAGGGCCTGGGCGAGCAGCATCGCGCACGCCTCGTCCACGGCGATGCGCAGGTCCTCTATTTCGTCCAGCGTGAAGTCCAGCCTGGCCGCAAGGCCCGCGGTCGCTGTCCGCAGCACGGACAGGTAGGCGCTCGCGGCGGGCAGCTTCACCGTCACCACGTCGCGGACGGACAACTTCGTACTGGCCGGCATTGCAGCGGTTTCCTCGGTCACGTCACTCCCTCGCAGGATGGTCCCGCTGCTTTGAAACTACCGCCTGCGACGCGTGCCGCGAGACTTCGGCGCGCGTGGTTTTCTCACCAATGTCCGCGACGAGCGGAAAGAAGGTGCTCCGAATCACCCCGGGGGGAGGGCGCCGGGGGCGATGACCCGCGCCGCTCGAATAGCCTTCGCCTGTGATTCGGTATGCGACCCCGGACGACGTCCCGGACATCCTGCGGCTGATCCGCGAACTGGCGGAGTACGAGCGCGCCCCGCACGAGGTGAAGGCCACTGAGGACCAGGTGCGCGAGAGCCTCTTCGGCACCGACCCGAAGGTCTTCGCGCACGTTGCCGAGCACGACGGCCGCGTCGTCGGGTTCGCCGTGTGGTTCATCACCTACTCCACGTGGAACGGCACCCACGGCATCTACCTGGAAGACCTGTTCGTCGAACCGGAGTACCGCGGCCACGGCCACGGCAAGGCCCTCCTCACCGAGCTGACCCGCGTAGCGGACGACCGCGGCTACGAACGCGTCGAATGGTCCGTCCTGACCTGGAACCGCCCGGCGATCGGGTTCTACGAGGCCCTGGGCGCCCACCCCAAGGACGGGTGGACGGTCTACCGCATGACCGGCGACGCCCTCACCAGGACCGCCCGCTCCTGACGCGCCGCGGGGGCCGTCCGCGCACCGGACGGCCCCCGCGATCGCAGAGCAGGTCAGCCCTGCTTGGTCTCCCAGAAGATCTTGTCGATCTCGCTGATCTTGCCCAGCAGGTCCTCGGCGGCCTTGACGTCCATGGTGCCCTTGGTGCCGGCGGCGCCGGCGAGCTTGGTCGCCTCGTTGAACAGCTGGTGGAGCTGCGGGTACTTCTCGAAGTGCGGCGGCTTGAAGTAGTCGGTCCAGAGCACCCACAGGTGCTCCTTGACCAGCTGGGAGCGCTGCTCCTTGATCAGGATCGCCCGAGCGCGGAACTCCGGGTCCTCGTTGGCCGCGTACTTCTCGCAGATCGCCTTGACCGACTCGGCCTCGATCCGGGCCTGCGCCGGGTCGTAGACGCCACACGGCAGGTCGCAGTGCGCGGAGACCATGGTCTTCGGGCGCAGAAGCTTGAGCAACACCTGCGGTTCCCTTCCCTCGTTGCGGATCATGCTCAGGTCACCGACATTACCCTTGTGGCCCAGGGCCCGTCCGGCCAGGGCACTCGGTATTTCGGCCTAAGACCCGGGCCGCGAGCGGCCCGGAACCCTTCCAGCAGTGTTGTGACCGGCGTCCGCCGATGTATGCGGACGGACGATGTACAGGTGGACGGACAGGGAGAGTCATGCGCGTTCGCAGAGCGGCGCTTTGGGGGGCGGCCGGTGCCGCGGTGCTCGCGCTGGCCGGCGTGCGGCGGCTGCGGACGGTCGAGGTCTCCGGCGAGTCGATGCTGCCCGCGCTGCGGCCCGGGGACTGGCTGATCGTGCGGGCCGGGACACCGCCGGCCCCCGGCGCGCTCGTCGTCGCCGAGCACCCCGAGCGGCCGGGGCTCCTCATCGTCAAACGCGCGGGTCATCGCACACGGGGCGGCTGGTGGCTGGAGAGCGACAACCAGCGCGCCCCGGGCCGCCGGGACAGCTGGGATTTCGGTGCCGTCCCGGACGCCCTCGTCGTCGGCCGGGTCGTCGGCCGCTACCGGCCCCTCTCCCGGGCGGGCCTCCTGCACGCCGCGAGACGTGGATGAGCGCCGGAGGCACACCGGGCAGGCGTGCCTCCGGGCGCCGGCGGGTCAGATGCGGTTGACGCCCTCGCGGCGGGCCTGGTCGGCGACCGCGGCGGTGACGGCCGGGGCGACCCGGTCGTCGAACGGGTTCGGGATGATGTAGTCGGCGCTCAGGTCGTCGCCGACGATGCCGGCCAGGGCGTTCGCCGCCGCCAGCTTCATGCCCTCGGTGATCGAGTGCGCCCGGACGTCCAGCGCGCCGCGGAAGATGCCCGGGAACGCCAGCACGTTGTTGATCTGGTTCGGGAAGTCGCTGCGGCCGGTCGCGACGACCTTGGCGTGCCGCCGCGCCACCTCCGGATGCACCTCGGGGGTCGGGTTGGACAGCGCGAACACGATCGCGTTGTCCGACATGGTGGCGACGCACGACTCGTGGACGGTGCTGCCGGACAGGCCGATGAACACGTCCGCGCCGCGCAGCGCCTCCTCGGTGGAGCCCTTCAGGTGCGACCGGTTGGTGAGCGCGGCGATGCGCTCCTTGACCGGGTTCAGGCCGTCTCGGCCCTCGTGGATGAGGCCCTTGCTGTCGGACAGCGCGATGTCGCCGATGCCGCCCTCGATCAGCATCCGCGAGACCGCGATACCGGACGCGCCCGCGCCGGCGACGACCGCGCGAAGCTCCGACAGCGGCTTGCCGACGTGGCGGGCCGCGTTCTTCAGCGCGGCGAGCGCGACGATCGCGGTGCCGTGCTGGTCGTCGTGGAAGACGGGGATGTCGAGCGCGGCACGGAGCCGGTCCTCGATCTCGAAGCAGCGGGGGGCGCTGATGTCCTCCAGGTTGATGCCGCCGAAGCTCGGCGCCATCCGGATCACGGTGTCGACGATCTCGTCCACGCCCGTGCAGTTCAGCGCGATCGGCACCGAGTCGACGTCCGCGAACTCCTTGAACAGCAGCGACTTGCCCTCCATGACCGGCATGGAGGCGGCGGGGCCGATGTCGCCGAGGCCGAGCACGGCGGTGCCGTCGGTCACGACGGCGACGACCCTGGACGTCCACGTGTAGTCGTAGGCGAGTTCGGGGTTGTCGGCGATCGCGGTGCACACGCGGGCGACGCCCGGCGTGTAGGCCAGCGAAAGATCGTCCTTGTTGCGGACCGGGATGGTCGACCGCATCTCCAGCTTGCCGCCGCGGTGCAGCGGGAAGGCCGGATCGTCGTCCAGTGAGAGCGGTTCGGTGGTAATGGGCTCAGCAGCCACAGCGACCCCTGTCAGTGAAAGTTGGCTTTCTTGCGATGCCGCCGCGGTGGTGGTGGCGTGGTGGCCTGGCACCTGGTGGTCATCTCGCGACGTACGGGGGTCACCCGTTGTCCGATTGTGCCACACGCGATGACGCGCCTCCGCTGGCCGGGGTGGGTGTTGACCATCACGTGACGGTGGCCACACGTATCCGGTCCGTAGCGGAAAACGGAGGTCGGTGGAACGTTCCGGAGCTTCCTCGTTGCGTGATTGTTTTGGAGACTTTATCCAGATCAGGGATGTTATACGTCAAACTGTGCATCTGACCTTCGGATCTTTGGATCCGACGAAACGATCTGGAGGGGGACCTGTGACCACCGGTTCTCTGCGCCGTCGCGTTGCCGCGGCGGGCGCGCTCGTGCTGACAGGTGCCCTCGCCCTGTCGGCGTGCGGCGACAGCAACGACTCTGGCGACTCCGGCGGCACCGCCGCCTCGAACACGAGCGTGGACAGCAAGCTCGCGGCCATGGTCCCGGACGCGATCAAGAGCGATGGCAAGATCTCGGTCGGCTCGGACGCGTCGTATCCGCCCAACGAATCCGTCGACCCGGCGACCCAGAAGATCGTCGGATGGGACGTCGACCTGTTCAACGCCGTCGCGGCCAAGCTCGGCCTGAAGACCGAGTACCACAACGCGGGCTTCGACACGATCATCCCGGGCGTCCAGTCCGGCAAGTACGAGATCGGCGTCTCCTCCTTCACCGACAACAAGGAGCGGGAGAAGGTCGTCGACTTCGTCAGCTACTACAGCGCGGGGATCGCCTGGGGCGTGCTCAAGGGCAACCCCAAGGGCGTCAACCCCGACGACGCCTGCGGCAAGAGCATCGGCGTCCAGCAGGGCACCGTGGAGGTCGAGGACCTCACGGCGCGCAGCAAGAAGTGCACCGACGCGGGCAAGCCGCCGATCAAGCAGGTCGTCCGCAAGCAGCAGACCGAGGTCAACAACGACCTGGTCGCCGGCAAGGTCGACGCGATGGCGGCCGACTCGCCGATCGTCGGCGGCGCGGCCAAGAAGACCGGCAAGCTGGAGATCATCGGCCAGGTCTACGACACCGCCCCCTACGGCTACGCGATCGGCAAGGACTCCGGCCAGTTCAAGGAAGCCGTGCTCGGTGCGCTGAAGGCACTGATAGCGGACGGCACCTACAAGAAGATCCTGGTAGAGAACGGGGTGGAGAGCGGCGCGATCACCGACCCGGCGATCAACGCGGCGCAGAGCTGATCCATGGCCGTCGACAACGACGTCGAAAGGGGACGGCCGGAAGCGATCAAGGCCGTCCCCGTCCGGCACCCGGGACGCTGGCTCGGCGGAGCCGTCGTCCTCGTGCTGGTCGCAATGTTCCTGCACTTCCTGCTGACCAGCAAGGCGCTCGACTGGTCCGAGCAGTGGAAGTACCTGTTCTCCAATGCGGTGCTCAAGGGCGTCCTCAACACCGTGTGGCTCACGCTGGCCGCGATGGTCGGCGGTGTGGTGCTCGGCATCATCCTCGCGCTGATGCGGCTGTCGGCCAACCCCCTGCTGAGCGGTGCTGCGTGGGTCTACCTGTGGTTCTTCCGCGGGACCCCGCTCTACACCCAGCTGCTCATCTGGGGCGCGATCGGCACGCTGTTCCCCACGGTCGGGATCGGCATCCCGTTCGGGCCCGAGTTCGAGACGTGGAAGACGCAGGAGCTGGTCAACGCCGCGCTGGCCGCGGCGCTGGGGCTGATCCTCAACGAGGCCGCCTACATGGCCGAGATCGTCCGGGCCGGCATCCTGTCGGTGGACGAGGGGCAGCAGGAGGCCGCGAGCGCGCTCGGCATGTCCCGGATGCAGACCATGCGCCGGATCGTGCTGCCGCAGGCGATGCGCGTGATCGTCCCGCCGACCGGCAACGAGGCGATCTCGATGCTGAAGAACACCTCGCTGGTCGCGGCCATCCCGTACTCGGAGCTGACGTTCACGGCGCAGACCATCTACGCCAACACCTACAAGATCATCCCGATGCTGGTGATGGCCTGCCTGTGGTACCTGCTGATCTCCTCGGTCATGATGGTCGGGCAGCACTATCTGGAACGGCACTACAGCAAGGGCACCAGCAGGGGAGGCGCGGCCAGACAGCGGCTCCGCTTCCGCGGCGGGGGCGGCGGCCAGTGAACGAGGTGAGGACATGACGAGCGATCTCCTCCCCAAGGGGCCCGCGCCCGAGAGCGGCGGCCTGATGGTCAAGGCCGAGGCGGTGCACAAGTCGTTCGGGCGGCTGGAGGTGCTGAAAGGCATCGACCTGGAGGTGAAGCCCGGCGAGGTGATGTGCGTCGTCGGGCCGTCCGGGTCCGGCAAGTCGACGTTCCTGCGCTGCATCAACCACCTGGAGAAGATCAACGCGGGACGGCTGTGGGTGAACGGCCACCTGGTCGGCTACCGCGAGCACGGCGGCAAGCTCTACGAGCTGCGCGACAGGGAGGTCGCCGCGCAGCGCCGCGAGATCGGCATGGTGTTCCAGCGGTTCAACCTGTTCCCGCACATGACGGCGCTGGAGAACGTCATGGAGGCGCCCTGCCGGGTCAAGAAGCAGCCGAAGGCGCAGGTCAGGGAGCGCGCCATCGCGCTGCTGACCCGCGTCGGGCTGGGCGACAAGGTGGAGAACTACCCGGCGCAGCTGTCCGGCGGGCAGCAGCAGCGGGTGGCCATCGCGCGGGCGCTCGCCATGGAGCCGGCGCTGATGCTGTTCGACGAGCCGACGTCCGCGCTCGACCCGGAACTGGTCGGCGAGGTCCTGGAGACCATGAAGCAGCTCGCCCTCGACGGCATGACCATGGTCGTGGTCACCCACGAGATGGGCTTCGCCCGCGAGGTCGGCGACTCCCTGGTCTTCATGGACGGCGGCGTCGTGGTCGAAGAGGGAACCCCCCGCGACGTCCTGACCAACCCCCAGCACCGGCGCACCCAGGACTTCCTCTCCAAGGTCCTGTGACGCTCGCCCGGCAGCCGGCCCGTCCTCTCGCCCGGGGGGCGGGCCGTTCGCCGTGCCGGCCGGACGGTTAGTGTCGGTTCATGTTCGCTGTCACGGCCACGCAGATCGACGCAGACAATCCGCTGAACGGGCTGACGCTGGGGGAGCGGCCCGAACCCGAGGCACCGGACGGGTGGACGACCGTCACGGTGCGGGCCGCCGCGCTCAACCACCACGACCTGTGGTCGCTGAAGGGGGTGGGGCTGCCCGCCGAGAGGCTCCCGATGATCCTCGGCTGTGACGCGGCCGGGGTGGACGAGGACGGCAACGAGGTCATCGTCCACTCGGTCATCGGCGACCCCGACCGGGGCGGCGGCGATGAGACCCTCGACCCGAAGCGGTCGCTGCTGTCGGAGGTCCACCAGGGGACGCTGGCGGAGAAGGTCGCGGTGCCGCGGCGCAACCTCGTCCCCAAGCCCGCCGAGCTGTCGTTCGAGGAGGCCGCCTGCCTGCCGACGGCGTGGCTCACCGCCTACCGGATGCTGTTCGACAAGGCGGGGTTGCAGCCCGGGGCGTCCGTGCTCGTGCAGGGGGCGGGGGGCGGGGTCGCGACGGCCGCCATCGCGCTGGCCTCGGCCGCGGGGTACCGCGTCTACGCGACCAGCCGGAGCGAGGCCAAGCGCAAGCGCGCCGGGGAGCTCGGGGCGGACGCCGCGTTCGAGCCGGGGGCGCGGCTGCCGGAGCGGGTCGACGCCGTCATCGAGACCGTCGGGCAGGCGACCTGGTCGCACTCGCTGAAGTCGCTGCGGCCCGGCGGGCGGATCGTGGTGGCCGGCGCCACCAGCGGCCAGGCGCCGCCCGCGGAGCTGAACCGGGTGTTCTTCCTGCAGCTGTCGGTGGTCGGGTCCACCATGGGGACGCGGGCACAGCTGGAGCGGCTCGCGCGGTTCCTGGCCAAGACGGGCACCAGGCCGCTGATCGACCGGACGCTGCCGCTGAGCCGGGCCCGCGAGGGGTTCGCCGCCATGGCGGAGGGTGACCTCTTCGGGAAGATCGTCTTCACACCGTGAGACCGGGGGGCCGTGGCCCTGCCGGTCACGGCCCTTCTTTGCGGAAGATCTCGTTCTTCAGGCGCTCTCGGGCCTCGTCCAGGATCGCCTGTGCGGCGGTGAGGGCGTCGTCGTCGAGGCGGGCCTTCTTCGCCGACTTGCGGACGTCCTCGACGAACTTGCGGAGCAGGCGCTCCAGCTTGAGACGGGCGACGTCCTCGGGGGTGCCGGTCGCCGTCTTCCAGGCGTCGTCCCAGTTCTGCCGCCACTCCTCCTTCCACGCCTGCTTCTGCTCGCGCCAGTACTCCTTCTGCCGCCGCCACTCCTCCTTCTGCCGCTCGGTGGTCTCCTTCCACGCGTCCTTGGACGTGGTCTTGCCCTGTCCGCGCATCGTCCGCGCGGCCTCGGTCAGTTCCTCGCGCAGCGTCCGGACGGTCTGCCGGACGTCCTCCTGCACGCCGCGTGCGAACTCCTGCGCCGAGGCGGCGATCTCCTCCTCCAGCTCGGCCAGCTCGTCCATCCGGCGTTCCAGCTCCTCGCGGCCCTTGTCGGTCAGCGAGTACACCTTCTTGCCCTTGATCACCTCGTGCGTGACGAGGCCCTCGGACTCCAGCCGGGCCAGCCGCGGGTAGATCGTGCCGGGGGAGGGCGAGTAGACCCCGAGGAACCGGTCCTGCAGCAGCCGGATCACCTCGTAGCCGTGCCGCGGGCTCTCCTCCAGCAGCTTCAGCAGGTACAGCCGCAGGCGACCGTGGCCGAAGACGGGGCTCACGTCGTCACTTCTCCATTCGGGGGGTGGTGATCTCGGGGGTGTCGTCGTCGCGGCCGAGGAGGGTGATCGAGCCGGACACCGTGTTGACGGTCAGCCGTGCGGTGCCGTCCCCGATCTTGCCGGTGACGCTCTGCGCGATGGTCCGGTCCCGCCGGCCGAGCTCGGGGAAGGACGTCTCGATCCGCCCGGCGGCCGAGTTCAGCGTGACCTGCGCGCCGGCCGCCTCGGGGACGCGCAGCGCCACCTCGCCGGACACCGTGTTGGCCTCCACCCTGGCGTCGCCGGACAGGGCGATGTCGGCGGCGATGCGCCCGCTGACCGTGCGGGCGGCGAGAGTGCCGATGGACGCGCCGGCCAGCGACAGGTCGCCGGCGACGGACGTGAACGAGACCGTCCCGTCCAGGCCCTGCGCCTCGATCGCGCCGGACACGGTGCCCGCGTCGATGGTGCCCGCCACCCCGTCCAGCGTCACGTCGCCGGACGCGCTCTTGATGGACGTGCGGGTCGTCATGCCGGTCACCACCGCGTCCGCCGACACGAGGTTCAGCGAGACCGGGCAGTCGTGCGGGACGGTCACCGTGATCGTGGCCCGGCACTTGTGGGTGCGCAGCCAGCTCAGCACGCCCTCCCACAGCTTCTCGTGGGTGACGGTCAGCATGCCGGCCTCGTGCGTGACCATCAGCGGCGGGCCCTCGACATCGCCGATCATGATGGACGGGCGCTCGTCGGAGGCCAGTACCGAGACGCTGCCCGCGATCAGCGTGACGCGCAGCGCGACCACGCCGTCGAAGTCCAGGGTGGTGGGTTCCTCGATCGTCCAGCGCGACATCGCGACGCCCTTCGTCCGGCTCCTTGATCCAGTGAACACGATATGTCGCGTTCCCGGAAAGTCAAGACATGTCGTGTTTATGATCGAGTCAGTCGTCCTCGTCGTCGTCCAGCCGGGCAAGCCAGGTGGCCAGGCGGTCGACGGGTGTCTCGAACTCGGGGTTCAGATCGACGAACTCGCGCAGCCGCTCCGCCAGCCACGTCAGGCTGACCTCCTCCGCGCCGCGCCGCTCCGTCAGTTCCTCGATGCCCCGATCGGTGAAGTACATGAGCCGATGTCTTCTTTCTGCGATCCTGCCCTCGGGACACCGAGGGCCCCGGCGCGACGCACCGGAGCCCTCGGGTCTGGGTGATTCCTTGTCGTGTCCGGCTACTTCTGCTCGAACAGTCTCGCCAGCAGAGCCTCCTGCTCCGCCTGGTGCAGCTTCGCCGACCCCACCGCGGGCGACGAGGACGCCGGGCGCGACACCCGCGACATCTTCAGGCCCTCGATGTGATGCGGCAGCTTCAGCGCCATGAACGGCCAGGCGCCCATGTTGGCGGGCTCGTCCTGCACCCACACGACCTCGGCGTCCGCCGGGTACTTGGCCAGCTCCGCCTTGATCTCATCCACCGGCGGCGGGTACAGCCGCTCGACCCGGA
The DNA here is from genome assembly GCF_001552155.1 of Actinomadura formosensis NBRC 14204. Lineage (GTDB taxonomy): Bacteria > Actinomycetota > Actinomycetes > Streptosporangiales > Streptosporangiaceae > Spirillospora > Spirillospora formosensis. The sequence goes on along the minus strand of NZ_BCQQ01000019.1, from coordinate 3,540 downwards.
CGACCGCGGTGTCGTAAGCGCCGGCCTCCTGCCGGGCCTTCACCACCTCGTAGTAGATCTTGCCGGTGGTGAGCAGCACCCGCCTCACACCCGCCGGGTCGACCGCCGGGTCGCTCTCCGGGATGACCGGCTGGAACGCACCGCCGGTGACCTGCCCGACCGGGGACGTGGCCGCCTTCAGCCGCAGCAGCGACTTCGGCGTGAACACGACCAGCGGCTTCTTCCGGCCCGACAGCACCTGCCAGCGCAGCAGGTGGAAGTAGTTCGCCGGCGTGGTCGGGTAGACGACCGTCATGTTGTCCTGCGCGCACAGTTGCAGGTACCGCTCGATCCGCGCGGACGAGTGGTCGGGGCCCTGCCCCTCGTAGCCGTGCGGCAGCAGCAGCACGACGCTGGAGTGCTGGCCCCACTTCTGCTCACCGGACGAGATGTACTCGTCCATCACCGACTGGGCGCCGTTGGCGAAGTCGCCGAACTGGGCCTCCCAGCAGACCAGCGCGTCCGGGCGGGTCATCGAGTAGCCGTACTCGAAGCCCATCGCCGCGTACTCGCTGAGCAGCGAGTCGTGCGCGTAGAACTTCGACACGCCCTGCCCGAACTGCTTCAGCGGCGTGTACTCCTCGCCCGTCCTGCGGTCGACGAGCACCGCGTGCCGCTGGCCGAACGTGCCGCGCCGGGTGTCCTGCCCGACGAGCCGCACCGGGTGGCCGTCGATCAGCAGCGAGCCCATCGCCAGCAGTTCGCCGGTCGCCCAGTCGATCGCGTCGTCCTCGATCATCTGGGCGCGGCGCTGCAGGATCGGCTGGAGCCGCGGGTGCGGGGTGAAGCCCTCCGGCAGCGCGACCTGGGTTTCGATGATCCGCTTGACGGTCTCCGGCGGGATCGCCGTCCCGGTCTTGCCGTGGTCGATCGGGATGCTCTCCTCGACGTCCGGCTTTACGACCGAACCCGGTTCGAGCGGCTTCTTCACCGCCTCGCGGGTCTCGGTGAAGGCCCGCTCCAACTGCTCCTGGTAGTCGCGGAGCGCCTGCTCGGCCTCCTCCACCGTGATGTCGCCGCGGCCGATCAGCGCCTCGGTGTACAGCTTGCGCACCGAACGCTTCGCGTCGATCAGGTCGTACATCAGCGGCTGGGTGAACGACGGGTTCTCACCCTCGTTGTGGCCCCGGCGCCGGTAGCAGACCATGTCGATGACGACGTCCTTCTTGAACGTCTGCCGGTACTCGAACGCCAGCCGCGCCACCCGCGCGCACGCCTCCGGGTCGTCGCCGTTCACGTGGAAGATCGGCGCCTGGATCATCCGGGCCACGTCCGTCGCGTAGACGGTGGACCGCGAGTACTCGGGGGCGGTGGTGAAGCCCACCTGGTTGTTGATGATGACGTGGACGGTGCCGCCGGTGCGGTAGCCGCGCAGCTGCGACAGGTTCAGCGTCTCGGCCACCACGCCCTGCCCGGCGAACGCGGCGTCGCCGTGGAGCAGGATCGGCAGCACGGTGAACCCGGCCTCGCCGACGTCCAGCACGTCCTGCTTGGCGCGGACGACGCCCTCCAGCACCGGGTCGACCGTCTCCAGGTGGGACGGGTTCGCGACCAGCTCGCAGTGGATCTTGGAGCCGTCGCTCGCGACGAAGTCGCCGGACGCGCCGAGGTGGTACTTCACGTCACCGGAGCCCTGCGCGCTGCGCGGGTCCAGGTTGCCCTCGAACTCGCCGAAGATCTGCCCGTAGGACTTGCCGACGATGTTCGCGAGGACGTTCAGCCGGCCGCGGTGCGCCATCCCGATGACGACCTCGTCCAGGCTCGCCTTCGCCGCCGCCGAGATCACCGAGTCCAGCAGCGGGATGACCGACTCGCCGCCCTCCAGCGAGAACCGCTTCTGCCCGACGAACTTCGTCTGCAGGAACGTCTCGAACGCCTCGGCGCTGTTCAGCCGGCGCAGCACGTGCAGCTGCTCCTCGCGCGACGGCTTGTCGTGCGGGACCTCCACGCGCTCCTGGATCCAGGCGCGCTCCTCCGGGTCCTGGATGTGCATGTACTCGATGCCGACCGTCCGGCAGTACGCCATCCGCAGCACGCCGAGGATTTCGCGCAGCTTCATCGTCGGCTTGCCGCCGAACCCGCCGGTCGCGAACTCGCGCTCCAGGTCCCACAGGGTGAGGCCGTGCTTGAGGATGTCGAGGTCGGGGTGGCGGCGCTGCTTGTACTCCAGCGGGTCGGTGTCGGCCATCAGGTGGCCGCGGACCCGGTAGGCGTGGATCAGCTCGTGGACACGGGCGACCTTCGCGACATCGTCCTCATGCGAGGCCGAGATGTCCTTGACCCAGCGCACCGGCTCGTACGGGATGCGCAGCGCCTCGAAGATCTCGTCGTAGAAGCCGTCCTCACCGAGGAGCAGCTCGTGGATGCGGCGCAGGAAGTCGCCCGACTGCGCGCCCTGGATGATCCGGTGGTCGTAGGTGGAGGTCAGCGTCATGACCTTGCTGATCCCCATGCGGGACAGGGTGTCGCTGGACGCGCCCGCGAACTCGGCCGGGTACTCCATGGCGCCCACGCCGATGATCGTCCCCTGGCCGGGCATCAGCCGCGGCACCGAGTGGACGGTCCCGATCGTGCCCGGGTTCGTCAGGCTGATCGTGGTGCCCTGGAAGTCGTCAAGGGTGAGCTTGCCGCCCCGCGCCTTGCGGACGATCTCCTCGTAGGCGGCCCAGAACTGGCGGAAGTCCAGTGTCTCGGCGGCCTTGATGCTCGGCACCACGAGCTGCCGCGAGCCGTCGCTCTTCTGCAGGTCGATCGCCAGCCCGAAGTTGACGTGCTCCGGCCGGACCAGCACCGGCTTGCCGTCCACCTCGGTGAACGCGGCGTTCATCTCCGGCATCGCCGTGAGCGCCTTGACGATCGCGTACCCGATCAGGTGCGTGAACGAGACCTTGCCGCCGCGCCCGCGCTTGAGGTGGTTGTTGATGACGATGCGGTTGTCGATCAGCAGCTTCGCCGAGACGGCCCGCACGCTCGTCGCCGTCGGCACGCCGAGGCTGGCCTCCATGTTGGTGACCGTCCGGGCGGCGACACCGCGCAGCCGGACCTCCTCGGCGCCCGCCGGCACCGGCGGCGGAGCCGGCTTCGGCTCCGCCTTCGGCGCGGGCGCCTTCGACGGTGTCACCGGGCGCTGCGCTGTCGGCGGAGCGGCCGCGGTGCCGTTCGCGGCCACCGTGGCCGCGCTCTCGGTGGACGCCTGGGGGGACGCCGGGGTCACCGGCGACGGCCGGCTGTCCGGCCGGTAGTCCGCGAAGAAGTTCCACCAGGCTTCGTCAACGGAGTTCGGGTCTTCGAGGTACTTCTGGTACAACTCGTCGACCAGCCACTCGTTGGCGCCGAAATCTGGGATCTGTGGGTCGGCACTTGTTTGCGACGACTCTGTCGACACGGCGGAGATCGCCCTCTTCCGCTGCTCGCAGGTGAGTTCTGAGACGCGTCCCAGGCTACCGTGTTTATTGCTTCGCTCTCGGCGTCATGCGCTAGCGCGCACTCCTTCCACGAGCG
>NZ_BCQQ01000018.1 GCF_001552155.1 Actinomadura formosensis NBRC 14204 | reverse complement strand
CGGGCCTGGGCGGCGGCGCGGCGGCGGGCGGCGTCCATGCCGACGGCGACGCGGAGGAGCGCCAGGTGGCCGGCCAGGAGGGCGGCCGGGGGCAGCGTGGCCCACCAGGGCGCGACGCCGGACGCGACGACGGCGACGGCGGTGAGGACGAGCAGGGTGAGGCCCGTGGTGCGGCGGCGGCGCCGGGCGATGATGGTGGCGCGGCTGACCCGGCGATGCGGCGGCGGGACGTCCTCGGCCGGTGTTTCCTCCTCCTCATCGTCTTCGGGACGCTTGTGGAGGATCCGGGAGATTCCGGTCGTCTCAGTGTCGCGGCGCAGCCACATGGGTACGAGAACGATCGCCCAGACTGCGACAATGGCGAGATACAGGACGGTGCTGCTCACCGGCCCCACCATCCCGGGGCACGCTCAAGAAGCGGACCGACTTTCGGCGCGCGAACGTGCGTTGGGAGCAGGGCCACGCCCCGCACGGTACGAGGGGCTGTCAGAGGTTGACGAGCATGAGGGACGGTGTGTCGCGAAATCGATCGCGCCGTTACTCTCCGTTTGCCGGGCCTTCTCGTTCGGAGGTTTCTTACGGCGGGAAAGTCATGGGCGGTTCATGCGCGGCGGGGAAATGCCTGTTTGCGCCGGGCGAGCCAGCGTGCGCGCAGGCCACCGGGCACGTCCTCGACGGTGAGGGCGTAGCAGATGTGGTCGCGCCAGGCACCGTCGATGTGCAGGTGGCGGCGCCGAATTCCCTCTTCCCGGAATCCGAGCTTTTCGACGACGCGGCGGCTTGCGGCGTTCTCCGGACGGATATTCGCCTCCAACCGGTGGAGGCCGACGGTGAAGAAACAGTGGTCGACGGCGAGCGCGACGGCGGTCGGAATGACACCGCGCCCGGCGATCCCCTTGTCGACCCAGTAGCCGATCTGCGCGGACCGGGCGGAACCCCAGACGACCGCGCCTATGGTGAGCTGGCCGACGAATTCCCCCTCGTACGTGACGACCCAGGGCAGCGCGAGACCCTGCCGGGCCTCGCGGCGCATGGTGTGGACCATGCTGAGGTAAGGTCCGAGGCCGCTGCGGAACAGCGGCGTCTCGGGGTTGGTGGGCTCCCAGGGGCGGAGCCAGTCGGCGTTGCGCACCCGCAGCTCACGCCACGCGGCGGCGTCGCGGTGCCGCAGCGGGCGCAGTCCTACAAGGCCTTCGGTCAGGGTGACCGGCCATCCCCGTAAACGTTCCACGGTTCCATGATTCCCTGGTCGGACGTCCGAACGCCATCAATTCTCTCCGAGAATCCGGGCACGCGGGACGTTCGTCGCACTTGGCGCCCGTGTTCGGTCCCTCGGACGCGTCGCCCGCTCTTCGGGGTGTCAGGGGCGGGGGTGGTCGCCGCCTCCCAACTGGTCCACCGCGTGGGCCAGGACGCGGCCCAGGACGGTCATGCCGTCGCGGACGCCGCCGGTCGAGCCGGGCAGGTTGACGATGAGCGTGCGGCCCGCGACGCCGGCGAGGCCGCGGGAGAGGATCGCGGCGGGCACCTTCTCGCGGCCCTCCAGCCGGATCGCCTCCGCGATGCCCGGTATCTCCCATTCGATCACTCGCCGGGTCATCTCGGGGGTCTGGTCGGTCGGGGTGAGGCCCGTCCCGCCGGACGTCACCACGACGTCATAGCCGGTGCCGACCGCGTCCCGCAGCACCTCGGCGACCGGCTCGCCGTCGGGGATGACCACCGGGCCGTCCACCTGGCAGCCGAGGTCCTCCAGCATCTCGACCAGCACCGGTCCCGACTTGTCCGCGTAGACGCCCGCCGCCGCCCGGTTCGAGACCGTGACCGCCATCGCCCTGATCATCGCCGCCACACTCCCGTCTTGCCGCCGGTCTTCTCCTCGACCCGCACGTCGGTGATCACGGCGGCGGGGTCGACGGCCTTCACCATGTCGACGAGCGCGAGCGCGGCGACGCTGACGGAGGTGAGCGCCTCCATCTCGACGCCGGTGCGGTCGGCGGTCCTGGTCACGGCCTTGATCGCGACGCCGTCGTCCCGGACGTCCAGGTCGACGGTGACACCGTGCAGTGCGATGGGGTGGCACAGGGGGACGAGGTCGGGAACGCGTTTGGCCCCCATGATCCCGGCGATGCGGGCCACGGACAGGGCGTCGCCCTTGGGGATGTCACCGGCGCGCAGTAGGGCGACGCACTCGGCCGACAGGCGGACGAAGCCCGTCGCCGTCGCGGTCCGGGCCGAGACGTCCTTCGCCGACACGTCGACCATGCGGGCCGCTCCCGCGTCGTCCAGGTGGGTGAACTCCGTCATGACGGCAACCTCATGACCTTGACGTGGGAACCGGCCGGCATGACCTCGACATCCTCCGGAAGCTCGATGAGCGCGTTCGCGGACGAGAGCGAGCCGAGCTGGTGCGAGCCCTGCACCTCGGCCGCCGTGACGGTGTAGGACCCGTGGCTGAACGACAGCCTGCCCCGCAGATAGTGCCGGAGCCCCGCGGGCGACTGGACGTCCTCGGCGAGTACTGCGCTCACGGTCTGCAGGGGGTCCGGCGCCAGCCCCTGCATGGCGAGCAGCGCGGGACGCACGAAGACCTGGAACGACACGTATGCGCTTACAGGGTTGCCAGGGAGCGTGAACACGGGCGTGCCGTCAAGGAGGCCGAACCCCTGCGGCTTACCGGGACGCATCCGCACCTTGTGGAAGCCCACCGTCCCGGTGCCGGTCAGTACCTCCTTGACGACGTCCCTGGTGCCCATGGACACGCCGCCGGTGGTGACGATGGCGTCGGCCCGGACGAGCTGGTCCTGGAACATTTCCAGGACCTTGCCGGGCTCGTCCTCGACCGTGGCCTGCCGGATGCCCACTCCGCCTGCCTCGATCACGGCGGCGGTGAGCATGAACGAGTTCGACTCCCAGATCTGACCCGGCGCCAGAGAAGTTCCGGGCTCGCGCAGTTCGTCGCCTGTGGCCACGACCACGACGCGGGGCTTCGGGCGTACCGTCACCCGGGCCCGCCCCACCGCCGCGATCATCCCGAGCTGGGGCGCGGTGAGCCGCGTGCCCGCGTCCGCGACGATCTGGCCTGCGCGGACGTCCTCGCCGGCGCGCCGGATGTAGTTGCCCGGGGGTGCGGCACGGAAGACCTGGACGGTGGCGCTTCCGCCGTCCGTCCACTCGACCGGGATGACCGCGTCGGCACCGGCGGGCAGCGGCGCGCCCGTCATGATCCGCGCGGTCAGGCCGGGCCGGATCGCCGGCAGGCCGGAGTCGCCCGCGACGATGTCCCCGACGACGGGCAGCGCGACCGGGGCCGCGTCGGTCGCCGCCGCGATGTCCGCCGCGACGACGGCGTAGCCGTCCATCGCGGAGTTGTCGAACGGCGGCACGGGCACCGGCGCGGACACGGGCTCGGCGAGCACCGTGCCCTGCGCCTCCAGCAGCGCCAGCTCGTGCGGCGGCAGCACCTTCACGCTGCCGAGGATCTCCGTCAGATGCTCATCGACCGTTCTCATGACCACGTTCCCAGTCTGGCCGCTGTCAGGCGGTCCCGGGACCGCCCGCGCCGCCGGAGCCGTCCTGCTTCCGGACGAATTCGCGCAGCCACGGGATGAACTCCGGCGCCAGGTCGGGACGTTCCGCGGCGAACTGGACGACCGTCCGCAGGTACTCCAGCTTGTTGCCGGTGTCGTAGCGGCGGCCCCGGAACTTGACGCCGTAGACGCCTCCGCCCTGGTCGGCGGGCATGTCGGCGAGGGTGCGCAGCGCGTCGGTCAGCTGGATCTCGCCGCCGCGTCCGGGCGGGGTCTTCTCCAGGACGTCGAACACGGCGGGGTCGCAGACGTAGCGGCCGATGATGATCCAGTTGCTCGGCGCCTCCTCGACGGCGGGCTTCTCGACGAGGTCGGAGATGCGGACGACGTCCTCCTCGTCCGTCGCCTCGATGGCCGCGCACCCGTAGGCGGAGACCTGGTCGGGCTCGACCTCCATCAGCGCGATCACACTGCCGCCGTACTGGTCGCGCACCTCGATCATGCGGCGCAGCAGCTTGTCGCGCGCGTCGATCATGTCGTCGCCGAGCAGCACCGCGAACGGCTCGTTGCCGACGTGCTGGCGGGCGCAGTGCACGGCGTGCCCGAGCCCGCGCGGCTCGCCCTGCCGGACGTAGTGCATGATCGCGAGGTCGCTGGACTCGTGCACGGCGTTCAGCCGCTCCTCGTCGCCCTTCGCGCGCAGCGCCTCCTCAAGCTCGTAGGCTCGGTCGAAATGGTCCTCGATGGACCGTTTGCTGCGGCCGGTGACCATCAGGACGTCGCTGAGGCCGGCGTCGACCGCCTCCTCGACGACGTACTGGATCGCCGGTTTGTCGACGACGGGCAGCATTTCCTTGGGGGTCGCCTTGGTGGCGGGCAAGAATCGGGTACCGAGACCGGCCGCCGGGACGACCGCCTTGAGTACAGGTGCAATGTCGGCCATGTACCGACCCTAGCCATCGTGAGGACGACAGCGTGCACGACATCGTTTCGAAGACCGATCTCCGGGCGGAACTGCTCGGCAGACGTGCGGCGATGCCGCCCGAGATCCGGGCCGCGGCGGGACGGCCGATCCGCGACGCGCTGCTGGAGGTCCCGGAGGTGGAGATGGCGGGGACGATCGCGGCCTACGTCTCGATCGGCGATGAGCCGGACACGCGGGGCCTGCTGTTCGCGCTGTGGAAGCGCGGGGCGTATGTGCTGCTCCCCCGCCTGCTGCCGGACGGCGATCTCGACTGGGCGTCCTACGAGGGGCCCGACTCGCTCGTCCCGGGGCCGCGCGGCTGCCTGGAGCCGTCCGAGCCGCCGCGCGGTCCGGGCGCCGTGGCCAGCGCGGACGTCGTGCTGACCCCGGCCGTCGCCGTCGACCGGACGGGCGTGCGCCTCGGCCGCGGCGGCGGCTCCTACGACCGGGCACTCGCGCGGGTCGGGCCGGCGATCCTGACGGTCGCGCTGCTGTACGACGACGAACTGGTGGAGATCCTGCCGGCGGAGCCGCACGACCAGCGGGTCAGGGCGGTGGTGACGCCGTCCCGGGGGCTGGTCCGGCTCGGCTGACCGGCGGGGCCGTCCGGGCACGGCCGAACCTGGTCGCGGTGGGTCGCGACAACGTCAGCGCGGCCATCCGGGGACGGGACGTGCAGAACATCGTCAACGGGGTAAATCCGCAGGTCAAGCGGCGGTAATCGGTCTTCCCGGCAGGCCGTCCATCAACTGGAAATGCGCGATCGGCCGCTGAATCTGTAGGATTCCTAAACGATCAAGTTTGACGACCTCGAAGGGCGGGATGTGCACCTCGACATCTGGCTACTCCTCGGGGCCACGCTCGTACTCTGCGCGATCATCGCGGTGCGGCTGTCCCACCAGGCCGGTCTGCCGACGCTGCTGGCGTACCTGGGCCTCGGCCTCCTCATCGGCGAGTCCGGCCTTCTCCACATTCGCTTCGACAACGCCGAACTGGCCGAGACGCTCGGCCTCGCCGCCCTCGTCCTGATCCTCGCGGAGGGCGGCATCACCACCGACTGGCGGCGCATGCGGCCCTCGGTGCCCGCCGCGCTCAGCGTGTCCACCCTCGGCACCCTGCTCAGCATCGTCGTGGTCGCCCTCGCCGCCATGTGGCTGGTGGGGATGGACTGGCGACCCGCGTTCCTGCTCGCCGCGGTGCTCGCGCCGACCGACGCGGCGGCCGTGTTCTCGGTGCTGCGGCGGCTGCCGCTGCCCTCCCGGCTGATGGGCCTGCTGGAGGCCGAGTCCGGCTTCAACGACGCTCCCGTCGTCATCATCGTCGTCACGCTCAGCGCCCATACGACCGCCCCCAACCTGGTCGAACTGCTCGGCGTGATGGTGTACGAACTGGCCGCCGGCGCCGTCATCGGTATCGCGATCGCCTGGCTCGGCGCACAAGCACTGCGGCGTGTCGCATTGCCGGCTTCCGGCCTCTACCCCATCGCGGTGTTGTCGCTGTCCATCGGCGCTTATGGCGCTGCCTCACTGCTGCATGGGAGCGGGTTCCTCGCCGTCTACGTGAGCGGGCTCGTCCTCGGGAACTCGCGGCTTCCGCACCGTCCCGCCACCCGCGGCTTCGCGGAAGGCGTCGGCTGGCTCGCCCAGATCGGATTGTTCGTGATGCTCGGCCTGCTGGCCGACCCCGGTGACCTCCCCGGCCAGATCCTGCCCGCGCTCATCGTCGGGTTCGTGCTGCTGCTCATCGCCCGTCCGGTATCGGTCGGGCTGTCCACGATCGGGTTCGGGCTGTCGTGGGGCGAGAAGATCTTCACGTCCTGGGCCGGGCTGCGCGGCGCCGTGCCGATCGTCCTCGCCACCATCCCCATGGTCGCCGATGTCCCGAGCGCCGGACGGCTGTTCGCGATCGTCTTCAACATCGTCGTCATGTTCACCCTCCTCCAGGGGCCCACGCTGCCACTGGTCGCGCGCTGGTGCCGGCTGGAGAGCGACGAGCAGACCCGCGAACTGGACGTGGAGGCGGCGCCGCTGGAGGAGTTGCACGCCGACCTTCTGGAGGTCCGCATCCCGCCCGACTCGATGCTGAGCGGCGTGGAGATCTTCGAACTGCGGCTGCCGCCCGGCGCGTCCATCACCCTCGTCGTGCGGGACGGGGCGAGCTTCGTCCCCGAGCCCACCACGCCTTTGCAGGCCGGTGACACGCTCTTGGTCGTGACCACCGACGCCGTGCGCGGGATCACCGAACGCCGTCTGCGCGCGGTCAGCCGCAAAGGACGGCTGGCGGGCTGGTTCGGCGAGACGGGCGCCTGACCGGCCGCTCCCCTGGCCGGACGTTTCCCTGACCGGTCAGGGAACAGGTCGGGGGCGAATAGTGTTCCACGCATGGGTACCATTAGCAGTCGTTCATAGTGAGTGCCAGTCCGGACTCCGCCGGGCTGAGTCAGCTAGGAGGAACCGTGCCGACGTATCAGTACGTTTGCACCGAGTGCGGCGAGCCTCTGGAGGTCGTGCAGAAGTTCAGCGACGACGCGCTGACCGAATGCCCGGCGTGCAGCGGCAGGCTCCGCAAGGTCTTCTCCGCGGCGGGGATCATCTTCAAGGGGTCGGGTTTCTACCGCACCGACAGCCGCGGCTCCGGCAAGTCGTCCTCGACCGTGGGCTCCTCGTCCAATGGCTCGTCCGGCGGCTCAGCCAACGGTTCGGCCGACGGCTCCTCTGGCGGCGACTCCGCCACCTCCGGGGCGTCCTCGTCTTCGTCTGGCGGCGACTCCTCGTCGTCCAGCAAGGCCGGCTCTTCGTCCGAAAAGGTCGCCTGACCTTCTAGGTCTCCCCTACGCCGCACCGGGGGATCCGAGCGCGGATCCCCCGGCTTTCGCCATGCCCGGACGCCGGCCGCGGCCGGCCCCCTTCCCGGTTATCCACAATCGGCGAACGCCCTGCCGGGGACCGGCGCGGGATGGCTAGTGTCGGCGCCATGGCCACTTCCGGTTCCCAGCCCGCCGCCGAGATCGGGGTCATCGGCGGCTCCGGCTTCTACTCGTTCCTCGACGACATCGAGGAAGTCCAGGTCGACACCCCCTACGGCCCGCCGAGCGACCCCATCGCGGTCGGCGAGCTGGCCGGGCGCCGCGTCGCGTTCGTCCCCCGGCACGGCCGCGACCACCGGTTCCCGCCGCACCGGATCCCGTACCGGGCCAACCTGTGGGCGCTGCGCTCCCTCGGCGTCCGGCAGGTACTGGGGCCGTGCGCGGTCGGCTCGCTGACCCCCGGCTACGGGCCCGGCACGCTCGCCGTCCCCGACCAGCTCGCCGACCGGACGTCCGGACGCGCCCAGACCTTCTACGGCGAGGGCGCCGCGATCCACGTGTCGTTCGCCGACCCGTACTGCCCCACCGGCCGCCGCACCGCCATCGAATCCGCCCGCGCCTCCGCCTGGGAGCCCGTCGACCGCGGCACGCTCGTCGTCATCGAGGGCCCGCGCTTCTCCACCCGCGCCGAGTCCCGGTGGTTCGCCTCCCAGGGCTGGACGCTGATCGGCATGACCGGCCACCCGGAGGCCGTCCTCGCCCGCGAACTCGCGCTCTGCTACACCTCCCTCTGCCTCGTCACCGACCTGGACGCGGGCATCGAGGAGGGCGACGGCGTCACGATGGAGGAGGTCCTCCGGGTCTTCGGCCAGAACATCGGCCGCCTGCGCGCCCTGGTCACCGACGTGGTCAAGGCGCTGCCCACCGAGCGCACCTGCCCCTGCCCGAACGTCCTGGACGGCATGAAGCTCCCCCTGGAACTGCCGTGAACACCCGGTTAACCCGCCTGCGGCGGCCGCTGGCGGCCCTGTTCGCCGCGGCCGCCGCCGGCCTCGCCCTGCTCGCGCTCCGGCCGGGAGCGCCCCCGTCCGCCCGCGTCCTCGCCGCCGCCCGCGACCTCCCCGCGGGGACGGCCCTCGGCCCCTCCGATCTGCGTCCCGTGGCCCTGCCGCCCGCCTCCGTCCCGGCCGGCGCGCTCCGCACGGGCGCCGTGGGCCGCGTCATCGCGGGCCCCATGCGCCAAGGCGAACCTCTGACCGACGTCCGCGTGATAGGCGACGCCCTACTCCGCGGCTACGGCCCCGGCAAGGTGGCCACCCCGGTCCGCATAGCCGACCCCGACGCCGTCCGGCTGCTCCATCCGGGCGACCGCATAGACGTCCTCACGACTCCCACCGGCGAACCCGAGCCCCCCGAAGAAGCCCGCGGCCCGACCGGCGACCGTCCGTTCCAGGGTGCTGCGGACGCTCCCGGCAACGCCCAAGAATCATCGCCCAGACCTCGTCAGGTCCAGCCCGCCCTGGGCCGACCGCCGGCGTGGCGTCCCTTCACAACGAAGACACGAGCCGCCACAGAGCCGAACTGGAACGACGCCCGCGTCGTGGCGTCCGACGTCCCGATCGTGGCGATCCCGCCGAAACCCGAAGACACCGCGCAAGACGGCGCACTGATCGTTCTGGCGACCGACAGACCCCAGGCGCTGGCCCTGGCCGCAGCCGGCCCCCACCTGTCCCTGACGATCACCGGCCCCTAGAGGACGCCCACGCCACCGTGGGGGCCCGGCACGCGAACCGGGCACCGGCGCCCGCTCGCGACGCCGACCGGCCGGCGTCGCGAAAGCCACAGGCGGTCGAGGGACGGCGCTGTGTCCGGCACCGACACTCCCGGGACTTGAGCCGGCCGCCGGGAAGGAGCCGGAGACCACCGGCAATCGCAGCGGGCGAAAAGGAAGCCGCAGGTCGTGGAGCATGGCCGACTTGGCGGAACAGGGAGGGATCACTACGATCCGTTGCCGTTCCGGCGCCCCCTCAGCCAGGGGGCCGCACCCCCGACATCCCCTGGAGCCCCCATGAGCGGATTCAAGAAGTTCCTGTTCCGCGGAAACCTGGTCGAGCTGGCGGTCGCGTTCGTCGTCGGGGCCGCGTTCGCGGGCCTGGTGAAGGACTTCGCGAACTCGTTCATCACCCCGCTGATCGCGCTCATCGGCGGCAAACCCGACTACACACGGCTCGCCGTCAAGATCGACGGCACCACGTTCCCGTACGGGATCTTCCTGACGTCCGCGATCACGTTCCTCATCACGGCGGCGATCGTCTACTTCCTGGTCGTCCTGCCGACCACCAAGCTGATCGAGCGGATGGACCGCGGCAAGGAGGCCACCGAGCGCGAATGCCCGCAGTGCCTCAGCGATATCCCGCTGAAGGCCAGCCGCTGCCGCTACTGCACGTCGGAGGTCGTCCCCGCGACCGAGACCCCCTATTAGGCCCCCTCACCCGTTCTCGGTCCCGTACTCCCAGTGCCAGGGCTCGAACGGGTTGCTGTAGGCCCACGCCGGATGAATCCATCCGTACGTCCCGGCGTGGGCCTCCATCCAGTTGAACTGGACCGACCCCGAACTCTGGATACCGCCGCACAGGTCGAGTGCCTGGCCCTTGCCGTGGTTGCTCGTCCCGGGAACGGCCGCGAACCCCGGCCGCCGGGCGTACACGGCATGCTGCTCGGACAGGCTCCGGTACGCGTCCGTCACGCACATGTCCCGGCCGAACTGGCGCTTGTAGGCGGCGTTCAGCTTGTAGAACGCGAGCGCCGCGTCCGCCCGCAGCCTGTGCCCGCCCTTCTGCGGCAGCGGGCACAGGTACTTCGCCGGGATCAGCCCGTTGGGGAACTTCTTCGCGTCCGCGGCGAGGCTCTTGTCGCAGCCGAGTTCCAGCCGCTTCTGGCGGGTCACCGCGAGCTTGTCGAGCATCGTGTTGAGCTGCTTCGTCAGCTGCGCCGACTTGGTCTTCAGCCCGTCCACCTCCTGCTGGAGGCGGGTCTGCTCCACCGCGTTGCGCGACTGCAGCTCCTGCGCGGTGGACGCGAGCCGCCGCCGCCGGTCCTGCAGCTCGCCGGCGCGGTCCACCAGTGCCTGCTGCGACTGGGCGAGCAGCGTCACGTCCGCCGTCGAACGCAGCGCGTGGCCCGGGTCGCCGCCCCCGAAGATCGCCATGGACCCGGCCGCGCCGCTCTGCTGGTAGGCGGTGTTCGCGAGCTTCGCCAGCGGCCCCCGGATCCGGTTCAGCTCGGCCTCCGCCACGGCGAGGTCCTTCAGCGTGCCGCGCAGCTTCACCTGCGAGGCGGCGAGGTCCTTCTGCCGGCCCTTCATCTGCTCGGTGGCCTTCTCCAGCTCGTCCCGAGCCTTCGACGCCTCGCGGCGCAGCGACTCCAGCGAGTCGGCCGGGCTCGTCGCCGCGACCGCGGCGCCGTGCGATGACAGCATCGCCGTCACCAGGAAGACCGCGATCAGCGCCGCCGACCGGGGGTTCGGCACGGTGGTTTTCCTCCAGATGCCCGAATGCGGAACAGCGGCAGAACGCTACTACAGGTCCACGATGACCTGCGCGTAACCGCTTCAGTCGTCATGGTCACCTTGCCGCTCGCACCACCGGTGCATCCACCCGACGTCGTCCCAGCCCGCCGGGCACGGCCGCCGTGTCCGCCGCGTCGGGGACGGCGACGCCGTGGGAGTCGTCGTCCTGCGCGGCCTCACCACCGGCACGGACGGCTGCGGCGGCGCCTTCGTCCCCACCTGCGGCGCCATCTCGGGCGGCACGTACCTGCCGTACGTCGGCTCGCCCTCCGGCGTGGCCGGCGCGGCGTTCTGCGCCGGCGCCGACCCCGGCCGCTCCCGGACGGGCCCGTCCCGCATCCCGAACACGACCGCGCCCGCCAGCACGACGGGAACCGCGAGGGCACCGACGATCACCACGACCCGTCTACCCCGGGACGCACCTTCGTCCACCCCGTCCTCGACGGCCTTTGTCTTTGATTGCCCGCGATGCCGTCCGGTCACGGCACTGAAGCGTACCCACCCCGGCCCCACCCGGCCTAGAACTTCCACCAGCCCCATAAGAAGAAGCGCCCACCGCCCCCTTTCCCCTACCCTGTACGTGCCGTCCGCTACGCTCTTGCCGCAAGCGACGACATGCCTCCGTAGCTCAGGGGATAGAGCACCGCTCTCCTAAAGCGGGTGCCGCAGGTTCGAATCCTGCCGGAGGCGCGCAGGTAGAGGCCCGGTTGCGATCTTGGCGGCTGGGCCTTCGCGCTCTCTCGGCGCTCCCATAGCCGATAGATCTTGGTTACCCCCGGCCTCCGGCGCTCTCCGGAGGGCTCCGGCCGACCGGCGGACGGCTACGGGCGGGAGTGGACCAAGATCATCATTGCTGCCGCCAACCAGCGCCAACTCCCGCCATCGGTTATAGTGGCCCCGTTCGCTTGTTCCAATGGACGTTCGCCACAGGATGACGGGCGTAAGCCGGAGGACGCATAGCGGTTCGCAAGAGCGCCATTGAGATAGTCGGTGCTCGACAGCAGCCGGTCAAGTGACGACCAATCGACTCTTGGAGTCGGAGGGTTGTCCCTGACCGGCTTTTTGGCGTTCTAGGGCACCCCTCCGACTCCCCGAGAAAGGGAGTAGGAGCAATGGGCGCACCGAAGCCGCAGGTCTGGTTCAACATCGAAGAGGCGGCCGAATTCGTCGGCCTGACGCCGCGCCAGCTCACGCGGCGAGTCCAGGAAAAGACCATCCCCCACTACCGGCCGTCCGGGATCACCGGCCCGGTGAAGTTCCACCGGGACGACCTCAGCGAATACATGGCCTCGTGCCGTGTGGAGGCCGCGCGATGAGCAAGCTCATTCCGCCCGACCTCCAGGGAATCGGCCTCAGGGTGATTACGGAGCCCTGGGGAACGGACCGCCCTCCCTCGTGGTTCTTCGGCGATATTCAGGAACAGAGCACCTTCGGGATCGAACTCAAGACCTCCGTCGCCGGGGACGCATCTTTCAGTGGACTTTTCCAACTCCGGTACTGCTTCTGCGGAGAAGACGAGACAGACGTCAAGCACCGCCATATCTACATCCCGTGGCGGCGGATTCTCCTGGTCGAGCCGGATGAAGTGATGTTCGGCTGGAGCTGCAAACCCCTCCAGCATCCCAAGACATTTCCGCTCTGCGACTGCTGAGCAAACACCAGAGGCCCCGCAGTCTGGGCAACTGCGGGGCCTCCTGGAAAGGAGTCCGGTGAGCAATCCGGACGGAATTAGGAGATAGGAGCAATACTAGCTAATGCCGAAGAACAAGCCGCAACTCCCGAAGTCCCGGGTGGCGAAGCTGGCGGAGTCGAACCTGTTCCCCGTATTCGAATGCGCATATCCGTACCGGGGGCCGAACGGGGAAGACCGGGCCGTTAAGCTGCGCTTCCGGCTGCTCGATATGGCGACGGGGAAGCCGCCCGAAGATGGGCGGGATACGAAGACCTTTGAGGTCAAGCACAAGCGCGGGAACTACTGGCGAAGCGGGATAGGTCCGTACGCGCGGACGGCTATCTACAACCTGCCGACTGCTACGAAGGCGAAGGCCCACGGCCGGACGATCTATTACACCGAAGGCGAGAAAGACGCCTCCAACGCGCAGCGCCATTGGAATGTGTGCGCGGTCGCCCATTACCAGGGCGGAACCGGAGCCACTCCCGAGCAGGCCCGGTTGCTGGCCGGAAGCCGCTCCCGAATCGTCCTAGTCCGCGATATGGATCTAGTCGGGGCGTACGTCGCCTGGCAGAATGCGCGCGCTCTCCTAGCAGCCGGTCAGCCAGCCGACAAAATCACATTCGCGCGTCCAGCACTGGACTTCCCGAAAGCCGACCTTTCCGACCACATCGAGAAAGGGCTAGGCGCGAAGGACCTGGTTGAGGAAAGGCCGCTCGAAGTGGCGAAGCTCTATGACGCATATATGGAGCTGCGAGCGAAGTCCGGTCGTCGCCGGTGGATGGGGAGTGACGCGCGATGAGTGAACTCGAAGACCTGATGGACGACCGGCCGGAGCCGGATCCGGTGAACCTGCGGAAGCCGCTAAGCGAATACCTCCCCAGTGACTGGGGCCGCGCCGAACTCCTCCGCGACCGGCACAACGAGGAAATGTTCTGGGTGACGGACGGGAAGACCGGGGAATGGCGGATCTACGACAACGAGGGCTGGCGGAAGGATGAGGACGGGCTTGTTGACCGCTGGGCAAAGGAAGCGGTCCAGGAACTCATCGAAGATGCGGAGAAGCGCCTTTCCAAGGCGCGTGAGGCCGGAGATGAGAACGCCCTGAAGGAGGCCCAGAGGGCCCGGACCTACGCCTATAGCTGCACGAACCGGGCGAAGATCCGGGCGATGCTGGAAACGGCTAGGACGGTCGATAAGGGCCGCACCGTGCCCCGGTCGAAGTTCGATGCGGACCCGACGCTGCTCGGGACGGAGAACGGGACTCTGGGCCTACTGAAGGGAGGCGCGCTGTTCGGTCCGTCCGCCCGTACGGACTTCATCTCTCGGAGAACCGGGACGCCATATCGATACGGCGCTCAGTCGAAGATGTGGGACCGATACCGGGAGACATTCCTGCCCGATAAGGAAATGGAGCACTTCCTCCAGCGCCTTGCCGGATATGGAATGGTCGGCGGGAATCCGGATGGCCTGTGGGTAATTCTCCACGGTGGGCCGAACTCCGGAAAATCCACATTCTTGAACATGATTGGAGCGGCTCTCGGTGATTACGCCTCCGGGATGAATCTGTCCTCTCTGCGAGGGAAGTTCGATGCTGGCCCGCGCGAGGATGTCGCTGCAATCCTTCCCGCCCGATTCGCTCTCGCCTCCGAATTGTCGGAGGTCCGCGAACTCCACGCCGACCAGATCAAGATGTTCACCGGCTCCGACCCGATCAGCTTCGAGCGGAAGTTTGGTGCACAGGAAACTCTGCTGCCGCAATTCCTCCCGATGGTCGCGACAAATACGATGCCGCGCGTTCGTGGAGCGGACCAGGCCCTAGCGTCCCGGATCTGTGTCGTCCCTTTCTCGCATTCGGTTCCGCGAAAGACCCGGGTGGGCTCCGACATGGCGGAAGACCCGGACGCGCTAGCCGCTTTCCTGGCCTGGATGGTCGAAGGGTGGGATTGGTACTGCGCGTACGGGCTTGGCCGGGAGACTTGGCCTGAGAGCGTTCTAGCCGCTGGCGCGGAGTACGAGGCCACCATGACCGAAGTCGCAGCCTTTATCGCTGAGGCGTGCGAGGTCGGGCCGGACCTCTATGAGCTGGCGGCCGCCACAGGGCCGCTATTCCAGGCATACACAAAGTGGTGTGAGAACGGGAACTCCAGGGGGATGACGCACGGTGAGTTCAGCGGGGAGCTGACCAACCTCGGATACGAACGCGGGCAGAAGTGGGAGAACGGGAAGAACAACAAAATCCGGCGCGGCTTGGCGCTTCGGAAGGAGTGGCTGCGTCTCGCCTAACCGATTCCTATCCGGGATCTATCCGGCCGGAGGTTAGCAGTTTCCGCAGGTCAGACCTATTCCTAACCGCCTAACCACCTTCTTAGAGAGGTATAGATAGGAGGTTAGGAGTAGGTAGGCCGAAGTGCAATAGGGAGGACCGGCCTAGATACGTATATATAGCTTCGGGCGGGGGAGGCCGGTTAGGCGGTTAGGCCGCAGGTCAGGACGCCTATCCGGGCGGTTAGAAGCCCGGATAGGCGGAGGTTAGACCCGGCCTTTCCCCGCGCGGACCCGGTAGATAGCAGAGAGAAGGAGAAGCAAAGTGACCGACTACCCACGACAGAACCAGCCGACGCCAAAGGCCCGGCCAGTAACTCAGAGCGCGTACGACGACAACGAGGAGGACCGCAAGCCGACCGTTCGCGTACCAGTCCGCACGGGAAAGCCCGGTTCACTCGGCACCGAGCGAATGGAGGAGATCGAAGCCGAAGCGGAAGCGGCTCAGCATTGGGACGATCGGCTATGGAGCGGCGGTGACCGGTCCGCCTCCAGCCCATTCGGACCGCGTTAGGAACGCCACTCCAATACGCCGGAGAGTCGCAACGCTCCGACCAGGGCAGATGTGTCCGCCGGCACCGGTGTTTGACCACATCGGAGCGTTGCGGCTCTCAATGGGGTGTAGGGGCCTTCGCATCTGATCCGACACAGCAAAAGGACCGCTGGGATGAGCAGCATTGCGTCTCCCACAAGGCCGCACATCCAGAAACCCGCTACGGTCCGTTAGCAGGAAAGGAGGCTCATCCCTTATGAGCAACCGGAGCACTTCACAGCAATTGCGCCTCGCATCGGCGAACGGGGAGGCCATTGCCGATCAGCGCACGAACAACGAGCAGCGCCTAGGCGGGGTGGAACTCGACTGGGACTCGCTCTCGCTCGGTATCCCGGAGGACTCCCCTGCTGAGGTCGAATGGAATCGGCTAGCCGACATCTACGCCGAGCAGGCCGGACGCTTCTTCGAGAGTGACCGGGAGATATTGGAGGCGTGGTGCACCTGGGTCGGTATTCGCCAGGAGGCCACCGGCCTACTCCACGAAGAGGGCCTGATGGTCCGGGGCCGCTCGAAGCCCGACAAAGACAGGTCCGTCCGTAACCCATTGGTGATTACCGTCGCGCAGGCCACGAAGGAACTCCGCGCGCTCGCACATCACCTCGGATTCTCGCCGGAGGCCCGGAAGCGCGCGGGTGTTATCGAGAAGGCGACCGAAAGGACGGGCAATGAAGACCTCCTCAGCGGGTAAGACGCCGGATGAATTGCTGCCCTCCCCGGTAGCTGACCTGATCCGGGAAGCCGTCGCCCGACACGTTCCCGCGTGGGTTCTCGCCAACCCGAACGTGCGCATTATCGGGACCGGCCCGGACCGGTTCCGGGGTGCGTGGTATGGGATCACGCTGAGGCTTGACGAAGACGACGATTGCGTATTCGCGGACTACTGGCTTCCGGAGGAAGGCGAGACCGGTCAAGCCTCATTCTCCGTCTGGCGCAATGGCGTCGAATCGCAGCGGACTCTCGAATGGGTGGAGTGATGAACGTCTACCAGTACACCGATGCCGATATCAGCGAAGAGGCCGCAGCCGCCTTCGTCGCGAAGGTCGCCGGTCACCTCCCTCCCGATTACACCGCCCGTACGGCTATCAGGTGGCCTCTCACGGTGGGGAGCGCGGAAGGCCAGCCGGGTATCCCGGCTTACCTGCTCGATGGCTCTGCGGCGCTCTGGACGCTTCCGGCCGGAGACGATTCGGCGGAACGCACGGTCCAGTTGGACAACGGAGGGCTGGAGGTGACGAAGTACCGGAATGGCAATGAAGTAGACCGCGCCACTTTCGAGTAATCTCCGTAACAACCGTTCGTTGAAGTATTCCCGCCAGCGCACAGCGCGGCCCGTTTACACGTACGGATGTTTCTGCAAACGCATCCGAAGGGCTAGGGAGATGAACAAGTCTCTTCAGCGCCGCATCGCGGATTTCCAGCCGCGCGCGGAGAAGGCGCTGAAAATCATCGAGGCATGCGAGCTTCACCAGACGGAGCCGACTCCGGATCAGGCCCAATTCCTCAAGGGCGTTCGGGTGGAGGCGCTGCGCCTCAAGGACATCGCCGCGCAGGAGGAGAAGGACAACCAGCTTCGCGCCGGTCTGAAGGCGCTCGGCAATGAAATCGGCGGGATGTCGCCGGAAGGGAAGGAAGCGCCGATGAATTCGCCGCAGCAGAAGGAGCGGACCCTCCCCGGAAAGGTCCGGACCTCCGGCGGATCCGGCGAATGGGCGAAGGCCGTCAGCGAGTACAGCGACCGGCTGACGGGCGGGATGAAGTCGCTCATCGCGACCGGCAATATCCCCGTCACCGTCCCGCTGGCTCCGGAGCCCATTCGGGAAGGCGTCCCGGTCCTTTCCCTGCGCCAGCTCATCCCGATGGCTCCGGGGAACGCGCCGTACTGGAGCTACGTCCGGCAGACGACCCGGACCAACAATGCGTCCACGGTCGCGACGGGCAAGAGGAAGCCCACTTCGTTCTACACCGTCACGCGGGTGGAGAACCGGCTGCGGACCATCGCGCACCTTTCGGAGCCGATCCCGAATCAGCTCCTGGAGGATGCGGCCGCGCTCCAGAACTTCCTGGAGGCGGAAATGCGGCTGGGGATGGAACTGGAGCTGGAGGACCAGATCCTCAACGGGAACGGCTCCACGACCGGCGTGCTGGACGACTTCACCGGAATTCTCAACACCTCCGGGACGCAGACTCAGGCCTGGGACACCGCAGGCGACGAATTCACCACGACCCGAAAGGCCGTCACGAAGCTGGAGAACTCCTCCATCGCTCCGACCGGCTGGGTCATGAACCCCAATTCGTGGGAGCGCTTCGAGCTTCAGGTGGACGCCAATTCCCGGTACCTCCTCGGGAATGCGCCGGTCGACCGGGCCGCGCGTCGGCTCTGGGGCCTGCCGGTCGTTCTGTCGACCTCCATCGCCGACAACGCCGCCGTTCTAGCCGACTGGGGAACGGCGACCGCACTTCACGTCGGCTCCGAAGGAAAGCTGTCGTGGACGGAGGCGATGTACCGCGATGATCAGTTCGGCGCTGGCGTCCCGGGCTCCGACTTCGAAGGGAATATGACGACCTTCAGATTTGAGGGGCGATTCGGCCTGGACGTCCTCAACCCGTTCGCGGTTGTGGAGGTCGACCTCACGGAGCCTCCCGCGCCGTAACCAAAGACCTCCGCGTCAAAGTCACCAGCCCGAATGCTTTCCGCCCGGGAACTGGAATCTATGGCGGTAGCTCCCTTTAACAGCTGGGGGAGCGCACCAATCGATCTCACTCAGGGCCGCCAGCGCGGAAACAACAGAAGGCCCCGACCGGATCACACCGCCCGGTCGGGGCCTTCGTCGTCTCTCGTGTGTTCTAGGCTGTGCCGGGCGGTCGGGGGCATATACGCGATGTCCCCGGCCGTCTCCGGCCCGTACGAGCCAGCTCCGGGCCGCTTAGCGGAACCGCTGCCCCGTTCGGGAGGCGCTCGCCAGGGCTAGGGCTGATCGGTACTGGCCGGTTGAGAACGGGATCCCCGCGCGCCGCGTCCGCTCGATGAAGCAGCGGATGACGGCTTCCCGGTAGGTCGCCGCGTCGATCTCCGTTCCGTCATCGCGGCGAATGCAGCGGAAGTAGTCGCCGGTCCAGTAGGTCGCGTACTCCGGGATGGGTAGTTGGTGACTCACGTCACGTAGTCGTGTCATACAGCAAAACTTACGTTGCTGTGCTACCCCTGGCTACCCCTTGGGGTAGCTATGCGCCGTAGGGGGCAGCTTCCTACCGTGTCGATCATGCCCATTGACCGCGCCTCCCGGATCCCGCCCTCTCGCCAGATAGCGGACGCCATCCGGGCGCGCATCGAGTCCGGCGACATCCCGCCCGGACGCCGGATCCCGTCGCTTACGGAGCTGGAGGCGGAGTACGACGTGGCCCGGGATACGTTGCGGAAAGCCGTCCGCATTCTGAAGGACGCCGGATTGGTGGAGACCGTCCCCGGGATGGGCGTTTATGTCGTGGAGCCGGACTCCGGAGAGCCTGGAGCTGAGCCGGACGACACTCCGGGGCCCTAGCGTGGCCGGAGACCAGCGGAGGGCACACGGGGCAGACTCGGACACCCGTCCGACCCTCCGCGCTGGGGAGCGTCCACTACGGCCACGCCTAGACACAGCAGAGGCCCGACCGGTTGGCCGGGCCTCTGCTACGGGGTAGGGAACGGCTACGCCTGCCGCCGGAGCGGTACCACGTTGCCCTTTCGATTGGCGCTGCCGGCACGCAGATTCCCTAGCGCGTTGCGAACGGCGTCATTCGCCTTGTCGCGGTCGGGATGAACGTAAATCGCCATCGTCGTCTCCACGGACGCATGGCCCATCATTCGCGAGATCGTCTTAATGTCGACTCCGGCGTCATACAGCCACGAGCCGTACGAGTGGCGGAGGTCGTGGAACCGATAGCTGGAGTCCAGGCCCGCCGCTGCGAGGGCCTTCTTGAAGTACCGGCCGTACCACGCCTTGTGGCGGAGAAGCTTCGTGTAGTCGAAGCGGATGACGTCGAATTTGCCCGTGACGGGGTTCTTGCCCCTCCGACCCTTTGCGGTTCCGACGAATAGCGGGAGCTTCTTTCCCGGGTGCTGAACGTCGTCGCGCTCCCCGAACCATGCGGCTGCGGCCTTTTCGTGCTCCCGGATGTAGGCGCGAAGTTCTTCGAGGATGTACGGGTCTAGAGTGACCTCCCGCTTGGCCTTCCGCGACTTCGGTTCGTCGTAAGAGAGGATGCCATTGATGTCGGTGACCTCGCGTCGGACGCGGACGATGCCCGCCGCTAGGTCGATATCGCGGAGCTGGAGTCCGGCCACCTCACCGGCCCGGAGGCCCGTATACGCCGTGAACAGGGCGAGGAATCCGAAGGGGTGCGGAAGGGCTGCGGCGAGTCTCTCGACTTCTTCGGGCTCCAGTCGTCGCCCTTCGTCCTCATCGGTGAGGAGGGCCCACGGCTGGAATTTCGGGATCTCGACATCTGCGCACGGGTTGACCGCGACGCGCTTGAGTCGGAGCTGTTCCTTCATAACCTGCTTGAGCAGAATGAACGACTTTCGGATGGTGCCGCCGGACTTACCGGCCCTCTCCATATCGGAGACCCATTCCTGCACCGCTTCCTCGGTGATGGCGGAGACTGGCGCGCTACCGAATCGGTTGCGGAGGAGAAGGCGCTGCGGGTCGGGCTCCGGCCGCTTCGATTCGCCTAGGCCGAGCAGACCTTTGTAGTCGTTGTAGGTCCGCTCCTTGAGGTTCCGGCGACCGTTTAGCCATTGGCGCGCTGCGTCGTTGAAGACGACCGATCCGGCTTTGTCGTCCACGTACAACTGCTCGCGGCTGGAGTCCTCAAATTTGATCTGCCAGGCTTTTGCGTCCTTCTCCCGGATGAAGCCGCCCTTTGTGCGCTTCTTCCCGGTGAGAGGGTCGGTGTAAGAGACCTCCCACCGCCTCTTGCTTTTCGGGAGATTCTTCGTTTTGTAGCTGACCCGGATGTGACTCGCCATTTCCCTGCTCCTTTGCCCCTCCGCCGTATCGGGCGGAATCGGGACGTTACGCCATGTAGCAGGGCAGACACTAAGCGTTGCGGCCGGTTGGCGCTCCTCCGGCGCTCCCAACGGCGCGGTAGGCGGTGGAGAGCGACGGAGAGCCGTGGAGAGCTACGGGGACCGCAGAAGGTGCCGATGAGCAGGGCAAACAACAGTCCGGAGGTCGCCGGAGCTGGGCGGACGGCCGTCCGGCGCGCGGAGGGGTGAAATAACTCCTAAAGCGGGTGTCGCAGGTTCGAATCCTGCCGGGGGCGCCCCGTGGCCCGTGCGTGAGGGCGATCACGCACGGGTTTTTGATTGCTCAGGGGGTTCTCCCCACCTGCCGTGGGGCCGGGATGGCACCCGGCGTGGTGGTCAGCGGTGTTTGAGCGGGTGTTCCGCACGCAGGGCGCCGTCATCTGGGTGGCGTGGCCTTGCGGACTGCGATCTCGCCTCCCATCAGTCGGTTCTTCGGACTCCCCTCGGGACGGGTCCAGGTGGCTTGGTGGAGTTCGTTCTCCCTGACGGACTTGCTGGTTTCTGGCATTGAGTGTGTGTATGGGTTGTGTGAAGGGTGGGGGTGGCGGCGTAGGGAATCCGTCAAGATGGGATCGGTTGGGGGGCGGCGCATGTTGTCCTTCCAGGTGACGCCACCGGAGGGTGGGGTTTCGGCCTGGAAGGATGGGGAGCATGGCCAGAGGGCAGCTCCGCGTCTACCTCGGGGCCGCGCCCGGGGTGGGGAAGACCTTCGCGATGCTGGCGGAGGCGCGGCGGCGGCAGGAGCGCGGTACCGACGTGGTCGTCGGCTATGTGGAGACGCATGACCGGCCGCGCACTGCGGAGCTGCTGGAGGGGCTGGAGGTCGTCCCGCGCAGGAAGGTGACCTATCGCGGCGCGGAGTTCGGCGAGCTGGACGTGGCCGCGGTGATCGACCGTGCGCCCGCGGTCGTCCTGGTCGACGAGCTGGCGCACACCAATGTTCCCGGCACCGGGCACGCGAAGCGGTGGCAGGACGTCGAGGACATCCGGGACGCCGGGATCGACGTGATCTCGACCGTGAACATCCAGCATCTGGAGTCGGTCAACGACGTCGTCGAGCAGATCACCGGGGTGACGCAGCGGGAGACGCTGCCGGACGAGATGGTCCGCCGCGCCGACCAGGTGGAGCTGGTCGACATGGCGCCGGAGGCGCTGCGGCGGCGGATGGCGCACGGCAACATCTACCGGCCGGAGAAGGTGGACGCGGCGCTGTCCAACTACTTCCGGGTCGGCAACCTGACGGCGCTGCGGGAGCTGGCGCTGCTGTGGCTGGCCGGCAAGGTGGACGAGCAGCTCGACCGGTACCGGGCCGACCACGGCATCGGCGGGACGTGGGAGACGCGCGAGCGTGTCGTCGTCGCGCTGACCGGTGGCCCGGAGGGGGACACGCTGCTGCGCCGCGCCGCCCGCATCACCGCCCGCTCGAAGGGCGCGGACCTGCTCGCGGTGCATGTCGCGCGCGGTGACGGCCTGGCCGGGGCACGGCCCGGCGACCTGGCGCGGCAGCGGCACATCGTGGAGGGGCTGGGCGGCACCTACCACCAGGTCATCGGGGACGACGTGCCGCAGGCGCTGCTCGATTTCGCGCGGGGCGTGAACGCGACGCAGCTCGTCCTCGGGGTGTCGCGGCGGGGACGGTTCGCGCAGCTGCTGCGGCCGGGGATCGGGGTGACGACGACGGCGCGGTCCGGCTCGATCGACGTGCACATGGTCACGCACGAGCAGGCGCGGCACGGCGTCGGGCGGCCGGGCCGGGAGCAGGGGTTGTCGGTGAGCCGCCGGCTCGGCGGGCTGCTGCTGGCCGTGGCCGGGCTGCCGCTGTTGACGGCCGGGCTGCTGACGGCGCGCCCGGCGATCTCGCTGCCGTCCGACATCCTGTTCTTCCTGGCGGCGGTGGTCGCGATCGCGCTGGTCGGCGGGATGTGGCCGGCGCTGCTCTCGGCGGTCGCCGGGTTCCTGCTGCTCAACTGGTTCTTCACCCCGCCGGTGAACCGGCTGACCGTCTCCGATCAGGAGAACCTGCTGGCCCTGGCGGTGTTCGTGCTGGTCGCGATCGGGGTGAGCGTCGTGGTGGACCGCGCCGCGCGCCGGTCCCGGGAGGCGGCGCGGCTGGGGACCGAGGCGGAGGTCCTGTCCACGCTGGCGGGGGACGTCCTGCGCGGCGAGCACGCGCTCGGGGCCGTCCTCGGGCGGCTGCGGGAGACGTTCGCGCTCACGTCGGTCACGCTGCTGGAACGTCCCTCGGCGGACGGGGACTGGCGGATCGTCGCGACCGTCGGCGGCCGTCCGTGCGCCTCGCCCGGCGACGGCGACGCCGAGATCCCGGTCGGGGACGATCTGGCACTGGCGGTCCGCGGCCGTCCGATGCCGGCCGGGGACCGGCGCGTCCTGGAGGCGTTCGCCCTCCAGGCGGCGGGGGCGCTGCGGCAGCAGCGGCTGCGGGCGGAGGCGGAGAAGGCGCGTCCGCTGGAGGCCGCCGACCGGATGCGGACCGCCCTGCTGAACGCGGTCAGCCACGACCTGCGCACCCCGCTGGCCTCGGCGAAGGCCGCCGTCGACAGCCTCGGCGGCACCTCGGTCGCCTGGACCGACGAGGAGCGCGCCGAGCTGCTCGACACCGCCCGGCAGTCGCTGGACCGGCTTGACCGGCTGGTCGCGAACCTGCTGGACATGAGCCGGTTGCAGGCGGGCGTCCTCGGTATCGCCGCGCGCCCCCTGGCGCTGGACGAGGTGGTGCCGCGCGCCCTCGACGATCTGGGCGGCGGCGCGGTGACGGTGGAACTCGCCGCGGATCTGCCCGAGGTCTCCGCCGACCCGGCCCTGCTCGAACGCGTCCTGGTCAACCTCATCGCCAACGCGCTGCGGCACAGCCCGCCCGGCGAGCCCGTGCTGATCACCGCGGGCGCGATCCGCGACCGGGTGGAGCTGCGGATCGCCGACCGCGGGCCCGGCATACCGTCCGGCGAGCGCGAACAGGCGTTCCTGCCGTTCCAGCGGCTCGGCGACCGCGACAACCACACCGGCGTCGGGCTCGGGCTGGCGCTCGCACGCGGGCTCACGGAGGCGATGGGCGGTGAGCTGATCCCCGAGGACACCCCGGGCGGCGGCCTCACGATGATCGTCGCGCTGCCCGTCCACCGGAAGGAGACACCGTGACCCGGGTCCTCGTCGTCGACGACGAACCCCAGCTCCTGCGGGCGCTGCGGATCAACCTGCGGGCCCGTGAGTACGAGGTGGAGGTCGCCGCCGACGGCACCACCGCGCTGCGCCGGGCCGGCTCGTGGCATCCGGACCTGGTCGTCCTCGACCTCGGCCTGCCCGATCTGGAGGGCATCGAGGTGATCCACGGGCTGCGCGGCTGGACGCAGGTGCCGATCATCGTGCTGTCGGGACGGGCGGGCAGCGGCGACAAGGTCGAGGCGCTGGAGGCCGGCGCCGACGACTACGTCACCAAGCCGTTCGACATCGAGGAGCTGGTCGCGCGCATCCGCGCGGTGACCCGCCGGATCTCCTCCCCCGATTCCGTCACGCCCGTCCAGGTGGGCGGGCACACGATCGACCTGGCGGCGAAGACGGTGTCGGGCGGCGTGCATCTGACGCCCACCGAATGGCGGCTGCTGGACGTCCTGCTCCGCAATCCCGGCAAGCTCGTCGCCCAGCAGCAGCTCCTCACCACGGTGTGGGGCCCGGCGTACCGGAGCGAAACCCACTACCTGCGCCAGTACATGGCCCAACTGCGCCGCAAGCTGGAGCTCGACCCGTCCCATCCCCGGCACCTGCTGACGGAGCCGGGGATGGGCTACCGCTATCAGCCCTGACGGGCCGGGAACGCGCGGTCGAGGGCGAGGTTGAGCTTGAGGACGTTGACGGCCGGTTCGCCCATGAAGCCGAGGGCACGTCCGGTCGTGTTCTGCCGGACGAGGCGCGCGACCTGGGCGGGTGTGGTGCCGCGCGCCTGGGCGACGCGCTCGGTCTGGAGGCCGGCGTAGGCGGGTGAGATGTGCGGGTCCAGGCCGCTGCCGCTCGCGGTGACGGCGTCCGGCGGGACGGCGGGTTCCGCGGGTGCGTCGCCCCGGACGGGGACGATCAGCCCGGTCGCGTAGTTCTCGCCGAACCGGGCCAGTTCGACCTTGACCCCCTTGTAGGACGCGAGGAACGGCGCCTTCACCACGCCTTGCTCCTCGTTCAGGCTGACGACGCGGGTCGGGTGCGGGATCGTCCCGTCCGCCGCGCGGTGCCCGAAGACGGCCAGCACCGCGCCGGCACCGCCGGGGGTGCAGAACGGGCGCGCGCCGCTCACGCCGTTGAACTCGCCGATCGCCCTGCTGCGCGCACAGACCTGGGTGAGCAGGCTCTGGCTCGCGTTCGGGTCGGTCTTGCCGAGTTCGGGGTTGGGCAGGGTGTCGACGATGTCCTCGGGGCCGAGGTTGCTCGCGCCGGAGGCCGCCGGATCGTAGCCGCCGGTGGACGGGCGTCCCTGGAAGTACTGCTTGAGCGGTTCACCGTTCTTGCCGGTGAACGACTGGCCGATCAGCTCGCTGCCGACCGTCCGGCCATGGGAGGTGACGAGGGAGCCGTCGGCGTGGTGCTTGAGGCCGGGAAGCCGCCCGGCCCCGTAGACGGCCAGCGGGTAGGCGACGCCGAGCAGCACGGTCAGCACGAGCAGGGCGCGGAGCGCGGCCAGATGCCGCCGGAGCCAGGTTGGGTACCGCATGTCAGGACATCCCCGGAACGAAACGAATGAACAGGTCGATGAGCTTGATGCCGACGAACGGCGCGACGATGCCGCCCAGCCCGTAGACGTACAGGTTCCGCGAGAGCAGCTTGGACGCGCTGCTGGGGCGGTACTGGACACCGCGCAGGGCCAGCGGGATCAGCGCGATGATGATCAGCGCGTTGAACACGACGGCGGACAGGATCGCCGACTGCGGGCTGTGCAGCCGCATGATGTTGAGGGCGTCCAGGCCCGGATACAGGCCGGCGAACAGCGCCGGGATGATCGCGAAGTACTTGGCGATGTCGTTGGCGATCGAGAACGTGGTGAGGGCGCCGCGGGTGATGAGCAGCTGCTTGCCGATCTCCACGATCTCGATGAGCTTGGTGGGGTCGGAGTCCAGGTCGACCATGTTCCCGGCCTCCTTGGCGGCCGAGGTGCCGGTGTTCATGGCGACGCCGACGTCGGCCTGCGCGAGGGCGGGGGCGTCGTTGGTGCCGTCCCCGGTCATCGCGACGAGCCGGCCGCCCTCCTGCTCCCGCTTGATGAGCGCGAGCTTGTCCTCGGGCCTGGCCTCGGCGAGGAAGTCGTCCACCCCGGCCTCGTCCGCGATGGCCTTGGCGGTCAGCGGGTTGTCGCCGGTGATCATCACGGTGCGGATGCCCATCCGGCGCATCTCGTCGAACCGCTCCCGCATCCCGGCCTTCACCACGTCCTTGAGGTGGATGACGCCCAGCACCTTCGCCGTGTCGTCCGCGACCTCGCCGACGACCAGCGGTGTGCCGCCGCTCGCCGAGATGCCGTCCACGATCCGGCCCAGTTCGGCCGGCACGGTCCCGCCCCGCTCGCGCACCCAGTCGGCGACCGCGCCCGCGGCGCCCTTGCGCAGCACCCGGTCCGGCTTGCCGTCCCCGGAATCGTCCAGGTCCACGCCGCTCATCCGGGTCTGCGCGGTGAACGGCACCCAGGTGGCGTGGGACAGCTCGCCGGGCGTGCGTTCGCGCAGGCCGTGGCGCTCCTTGGCCAGCACCACGACCGAGCGGCCCTCGGGGGTCTGGTCGGCCAGGCTGGACAGCTGCGCCGCGTCGGCCAGCTCGTCCGCGCTCACGCCCGCGACCGGCAGGAACTCGGCGGCCTGCCGGTTGCCGAGGGTGATCGTGCCGGTCTTGTCCAGCAGCAGCGTGTTGACGTCGCCCGCCGCCTCGACGGCGCGGCCCGACATCGCCAGGACGTTGCGCTGGACGAGCCGGTCCATGCCCGCGATGCCGATCGCCGACAGCAGCGCCCCGATCGTGGTGGGGATCAGGCAGACCAGCAGCGACACCAGCACGATCCCGGTGACGCCGTGCGCGTCCAGGGCGAGGGTGTCGCCGACGCCGGGGTTGCCGCTTTTGGAGTAGATCGCCAGCGGCTGGAGCGTCGCGACGGCCAGCAGGAAGATGATCGTCAGCGCGGCGAGCAGGATGTTGAGCGCGATCTCGTTCGGGGTCTTCTGCCGGCTCGATCCCTCGACCAGCGCGATCATGCGGTCGATGAACGACTCGCCGGGTTTTTGGGTGATCTTGACGATGATGCGGTCGGACAGCACCTTCGTCCCGCCGGTCACCGCGGACCGGTCACCGCCGGACTCGCGGATCACCGGGGCGGACTCGCCGGTGATCGCCGACTCGTCCACGCTGGCGATGCCCTCGACCACGTCCCCGTCACCGGGGATGATCTCGCCGGCCTCGACGATGACAAGGTCGCCCTGCCGCAGCTGGGGGGCGCCGATCTCCTCCTCGCGGACGTCCCTGTCCCCCGGCCTCCAGCCGATCAGGCGGCGTGCCACGGCGTCGGTCTTGGCCCGGCGCAGCGCGTCCGCCTGTGCCTTGCCCCGGCCTTCGGCAACCGCCTCCGCCAGGTTGGCGAAGACGACGGTGAGCCAGAGCCACACCGCGATCAGCCAGCCGAACGCGCTCGGGTGCAGGCCGGCCAGGACCGTGGTCCACACGGCGCCGATCTCCACGATGAACATGACCGGGTTGCGCCACAGGGTGCGCGGATCGAGCTTGCGCGCCGCGTCCGGGAGGGACTTCGCCAGCTGCTTCGGATCGAGCAGGCCGCCCCGGACCTTGCCCTCTCCGCGGCGTCCGGGCGGCTGCGGCGCCGGACTCGGAGTCTGGAGGGTTCGCGTCGTCATGAGTGGATTCCTTCGGCCAACGGCCCCAGCGCCAGCGCGGGGAGGAACGTGAGGGCGACGAGGATGACGGTGACCCCGACGACCATCCCGACGAACTGGGGACGGTGCGTGGGCAGCGTGCCGCCCGACTCGGGGGCGTGTCCCTGCCGCGCCAGCGATCCCGCCAGCGCCAGCACGAAAATCATCGGTATGAAACGGCCGAGGGCCATGCACAGGCCGAGCGCCGTGTCGTAGAAGACGGTGTTGACGGTCAGCCCGGCGAACGCCGAGCCGTTGTTGTTGGACGCCGAGGTGAACGCGTACAGCACCTCCGACAGCCCGTGCGGCCCGTGGTTGAGCATCCCGGCCCGGCCGCTGTCGGTCGCCATCGCCACGCCCGTGCCCACCAGCACCAGGATCGGGGTGATGAGGAAGTACATCGCCGCGAACTTGATCTCGCGGGACCCGATCTTCTTGCCGAGGTACTCGGGGGTCCGGCCGACCATCAGCCCGGCGACGAACACGGTGATCACGGCCAGGATCAGCATCCCGTACAGGCCGGAGCCGACCCCGCCGGGCGCGACCTCGCCGAGCATCATGTTGACCAGCGTCATCATGCCGCCGAGGCTGGTGTAGGAGTCGTGGAAGGAGTCCACGGCGCCGGTGGAGGTCAGCGTGGTCGCCCCCGCGAACGTCGCCGAGTTCGCGACGCCGAACCGCGTCTCCGCGCCCTCCGTCGCGGCCCCGGCCGCGGTCGGGACGGTCCCGTGGTGCATGAGCTGGAAGACGTTGACCAGTGCGACGCTGACGACGGCGATCGTGCCCATCACCGCGAGGATCGCGTAGCCCTGCCGGTTCTGCCCGACCAGGCGGCCGAACGTCCGGCACAGCGAGAACGGGATCACCAGGATCAGGAAGATCTCCAGCCAGTTCGTCCATGCCACGGCGTTCTCGAACGGGTGCGCGGAGTTGGCGTTGTAGAAGCCGCCGCCGTTGGTGCCGAGCTCCTTGATCACCTCCTGGCTCGCCACCGGGCCGCCGGGGATCTTCTGCTGGACCCCGGCGAGCGTGTCGGCCACATGGCCGCCGCCGAAGTTCTGCACCAGCCCGCCGGCGATCAGCACGACCGCGCCGGCGAACGCGATGGGCAGCAGGATCCGCAGGCAGGTGCGCGTCAGGTCGACCCAGAAGTTGCCGAGGTTCCCGGTCCGCTTCCGCGCGAACCCGCGGATCAGCGCGACCGCGACGCACATGCCCGTGGCGGCGGACACGAAGTTCTGCACCGCGAGACCCGTCATCTGCACCAGGTGGCCCATCGTCGTCTCGCCGGAGTACGACTGCCAGTTGGTGTTGGTGACGAAGCTGACCGCGGTGTTCCACGCCTGGTCCGGCTTGACCGGGGCGAATCCGAGGCTGAGCAGCAGATGGTTCTGCAGCCGCTGCAGCCCGTACAGGAACAGGATGCCGAGCAGCGAGAAGGCCAGCACGCTGCGGGCGTACACGCCCCACGTCTGCTCCCCGTCCGGATCGGCGCCCACGAGCCGGTAGACGGCGCGTTCCGCCCGGCTGTGCTCCCGGCGGCTGTAAACGCGATACATGTAATCGCCCAGCGGCCGGTAGACCACCGCCAAGGCGATTATGAGGGACCCAATGAAAAGGACCCCCGCGAGAGTTGTATTCATTTAGAAACGCTCCGGGAACAACAGTGCCGCCACCAGGAACAGGACCAGCACCACCGCGAGCGCCAGCCCGACGGTGTTCTCGACGGTCACAGCTTCTCCACGCCCTTCACCAGCAGGCCGAGCAGGGCGAACACCGCCACCGTCAGCAGCACGAAGACCACGTCGGCCACGATCGGCTCCCTCATCGAATTCCCCGACACATACCCGGTCGGACGATTCTCACGATAAGGAGGATTTCCGGTGTGCTGCCGTTCGCTACGCGATATTGACACCGTCGCCGCCGATCCTGACGCGGCGCTGACGCGACCCCGTGCCTTTCTTGGGGAAGTCAGGTCCAGGCGAGGCGGTCGGTGAGAAGAACCCGCTGGGCGGGATTGCCGGTGAGCGCGAGAGCACGGCTGCCGGCCGTGCGGGCTTCGCGGTGGCGGCCGAGGTCGCGCAGGAATTCGGCCCGGGTGGCGTGGTACAGGTGGTGGCCGTCCAGGGATTCCGCGAGCGGGTCCAGTTCGTCCAGGGCGGCTTGGGGGCCCCGCACATAGCGGAGCGCGATGGCGCGGTGCAGGCGCACGACCGGTGTCCGCGTCATGCTCAGGAGCATGTCGTAGAGGACGAGGATCTGCGTCCAGTCGGTGTCGTCCCAGGTGGGGGCCTCCGCATGGCACGCGACGATGGCGGCCTGGAGCTGGTAGGGGCCGGGACGGCGCATCGCGGCGGCGCGTTCGATCAGCCGGACGGCCTCCCCGACGGCGTCGTGGTCCCACCGGCCGCGGTCCTGGTCGCGCAGGAGGACGAGACGGCCGTCGTCGAAGCGGGCGGCGGTGCGGGCCTGGTGAAGCCGGATGAGCGCGAGCAGGCCGAGGATCTCGGGCCGGCGCGGCATCAGCCAGGCGAGGCTCTCGGCGAGCCACCGGGCGTCGTCCACCAGGTCGCGGGCGTGGGGCCGGCCGCCGCCGCTCGTCAGGTATCCCTCGTTGAACAGCAGGTACACGACGGCCAGGACCTGGTTCAGCCGCTCGGGGAGTTCGGCGTCCGGCGGGATGCGGTACGGGATCCCCGCATCGGTGATCTTGCGTTTGGCGCGGGTGATGCGCTGCCCGACGGTCGCCTCCGGGACGAGGAACGCGGCGGCGATCTGCCCGGTCGTCAGCCCGCACACGGTGCGCAGCGTCAACGCGACCTGCGCCGGGAC
This sequence comes from Actinomadura formosensis NBRC 14204, assembly GCF_001552155.1. Lineage (GTDB taxonomy): Bacteria > Actinomycetota > Actinomycetes > Streptosporangiales > Streptosporangiaceae > Spirillospora > Spirillospora formosensis. The sequence continues at coordinate 41,364 of NZ_BCQQ01000018.1, read as the reverse complement.
GGGCAGCGCCGGATGGCAGCAGGTGAAGATCAGCTTGAGCCGGTCGTCGGGCTCGCCGGGCACCGGCCACCGCAGCCGGGCGAGCTTGGCGCGGTGACCGGCCTCGCGGCGCAGCAGGTCGATGCCGCGGCGGCGGGCCGTGGTGAGCAGCCAGGCGTCCGGATGGTCCGGGATGCCGTCGGTGGGCCAGCGGCGCAGCGCGGTCTCCACGGCGTCCTGCATGACGTCCTCGGCGGCGGAGAAGTCACCGAGGGTCCGGATCAGGCAGGCCGTGAGCCGGCCCGCGTGCTCGCGCAGCACGCGGGTCAGCTCGGCGTGGACCCCGTCCATCAGGTGAGGGGGCGTATCTCGATGACGGGGCAGGCGGGCCAGGACCGGGCGATGGCCAGGGCCTCGTCCAGGTCGGACACCTCCAGTTCGGCGTAGCCGCTGACGACCTCCTTGCCCTCGACGAACGGGCCGTCGGTGAGCAGCGGCTCTGCACCGTCCAGGCGCATGGTGGTGGCCGTGTGCGCGGGCCGCAGATGCCCGTGATGGGTGATCTGCGCGGCATGCCGGGCGAACCATTCGGTGACCTGCTCGTAGGCGGCCTGGCGTTCGTCGTCGCTCATGGCGGCCAGTTCCTTCGCGTATTCGTCGGTCTCGACGAACATGAGCACGTACTTCACATGTCCCCCTCAGCCGGCGGCGGGCAGCGGAGCGTACAGGTCGATGCCGTTGCCGTCCGGGTCGAGGACGGTCGCGTACCGCATCCCCCAGAACGCGTCCCACGGCTTCTTGGCCCCGGTGTACCCGGCGTCGGCAGGTCGCAGCCCGCGTGGCCGGGGGAGGCGGCGTCCACGTCGAACTCCAGGCCGAGGCGGCGGTAGAAGGCGATGGCGGCGTCCATGTCGGACACCACGATGTCGATCGTGTTCATCGTCAGGTCCATGACGTGCTCCTTTCCACGTCCGGTGCGGACGTTCGGTCGCTGTCACCCCCTAGACGATCGGCGGGCGCTCCGATCCGACATCTCCGCGAAGATCATGGCTTGCGGCCCAGCCCGCAGGCGGCGTCCACCGCGGGCGGCCCGGACGGCGCGGCCTCGGGCCGCCAGCGGGACGTGGACACGACACCGGGTTCGAGCAGTTCCAGGCCGGTGAAGAACGCGGCGATCTGCTCGGGCGTCCGGACGGCGTAGGGGGTGGAGCCCCCCTCCACCGCACGCCTGACGGCCGCTTTACGCCCCTTTGCGTCGAGCACGCCGGTGCCGTCGTTGAGGGCCAGGAAGCTCCCGGGGGCCAGCGCGCCGACGAGCCGGCGGACGATGGCGTACGCCTCGTCGTCATCGACCACGTTGCCCATGATCCCGAACATGATCAGGCCGACGGGCCGGGTGAGGTCGAGCGTGCGGGCCGCCTCCGCCAGGAGCCGGTCCGGGTCGCGAACGTCGCATTCGACGTGGTCGGTCCTTCCTTCCGGCCGTCCCACCAGCAACGCCCGCGCGTGCGCCAGGACCAGCGGGTCGTTGTCGACGTACACCACACGCGATTCGGGCGCGACGCGCTGGGCGACCTCATGGACGCTGTCGCGGGTCGGCAGCCCGGTGCCGACGTCGAGGAACTGCCGTACGCCCTCCTCGGCCGCGAGGTGCCGCACCATGCGCCCAAGGGCCAGCCGGGAATGCCGGGCGACGTCCCGGACGCTGGGGAACACTTTGGCGACCTGGTCGCCGACCTGCTGGTCGATCGCGTAATGGTCCTTGCCGCCGATCCAGTAGTTCCACAGGCGGGCCGGATGAGGGCGGGACGTGTCGATCTTGGGCGACTCGTTGGCGGACATGGCGTTCATCGTTGCCCCGGGTATGCCGCCCGGCAAGGCAGGATGCGGATATGACGAAAAAGTGTCCGTGCGGTGTCGGCGCCCGGTACCGGGACTGCTGCGGCCGGTTGCATGAGGGCAGGGCGACGGCCGAAACGGCCACGGAGCTGATGCGGTCGCGGTTCAGCGCGTTCGCCGTCGGGGACGAGGCGTATCTGCTGCGGACGTGGCATCCGGCGACGCGTCCGGAGCGGATCGGTGTCGAGGACGGCACGCGCTGGACGCGGCTGGAGATCCTCCGCGAGGAGAACGGCGGGCCCGGCGACGACAAGGGCATCGTGGAATTTCGCGCCCACTATCGGGCGGAAGCGGAACCCGGTGAATTGCACGAGGTCAGCCGCTTCGTCCGGCATGACGGCGAGTGGGTCTACGTCCGGGGAAAGGTGCTCTGACATTCCGCTCCGCAGGCCACCGGATCCGATCGCGCGGGGAGGACCCGACCGCTCGTCCGGCGCGGAGCAGGCTCCCCGTCCGTGGACGACCTGGACCGGGAGGCACACCCCGTCTTCGCTCGCTTTTGCCCTGCACAGATCGTCCATCGCTAGACTGCGAGTTCGTAGCGGCCGCCCCACGACGATGGAGGTTCCAATGAGTCCCGGGGACGGCGGAGACCGCATAGCCACGCCGGAACAGATGAAGCAGCAGGGCAAAAACCTGCACAGGAATGTTGATCAATACTTGCAGCTGGCCTGGAACAACCTGCAAGGTGCGCGGGGCGTCACACAGGCGAATTTCACCGCCACCTCCTATGTCCTCTCCATGGCTTACACCGCCGCGCTCGACGTCGCGGAAGAGGACCTGGAGACCAAGAAGAAGGTGCTGAACAAATTCCGGGACCTGCTCGCCGTATCGGCCACCAACTGGGACTCCGCCGAGGTCAAGAGCACTCTCGCCCGTCCTTGAACCAGTAGTTCCGTGAGAAGTCAGGAGTGTCATGGCTGGCCCCACCCCGTCTGGAAGCCCGGTCGCCTTCGCCGCCGCGACCGCGTTGACGATGACCCAGGTCTCCGCGGCGCTCATCCCGCCGGCCTGGACGACGTCCATCGTCATGTATCTGAACCAGTGCGACCCGCAGGCGCTCCTCGACGCCGGTATGAAGTGGGCCGACAACTACGACCAGCTCGGGAACGCCCAAGGGGCGGCCGACAACACGAACCTGTCCAAGGACGAATGGCAGGGGCGTGACCGGGACGCCTACGACAAGCGCATCGACGAGTACAGATCCCAGCTCACCGGTTCCAAGCAGCTCGCGTTCGCGGTGGGCACCACGATGTCCATCGTGGCTGGGCTGCTCTTCCTCATCGTCGCTGCCATGGTCGTGATCGCGGTGCTGATCGCGCTGTACGCCCTGTACGTCGCCGCGGCGCTGGCGGGCCTGTTCACCTATCCCGCGGTCCTCGCATCGGCGTCGGCGTTCGCCATCGAATGCACCGAGTTCCTGGAGAGCGTTTCGGGACTCGTGGGCTCGATCGCGGCGGGCGGAGCCGCCGTCATCACGGGCGCGATGGCGCTGGACGTCGGCTGGCAGAAGGCGCACGGCAACGACGCCGCACTCGACGACTTCATGAACGGGCTGCGGGACGCAAGCGACAACATGATCTGGGGGACGATCTCCCGTCTGGAGCGCACCGCGACAGCCGCGCTGATGAAGGTCGGCGGTGGCAGCCCGCTCGGCAAGAACGACCCCGGTCTCCGGCTCCCGAATCCCATCGGCAACCCAGCGCGGACGGGCGGTGTCGCCGGCGGCAGCGGCACCTGGACGGGCGGTAACATCACCGACCACTTCGCCGGTGCGGCCGGAGACAAGAACAAGCGCGACAAGGGCTTGTTCGAGGATCCGCCCGCCGACCAGTGATAGGGGCCCGGGGACACCGCCGCGTCAGGTGGATGTTGGCTTCAGCCTGTCTCACGCTGCTCTCCCTGCCCACTGCGACGACCTACACGCACCTGTTCGGTGAGCAGGTGTCGATGCGGATCGACCGGTGTGAACACCAGACGCGATTTTACGAATGCCACGGTTCCTGGACGGACGTAGACGGGAAGCGGCATACCACCACCGTCTCCCACGTCGGCCCGAAGGACATCGGCCGGACCGTCGAGGCCAGGCTCGGTCCGTGGCCGATGAATGCGCACGCCGGAAGTCTCTGGGCGGACGCTCCGATCTTCTTGCCGGTGGCGCTCATGGCGATCGGCGTCCCGGGCTACCTCTTCCTCCGGTGGCGGTTCGGCCGTGAGGTGAAGGAGACGGCGCGACGGCTGCTGGACGCCCCCGATCACTTCCTCGTCCTGGAGGTGAACCACGCCGGGGCGGTACGTCCAGACGGGGAAGAGCATCTCCGCACCCGGTCGGGTGACCCGGAGCTACCGGTCCCCGCGTGGGCCGACCGCAGGCACTACGTGTCCGTCCGCCGCCCCGACGGGCAACTCGCGTTCATCGTGGAGCGGCTCACCGACGAGATCCAGATGCTCGATGCGGATGGACACGCCGAAACCGTCGTCCCGCACCTCGCGCTCCAGGCCGGCCGTCCCAGGATCGAACGGCCGGATGGGACGCTCCTGGGCGAGATGGCCCTGACCCGCGGTGAGACCAGTGACGTGTACTCCATCGTCCGCCCGGACGGCAGGGAGGTCGGCCGTTTCGCCAGGCTCCGCCGCCACACGTGGGCGCTGTGCCTGGCACCGGACTGCTCGCCCGTGCTCACCGATTCCGTCCTCGCCTACCTTTTCACCGAGGGTCGAGCCGCCTGACGCACGGCTTCATTTGCCCAGGTTCTTGCGGATCTGGTCCATGAGGGCGGTGGCTTCGCGGGAGACGCCGGAGAAGACATCGTTCATGTCCCGCAGTGCCTGATGCATCTGGGCCGGATCGACGGGGGTCGTGGCGGTCTCCGCGTCCTCCCCGTAGACCTCCCGTGCGATCTCCTGTTTACGCCGTTCCAGATCCGCGACGGCCTCCTGGGAAAGCCGCTGGATCGTCTCGGCGAGTTCCTCTGAGGCCATCCGCATGGTCCGCGGATCGATACGCACGTCGGTGAGTCCCCGCTCAGGGGAGAACGCCAGCCCGATCCGCCCATCCGCGGATTCCGCGTGGCCGACCAGTCCCGTCAGTCGTTCACTGAGTTCCGCGGACTGCTGCGCCACACGCCGCGCCCGCTCCGCATGCGCACCCAGGTCGATACCGAGCGTCCGTTCGATGTCGGGAAACTGGTTCATTGCCACATTCCTCTGGAGGGAAGTACTCGTCAATACGGCACAATATGCCGTTCTATGAACCGGTGGAGCACATTGCAGTCGGATCTTAAACCGTTTCCGGCGACCGGTTCCGGCCGACCTCGCCGACCGCGCCGATCCGATCGGTCGGACAAGAAAAGCAGCAACCTCCACATGCTGCCGGGTTGCCGCTGGTGGCCGGTGTGTTGATTGAGCGGCAGTTAAAGCTCAAGGTTCTTGAAGGCGGCCACCTGCTGTGTAATGGCCCGCTCGGTCGGCAGCCGCTCGACCGACGAGGCGCCGAAGAAGCCGACCACGCCCTCCGTCCGCGACAGCACGTAGGCGGCGTCGTCCGGCTCGGCGATGGGGCCGCCGTGGCACAGGACGAGAATGCCGGGACGGACGGCCAGTGCGGCGTCCCGCATGGCCTGCACCCGCTCGACCGCCTCGTCCAGTGTCAGGGCGGTGCCCGCGCCGATGCTGCCCTTGGTGGTGAGCCCGACGTGCGGGACGAGAACGTCCGCGCCCGCTTCGGCCATGGCCCGTGCCTGGTCCTCGTCGAACACGTAGGGGGCGGTGACGAGACCGCGCTCATGCGCGAGCCGCACCATCTGGACCTCCAGGTCGTACCCCATGCCGGTCTCTTCGATGTTCTGCCGGAACACGCCGTCGTAGAGGCCGACCGTGGGGAAGTTCTGGACGCCCGCGAATCCCATGGCCTTCAACTGGTCGAGGAAGACGGGCATCACCCGGAACGGGTCGGTCCCGCACACCCCGGCCAGGACGGGGGTGTCCTTGACGACCGGCAGCACCTCGGACGCCATCTCCACCACGATCTGGTTGGCGTCCCCGTAGGGCAGCAGCCCGGCCAGCGACCCTCGTCCCGCCATCCGGTACCGGCCCGAGTTGTAAATGATGATCAGATCGACGCCGCCGGCCTCCGCGCACTTGGCGGACAGCCCGGTGCCCGCCCCGGCACCGATGATCGGCTTGCCCTCCGCGACGGCGTTGCGCAGCCGGAACAGGACGGTCTCACGGTTCACTGCGATCCCCCCGAGATCATCTGGTGCAGCCGGTCGGCCATCGCGCGGCCGAACACCGGATCGTTGATGTTCACGTCGAGCCTCTCCGTCTCCACGGCGCCTTCCATGGCCGCGAAGCACGCCTCGTCCGCCGCCGGGTCGTGGAACGGCATCCCCGGCGCGTCCAGCGCCGACACGCCCCCGAGCGGGACGAACAGTGCGGTCGGCCCGGTCGCGGCCCCGAGCTTGCCGGCGATCCGCCGGCCCAGCTCGGCCATCTCCTCCCGCGTCGTGCGCATCAGGGTCACGGTCGGGTTGTGGATGTAGAGGTCGCGCCCTTCGAACCGCTCGGGGACGGTCTCGCGCGGCCCGAAGTTGACCATGTCCAGCGCCCCGGGCGCCACGACCTGCGGCACCCCGTGCCGCCCGGCCGCCGTGAGCCGCCCGGGCCCGGCCGAGAGCACACCCCCGACGAGATCGTCCGCCAGCTCCGTGGTGGTCAGATCCAGCACACCGGCGAGCAGCCCGCTCTCCACGAGCCCCTCAAGCGCCCGCCCTCCGGCCCCCGTCGCGTGGAAGACGAGCACCTCGTAGCCCAGTTCGTCCAGCCGCTGCCGCGCGGCGTCCACCGCCGGGGTGGTGACCCCGAACATGGACGCCCCGACCAGCGGCCGCTCGTCCGCCGCGGGCGCCGACCGCGCCTGCGCGTAAGCCTTCGCCATCCCGGCCGCGGCTGCCGCCGCGTTCCCGAGGATCAGCCGCGACACCCGGTTGACGCCCGCGATGTCGACCACGCTGTAGGTGAGCGTCACGTCCCTGGCGCCCACATAGGGTGCGACGTCCCCGGACGCCATCGTGGACACGATCAGCTTGGGCAGCCCGATCGGCAGGTCCCGCACGGCCCGCGCCGCGACGGACGACCCGCCGCTGCCGCCCACGGCGAGTACGGCGTCCACCCGCTCCAGCCCCGCGAGCACGGCCGCCGCGCCCTCTCCCATCGCGGTGACGGCGGCCCCCCGGTCCCCCGCGTCCCGCAACTCCTGAAGAGAAGTGCCCCCGGCCCGCGCGACCTCCTCGGCGGAGACATCGGCCTCGACCTCGGACGGCCCGACCCCCGCGTCCACGAGAACCACGTCGCACCCGAGCTCCCGCACGCGCTCACGAAGCCACGCGTACTCCTCCCCCTTGGTATCGAGCGTCCCCACCAGCACGACCGTCGCCATGGCGCCTCCCATCCCCGATACCGGTTCCCAGCCGATCACCCGGCAACCAGGGACGCGCCGATGGGAACATGGCCCCTTTGCCCCCGCCTCGAACCTGCGCGAGCTACGAGACGTTTCCCCTGCCCCTCGCTCCGTTCAGCACGGGGTGGTCCATTCGATGTTGGGGTACAGCCGGTACTTCAGCAGCCGATCCAGCCGATCCACCGCCACTTCGGCGTCACCGCACGGGGCCAGGAACCAGCCCCGCCGCAGCCCTGTCTCGAAATAGCCCCACGCCCCGCCCGGCGTCGCCCGCACGGTCACCACGGCGCCGATGTCGTCGGCCACCCCGCTGGCGTACACCCACAGCAGCGGCACCGGGTACCGGAACTCCTCCTTCTCGTACAGCCCCACACACCGCCAGCCCCTCGCTTTGAGTGCGGTCTTGAGCAGTTCCAGGTTCCACACCGCCGTGTCATGGCCTATGCACGTCCGCCAGTCCAGCACCACCCGCCAGCGGCCCAGGGCCGCCCGCACGACTCGCCCCGGCTTTCCTGCTCCGGCACCCGTGATCAATGCCACCGCCCGCCGCGTCCGACCCACCTCACACCTCCACACCCTTGCTGGACGCTTTTCGGATGTCACGCCTGGCCGTCCCCTTGCGCAGCTTGTCCGGGGCATTGAGCAGGCGACCTCACGTGTGAGCGCGTTCCGGGTCCGGGCCGCGCCGATGGCTCGGCCGACATCCCGTTGTCCCCCAGCGGCCCCAGGCTCACGGCTCGACGTCCCAGATGAACTCCGCCCATAGGATCTGGCCGGACTCGGTGACGTCATGGCCGATCTTGTCGGCCACTTGCTCGACGATGAAGAGGCCGCGTCCGTACTCGGCCACCGCGTCCGGGGACGTCTCGGGTCGCTTCCATTCACCGGCCCCGGCGTCCGTCACGGCGATGCGCGCCCATCCCGGCCGCAACGCCACGGCGACGGAGAACTCACCGCCCGCCCCGCCGCTCGGTGTGTGGCGCAGGGAGTTCGCGGCGAGTTCCGAGACGGCGAGTTCGGCATCGGAGGTTCGCGGGGAGCCATCGAGGAGTCCGCGCACGAATGCGCGAACCGCAGGCACCATGGACGGAAGACCCGGGTAGGTCTGGGACCATTCCATACAGGAGGGCACCCCCAAGCGATCAAGTCATGACGTTAAGTGACGGTCAAGCTGAGTACTCAGCTTGAGAGTTGTGTACGCAGCTTGTCAAGCTTGGATCGAGAAATCGCGCCCGCATCGCCACCGGAGTCACCGTGACCCAGCCCGCATACCTGCGTATTGCCGACGATCTGCGCAAACAGATCGTCGAAGGCCGCCTGGCCCCGGGCGACCGGGTTCCCTCACGCCACGAGCTCGCACGCGAGCATGGCGTGTCGGACCGCGTGGCCGTTGAGGCCGTCCGGCTGCTGGTGTCCGAGGGGTACGTCGAGTCCCGCTCGGGCAGCGGCACATATGTGCGTCAGCGCCCGGAGGTCAAGCGCCTCACCAGAAGCTGGTACCGCGCGCACGGGCGTGCGACCTCCCCGTTCCGCGCGGACATGGAGGCGCAGGGGTATTCGGGGACGTGGCAGTCGGCCTCGGAGACGAGTGCGGCAACGCCGGTGGTGGCCGAGCGGCTCGGCGTCGCCGAAGGCGATCCGGTCATGGTGACGCGGTATACCTTCCTCGCGGACGGCCGGCCCGTCATGCTCTCGACGTCATGGGAGCCGCTGGAGCTCACCCGCGGGACTCCGGTGATGCTGCCGGAGGAGGGGCCGTATGCGGGCGCCGGTGTGGTCGCGCGGATGCGGGCCATCGGGCAGGACGTGTCGCTGGCGACCGAGGTCGTGACGGCACGGGCCGTTCTCGCGGACGAGGCCGAGCGGCTGGACGAGCCGATGGGGGCCATCGTGATGGTGATCCGGCGCACCTACACCGGAGAACGGCCCGTCGAGACCGCCGACATCGTGGTGCCCGTGGATCGGTACGAGCTGGCGTACACGATCCCGGTCGGGTGATCAGGGGGTGGGGACGGGGGTTTCGGTTATCGCGCCGTCTTCCAGGGTCAGGACCCGGTCCGCTTCGGAGAGCAGGGCCGGGTCGTGCGTCGCCACCAGGACGGTCACGCCCTCGCTCGCCACGAATGCGCGGAGGAGGGGCATGATCGCGGCGGCCGTCTCGGAGTCCAGCTGGCCCGTCGGCTCGTCGGCCAGGAGCAGGCGGGGACGGTTGGCGAGGGCGCGGGCGATGGCCACGCGCTGGCGCTGGCCGCCGGACAGTTCGTAGGGGCGCTGGGCCGCGTGGTCGGCCAGGCCGACCAGGGCCAGGAGGATGCGGACCCGCTCGTCGCGTTCGGCCTGGGGCGTGCGGGCCAGGCGGAGCGGTACTTCCACGTTCTCCGCGGCCGACAGGACGGGGATCAGGCCGTGGGACTGGAAGACGTAGCCGATGTCGTCGCGGCGGAGGGCGAGGAGGTCGTCCTCGGAGAGGGCGCCCACGTCGCGGCCGTCGACGCGGACGGTGCCGCCGTCCGGGGTGTCCAGGCCGCCGATCAGGTTGAGCAGGGTGGTCTTGCCGGACCCGGAGCGGCCCTTGAGCGCGACGAGCTCACCGGGGGCGAGGGTGAAGGACACGCCGCGCAGCGCGGGGACCTCGATCTTGCCCGTCCGGTAGGTGCGGGCCAGGTCCTCCACGGCGACCATCGGGGCGGTCATTCGGTCTCCTTCTGGTCGGGCCAGACGCCGACGTGGTCGCTTTCCAGGTTGAGGCGGACACGGTCGCGCATGTCGAGGGCCTCGGTGAACCCCTTCGGGAGCTGGACGCGGCCCACGCGGTCGAGGAGGGCGTACTCCTCGGCGGTGCGGGTGCCGTCGGCCTCGGCGCGGCGGCGGACCTCGCTGCTGGTGCGGCCGTCGCGGATGCCGACGGTGCGGTCGACGCGCTCGGCCACCTGCGGGTCGTGGGTGACGACGACGGTGGTGGTGCCGAGTTCCTCGTTGACGCGGCGGAGCGCGGTGAAGACCTCGGCGGCGGTGGCGGTGTCGAGTTCGCCGGTGGGTTCGTCGGCGAGGATGACGTGCGGTTCGTTCGCGACGGCGACCGCGATCGCGACGCGCTGCTGCTGGCCGCCGGACAGTTCCTCGGGGCGGCGGGCCACGCAGTCGCCGACGCCGAGCAGGCCGAGGAGTTCGGCGGCGCGGATGGCGCGTTCGCGGCGGGACCGGCCGGCGAACCGCATCGGCAGTTCCACGTTCTGCGCGGCGGTCAGGTACGGGAGCAGGTTGCGGGACGTCTGCTGCCAGACGAACCCGACCTGCTCGCGCCGGAAGCGCAGGCGTTCCTTGGCCGTCATCGTGAGCAGGTCCGCCCCGGCGACGCGGGCGACGCCGGCGGTCGGGACGTCCAGGCCGGACAGGATGTTCAGCAGCGTCGACTTCCCGGAGCCGGACGCGCCGACGATCGCGATCAGCTCGCCGGGGTTGACGAGCAGGTCCAGGCCCTGGAGCGCGACGACCTCGATGCCGTCGGTCTTGTAGATGCGGACGAGGTTGTCGCAGACGATGTGCGCGCCCTCCCCGTAGACGGGCCCGCGTTCGGCGGCGCGGCGTTCCAGTTCGGCGAGGCTGGGCGTGTCGGTCATGAGTCCCCCGTTCTCAGGACGGTTCCGGGGTCGGTGTCGAAGACCCGGTCGACGGCGACGGCCGCCGCGGCGGCGAGCAGCAGCGCGCCGGCGAGGCCGAGCAGCGCCGGCAGGTCCGGGACGTGGGCGGTGACGGCGTAGCCGCCGGTGTAGGGGCGCAGGTCGACGACCGGGCCGGTGATCTCGGGGAGCAGGAGGCCGAGCACCCAGCCGGCGCCGACGGCGCAGAGCAGGACGGGCGCGATCTCCACCAGGGCGAGCGCGCGGCTCTGCCGCCGGCTCAGCCCGAGGGTGCGCAGGTGCGCGATGGTGCGGGCGCGGGCGCGGGCGCCGACGACCAGGACGAGCAGCACCGCGAGCAGCCCGAACGCGCCGCCGAGGACCGCGTCGTTCCGGAAGGTGTCGTGGACGACGGTCACCATGTCGTCGCTCGCCATGCCGCGCAGGACGTCCCGGCGCAGCTCGACGCGGCGGCCGCCGCCGGCGGCGGCGCTCAGCTTCCGGGCGTCCAGGTCGTGGCCGGTGACGAAGACCTGGGACGGGAAGCCCTTCTCCGCGGCGATCAGCTTGTAGGGGACGACCACGAACGCGGAGCCCGTCTCCTGTCCGGGGAAACGCTCGATCGTCCGGGTCGGTTTGACGCGGATCGGGGTGAGGCCGGGGCGGCTCAGCGTCACCTCGCCGTGCCCCATGGTCTCGGCGGCGAGCGGCGACATCAGGACCCCGGAGTCGGGGATGTCGGGCACGGACGGCGCGAGCTTCCGGTAGGCGTGGAGGTCCACGCCTACCAGGGTCATCGGCGCGGGGTCCGTCGCGGTGGACACGGTCTCGACGATCCGGGCCGGGAGCACGCCGGTCACGCCGGGTACGGCGCGGATCCGGCGGAGGGCGGCCTCGTCCACCGGCCCGGCGGCGAGCCGGGCGTCGCCGCCGACCGCGGCGTAGGACGCGCGGACCTGCCCGTCCCGCAGTCCGGTGTCCACGGTGGCGGTGAACCCGGCGATGGCGGCGGCGAGCAGCAGCACGGCCAGCGGCAGCGCCCCGACGATGTTCTGCCGGGCGGCGCGGGCGAGGCCGAGGAACGCGACGGCGCCGCGGCGGCGGCGCGTCACCGGGCCGGCGGCGCGCATCAGGTACGGGTAGACCCGCAGCACGAGGACGCCGACGGCCGCGCCGAGCAGCGCGGGGACGGCGGCGACCAGCGGGTCGGTTCCGGCGGCGTGGCCGCGCCGGCGCAGCAGCACGACGCCGATCACGGCGAGCGCGACGAGGAGGCCGTCCAGCACGAGCCGCCGCCGGGACGGCCGGGCGGAGCCGATGTCGTCGCGCTTCTGGACGCCGAGGCCGGCGTCCCGTTCCCGCCAGACCAGCGCGGTGGCCACGGTGACGACGGTGAGGGCCAGCGCGGCGATGGCGTACGCCGAGCCGGGCTGCGGCGGGCCCGCGTCCAGCAGCCGTCCCGCCGCGTACCCTAGCCCGGCGGACGGGACGACGGCCGCCGCCGTCAGCCCGAACACGGGGGCGGCGAGCTGGCGCAGCGACGCCCCGCGCGCCCGCATGGTGGCGAGGACGGGCCGGAGCCGTTCGCCGATCAGCCCGGCGGCGAGCAGCAGCACCCCGGCGGCGACGGCGGCGAGCCCGCCGAGCGCCAGGCCGAGGACGGTCCGGGCGGTGTGCAGCCGGGCCGTGTACCCCTTCAGCCGAGTGTCCAGCGCGGTCTCCACCTTGCAGGGGAACAGGCCGGGGCGGCCCTGCACCGCGGCCCGGAAGGGGTCCAGGTCGGCGGTGATCGCGGCGGCGTGCTCGGCGTCCACGTTGTCGGCGCGGATGGGGAACCGCCAGGTGAAGGTGAGCTGCCGCGCCGGGTCGCGGGTGAGCATCACGGATCCGCCGGCGCCCATCAGCGCCGTGCCCACATCGGTCAGGACCCCCTCCTTGCCGTTGCTCACCAGGGTCGGTACGGGCCGCAGCATGCTCCAGCGCGGCCCCCACTGCCAGTACCTGTCGGCGGTGTTCAACGGCTCGTACAGGCCGGTGATGCGGACCTGCACGGCCCTGGGCCGGGACCCCTCGGTGAGCGCGAGCCGAGTGCCGACCTTGTAGCCCATCGCGGTGGCATAGGTCTTGGAGACGATGATCGGGACGTCGCCGGAGAGCCGGCCGGGCTCGGCGTACGGTATGCCGCCGGCGACGAGGCGAATCCGTTTCAACGCGCCCGGGTCGTGGCTCAGCGACAGCTTCCGGGGGCGCGGGGCGTTCCCGAGGACGTCCATGCGGGCCGTGCCGACCGAGCCTTCGGGCTCCCCGGCCACGTCGCGCAGGGACGGCGGCAGCAGCGTCTGCCAGTCGACGGTGACCGTCTCCAGCGCCGCGCCGGACGAAATGGGCCGCGCCGCCTCCGGACCGGCCGCCGTGCCCACCACCCGCAGGTCGGTCCCCCTGACCGCGGCGGCCCCGGCGCGGTCGTAGCCGGCGGCTGTGCGGGCCGGGACGGCGACGGCGAACAGCGCGGACAGCAGTGTCAGCACGGCCAGCGCGACGAGCGGCGCCCAGTGCGCGCGGGCCAGCCGCAGGGCGGGACTGCTCATCGCTCCTCCCCCATGCGCAGCTCCCCGCCGAGGTCGCGGCGGCGCAGCGCCCCGATCACCGGTGGCAGCACGACCCCGAGCACCGCGGTCACCCCGGCGATCATGGCGAGCAGCACGGGCCACTGGACGACCGCCTCGGCGGGCGGGTAGGGCCGGGCGGCGCGCACACCGAGCACGATGTGCGGGACGGCGAGCCGCGCGACGATCAGGCCGAGCACCGTCCCGCCCAGCAGGCCGAGCGCGACCAGGTACGCCTGCTCGATCGCGAGCATCCCGGCGACCTGCCGGGGGTGGACGCCGATGACCCGCAGCACGGCGAACTCGCGCGACCGCTCCCCGGACGTCACCGCCGCGTTCACGACGAACGCGATGACGGCGAAGACCAGCGCGGTGCCGAAGCCGAGGACGAGCGCGCCCTGGAGTCCCGCGCCGAGCGGGGCGTTGCGGAGCCGGGTGCGCAGCGCGGCGCGGTCCGCGGCGACCTTGCCCCAGTCGGGGTGGGCGGCGAGGGCCCGCACCGCCGGGCCGGTGCGGTCGCCGCGCACCGAGGCCCACCATTCGCCGGGCGCGATGCCCGCCGGGTCCGCGCCGCTCACGGCGAGCCGCCGCTCGGTCAGCGTGGGCAGGTCGACGAGGGCGGCGGGCTGCCCGTCCGGCACGCTCGGCAGCGCCGGCGCGATCCCCGCCACCCGGATCGGCTGCTGGGCGCCGGGGGTGCCCAGGGTCACCGTGCCGCCGACACCGACCTTGATGCGCGCGGCCAGTGCGCTCGTGATGACGCCGGGGACGGACGGCTGGAGGTCGGTGTTGATCCCGTCGTGGGCGGGCGGGGTGGCCGTGGCGACCATCGCATGGACCGTGACATCGGCGACGGGCAGGTAGATGTCACCCCGCAGCCCGCCAAAGACCAGCTTGGACGAGGTGCGCGGGATGGACAGCCGCAGCAGTGCGCCCTTCGCCTCCTCGGCATGGGGGGTGATCTTCACCTCTGAGTCCTTGGTCTGGCCGAAGGCGTCCCAGCGGCCGCCGGCGGGCAGCGTCGCGTCCGCGCCGCCGTCGCCGCGCACCCGCAGGACGTCGAGGGCGAGCTGCCCGGAGACGGGGTTGGTGTCGTAGAGGTAGTGGACGCCCCGGACCGCCAGCGGGTAGGTGAGGACGCCGTCCGGCCCGGCGAGGGCGGCGGCGTCCAGGGTGAGGGTGTGCTCCTTGCCGTCGGCGGCGACGCCCGGCAGCATCGCCCGCCGGGCCACCCCGCGGCCGTCCACGATCGTCACCGCGAGGTGGAAGGACTTGCCGCCCTGCGACCTCCCCCCTTTGAGCTCTGGGGGGTACGGCCCGTCGTGGGTCAGCCGCACGTCGAAGCTCAGCCGGCCGGGCCTTCCCGGGAGGGCCAGCGCGGGCGCGGCGGGGCGGGCCTTCGCCAGCCCGTCCAGCCGCAGGTCGCGGTGCAGCCCGGGCTGGACGCGCAGGATCCCGCCGAGCGCCCGCGCGTCCACCCCGAGGAGGGTCGCCGGGCTGGTGCCGAGGTCGGCGTCCGAGCGCAGCACCCCGGTCGCGGAGGTGACGCCGGGCAGCGCGGCGAACCGCCCGCCGTGGCCGAGCGGCGTGGGGCCGCCGGTGGCGGCGGTGTCGGCCAGCCGCAGGTCGGCTCCGCTCTGGAAGTCGGCCTGGTCGGCCTGGGAGCGGTGCCAGGTCGCCATCGTCACGACCGACAGCACCCCGACGGCCATCGCCATGGCGAGCAGCAGGACGGGGCCCGCGTACCGGAGCCGCCGCCGCCCGACCTGCCGGGTGCCGAGGACGGGAACGAGCCCGAGCCCCCGGGTGGCGGCCCGTTCGGCGACCCGCGACACGACCGGCAGCAGCCGGAGCATGAGGACGCCGCCGGCGAGCAGCGCGAGGGCCGGGCTGGACACGATGAACGGGTCGACGCCGGCGGCGAGGTCCGCGCCGGTCGCGCCGTACCGGGTGAGCTGCCAGAGGGCGAGCCCGGCGACCAGCAGCAGCGCGAGGTCGGCGCCCGAGCCGAGCAGGCCGCCGCGCGGCGGGCGGCCGATCCCGGCCTGCACCTCCACGAACGTGCGGTTGGCGCCGCGCAGTGCCGGGAGCGTCAGGGCGGCGGCGCAGAGCAGCGCGGTGACCGCCGAGACGATCCACAGCGGCGCGAGCGGTCCGGGGTCGAGCCGCAGCCCGGACGCCCGGACGGCGGGGGCGTGGCTCGCGAGCCGCAGCAGCGGACCGGCGAGCAGGGGGCCGAGCACGGCGGCGGGCAGGGCGATCAGCAGTCCCTCGGCGAAGCCGAGGCCGGCGAGCTGCCGCATCCCGACGCCGCGGGTGCGCAGCAGCGCGACCTCGCCGCGCCGGTGGTCGGCGAGCAGCCGCGAGACGAGCAGCCACGCGCACCCGGCGAGCAGGATCAGCTGGATCACCGGGATGAGCATCGTGGAGCGGGCGACGAGCACCGCGTCGTGCAGGTGCCCGGTCAGCTCGGGCAGCCTCGTCACGACGGTGTACTGCGCCCCGCCGCCGCCCGCCTTCGCGAAGGTGGCCCGGGTGCCGGCGACCCGGTCGCGGAGGGGGCCGAGGTCGCCGGCGTCCAGCCGGCGCAGGTCGGGCAGGACCGTGAAGCGGGCGTCCACGCCGGTTCCGGTGAAGCGCTGCGCGAACACGCCGGGCGGCACCACGAACGGCCCGTACGTGGTGTAGTCGAGCCGGACGACGCCGGCCGTGACGAGCCGGTCGTCCTGCCAGAAGTACGCACCCGGGTCGGGGACCTCGAACACCCCGACGACGCGGACCCGCACGACCGATTTCTTGTCGACGCGCCCGTGCAGGGTGAGGACGTCGTCCACGTCCGCGTGGACGGCGCGAGCGGCCGGTTCGGGCAGGACCGCCTCGATCGGCTCGCCGCCTTCGCGGGGCCAGCGTCCCCTGACGAGCCGCGCGTGCCGCTCGATCCCGGTGAAGGTCTGGAACGCGGTCAGGTCGGGATGGGCGCTGTTCTCCTGGCCGGGCAGCGTGTAGGTGTCGCTGCGCACGCTCATCGAGACCGACAGCGGGACGTCCCCGTAGATCTCCTTGAGCGCCCCGCCGATCCGGTCCTGCACCTTGGTGAGGCCCCCGCCGGGGACGTGCGCGCCGATCACGGTCCCGGTCGTGTCGGCGGTCGCCTCCGCCAGGGTGCGCCGCAGGCCCTCGCGGGTCACCGACCCGGTGTAGCCGACGAGGGTGGTGAGCACGGTGGTCGCGAACAGCGCGGTCGCGCACGCGGCGAGGATCAGCATGCGATCGCCCGCCATGCGCCTGAGAACCAGCCCCCGGAGTCTCACAGTCGATCATGCTCACCCCGCTGTGGCCTATACCACAAGGGGCCGCGATGATTCCGTGATGTTCCGCAACGTTCCTGCAATAACCGGAAAATCATCCAGGCGGCGCCCAGACGGAGACCCCCTCCGGCGGGACGGACTCGGCGCGCCGGAGGATGTCGACCGGCTCCAGGACGGCCCCTGACGCGGCCGGATCCCCGGCACGCGCGGCGGCGCGGTCGATGTCCTCCCGCTCGGCGGGACCGGGCCGCAGCCCGGCCGACGCCCGGACGGCCGCCGCCGTCGCCAGCGCCGCCGCCGCGTCCCCGGAGCGTCCGGCCAGGCCGAGCGCCGCGGCCAGCCCCTCCAGCGAGAACGCCAGATCGCGCGGCGACTCCAGCCTGATCGCGACGGTCAGCGCGTCCCGCTGGTACCGGACGGCCCGCGCGGCGTCGCCGCGCGCCTCGGCCACATATCCGAGGCCCGTCTGGACCAGCGGCAGATACAGCGGCGGGAACTCCTCCGGCGACACCGCCGCCAGCATGCGGCGAAGCCGGTCCTCGGCGTCGTCGAGGCGTCCCTCGCGGCGCGCCACCAGCCCGAGCCCGAGATCGGCGAACGTCACAGCCTGCGCGAACCCCTGCTCCACCGCCACCCGGTGCGCCCGCCCGAACAGCCGCCGCGCGGACGCGTGGTCGCCGCGCAGGTGGGCGACCCAGCCGCGCCACGCCATCCGGACGGCGACGTCCGGCCACATGTGCAGTTCCTCGGCCATCCGCTGCCCGTCCCGCTGCAGCCGTTCCGCGCGTTCGTAGTCGCCGGTCAGCTCGGCCGCCGCGCCGAGCCATTCGATCGCCTGGAGCCGGCCCCAGCGGTCCCCGACCTCGCCGAACAGCGCGGCGGCGCGCTCCGCGTCACGTTCCAGCGCGGCGGGGTCGCCGTGCGCGTGGGCGTGCTTGGCGCGCAGGATCAGCGAGGCCGCCTCGCCCCACCGGTCGCCGGACGCCCGGAACTCGGCCAGCGCCTCGTCCAGCATGACCGCGTTCGCCCCGGCATCGTCC
Organism: Actinomadura formosensis NBRC 14204; assembly: GCF_001552155.1. GTDB lineage: Bacteria > Actinomycetota > Actinomycetes > Streptosporangiales > Streptosporangiaceae > Spirillospora > Spirillospora formosensis. The sequence continues at coordinate 23,454 of NZ_BCQQ01000018.1, read as the reverse complement.
AGTTCGAACTGGGCGAACATCAGGAACCAGCGCGCCCAGGCGGCGAGGCGCGCGTCCGCCGCCTCGTCCACGAGCCGCAGGGCCTCGTCACGGCGGGGCGTCCAGTCTCCGGGGACGCCCTTCAGGACCGACAGCCCGGCCCGCCAGGTCAGCGCCCTCGCCCGGTCGCGGACCGGGCCGTCCACGCCGATCGCGGCGTCCAGCGACCGCAGCGCCTCGCTCAGCCGGCCGCGCAGGAACCAGTACCAGGCGAGCGCGTTGGCCAGCCGCAGCGCCGCGCCGCCCGGCAGGGCGTCGAGCGCGGCCCGCAGGTTCGCCGACTCCAGGTCGAGCCTGCGCAGCCAGTACGCCTGCTCGGGCCCGTAGAGGTGGCGTTCCGCGCGTTCGGCCAGGCCGGTGTAGTGGCGGCCGTGCGCGGCCCGCGTCCGCTCGGTCTCGCCCGCCTCCGCCAGCCGGTCGGCGGCGTAGGCGGCGACCGACTCCAGCAGCCGGTAGCGCGGCCCCTCGCCGGCGCGTTCGGTCATGACGACGAGCGAGCGGTCGACCAGCCGGACCAGGACGTCCAGGACCTCCGCCTCGGGGACGTCCGCGCCGGCGCACACCGCCTCGGCCGACTCGGCGGCGCAGCCGTCGGCGTGCACCGACAGCCGCCGCAGGACCGCCCGCTCCGGCTCGGTCAGCAGGTCCCAGCTCCAGTCGATCATCGCGGTCAGCGTCCGCTGCCGGGCCGGAGCGCCGCGATGCCCGGACGACAGCAGCCGGAACCGGTCGTCGAGCCGGTCGAGGAGGCCCTGGATCCCGAGCGCGCGCACCTTGGTCGCGGCCAGTTCCAGCGCGAGCGGCAGGCCGTCCAGCCGCCGGCACAGCTCCCCGACCGGGCCGGCCGTGCCCGCGTCCAGCCGGAAGCCGCGGGCCGCCGCCTGCGCCCGCGCCGCGAACAGCCGGACCGCGCTCGACTCCGCCGGATCGTCCCGCTCGCGCGGCACGTCCAGCGGCGGGACGGCCCACACCACCTCGCCGGGCAGCCCGAGCGGCTCCCGGCTCGTCGCGAGGACCCGCACCCCGGGGACCTTCCGCAGCAGCCGCTCCACCAGCCCGGCGGCCTGCTCGATCACGTGTTCGCAGTTGTCGAGGACGAGCAGCAGCCGGCGCGCGCCGAGCGCCGCCGCGAGCCGGTCGAGCGCCGCCTCCGGGGCCCCCGGCGCGTCCCGCAGGTCGAGGATCGCGGTCACGACGTCCGCCAGATCCGGGACGGTCGAGCGTTCGAAGCCGGCCAGCTCCGCCATCCACACGCCGTCGCCGAACGCGTCCACGAGCCCGGACGCGGTCTCGATCGCCAGCCGCGTCTTGCCCACCCCGCCCGGCCCGGTCAGCGTGACCAGCCGGTCGGTGCCGATGCGGGCGCGGATGTCGCGGACCGCGTCGTCCCGCCCGATCAGCTCGGTGGGCGGTACGGGCAGGTTCGACCGGCGGCGGGACGGCGGCGGGGCGGGCGCGTCCAGGGCGGGGTCCTGCCGCAGGATCGCGCGCTGCAGACCGGCCAGCTCGGAGCCGGGGTCGAGGCCCAGCTCGCCGGCGAGCAGCGCCCGGTACCGCTCGTAGCTCTCCAGCGCCTCGTTCTGGCGTCCCGCCCGGTACAGCGCCCGCATGTGCGCGGCGCGCAGGCGCTCCCGCAGCGGATGCTCCCGGGCCGCGTCGCCGAGTTCTCCCGCCAGCGCGCCGTGCTCGCCCAGGTCGAGCCGCACTTCGGCGTGCTCCTCCAGCGCGGTCAGCCGCAGCTCGGCCAGCCGCGCGATCGCCGCACGGGTGAACGGCTCGTCGGCGAAGTCCGCCAAGGCGGGGCCGCGCCACAGGCCCAGCGCCTCGGCCAGCAGTTCCGCGCGCTCCTTCGGCTCCTCCGCCCGGCGCGCCCGCTCCACCAGGATCTGGAACCGCCGCGCGTCCACCCGCTCGTCGCCGGCGCCCAGCAGATACCCGGCGGGACGCGACTCGACCAGCGCCCGCGCCCCCGGTTCGGCGTCCTCCAGGACCCGGCGCAGCTGCGACACCTTCGCCGACAGCGCCCCCATCGGGTTGCCGGGCAGTGCCCCGCCCTGCTCACCGCCCCACAGGTCGTCGATCAGCCGGTCCGCGGGCACGGGACGGCCCTCGTGCACCAGCAGGTCGGCCAGCAGCGCCCGGACCTTCAGGCCGGGTACGGGCACCAGCTCACCGTCGTCGGTCCAGACGGCGAGCGGACCGAGTACCCCGAATCGCACGCTCCGACCCTAACGCGGAGCGATGCGCGGAAGGCGACCGTAAGAATCCCGTAAACGGTGTCGCGCATGGTGGTTCCAGCAAGCGAGAAGGACAGCACGATCCGATCTCACGGAGGACATCATGCGCAAGATCATCAACTCGACGTACGTGTCGCTCGACGGCGTCATCGAGAACCCGCAGAACTGGACTTCGGCGTACTTCCAGGACGAGGCCGCCGGCTACGCGCGGGATCTGCTGTTCTCCTGCGACGCCCTGCTGATGGGGCGCAAGACGTTCGAGGGCTTCTCGCAGGCGTGGCCGGCGATGGAGGAGTCGACCGGTGACTTCGGCGTCCGGATGAACACCCTGCCCCACTACGTCGTGTCCGACTCCCTGAAGAAGCCGGCCTGGGGCGACTCGACGGCGATCCCCCGGTCCGAGGCCGTCGCCGAGCTCACCAAGCTCAAGGAGCAGGACGGCCAGGACATCCTGCAGTACGGCTTCGGCCCGGTGTCGCGCACGCTCGTGGAGCACGGCCTGCTGGACGAGCTGCGCCTCTGGATCCACCCCGTGATCGTCGGCCCCGGCGACCCCGAGGAGCTGCTCACCCGGAAGGGCTTCGCGGCATCGTTCGAGCTGGCCGACACCAAGGTCTTCACGACCGGCGTCATCATCGCGACCTACGTCCCGGCCGCCAAGTAGCTCAGCGGCCGGCGAGGACGGCCCGGAGGATCTCCGGCGTGCGGGACGGCGGTTCGGCCTGGACGCCGAGCTGGTTCAGGACGTCCCGGTAGCGGGCGATGTCGGACGCCCGGTCCGGGTAGAGGGCGCCGGTGAGCTGCTCCAGGTAGACGATGTCGGGCAGTTCGGGCTCGGCGAACCGGAGCAGCGTCACCGGGCCGCCCTCGGCCGCGTGCCCTCCGGCCGTGAACGGCAGGACCTGCACGGTGATGTTGGGCAGCGCCGCCATCTCGATCAGGTGCTCAAGCTGGGCGCGCATCGTGGCGGGGCCGCCGACGACGCGGCGCAGCACCGCCTCGTCCAGGACGGCCCACAGCTTCAGCGGCTCGCGGCGGTCGAACACGCGGCGGCGCGCCATGCGCAGTTCGACCCGCCGCTCGATCTCGGCCTGGGACGCCTCGGGGTGGCGGGCGGTGATGAGTGTGCGCGCGTAGTCGGGGGTCTGCAGCAGCTCCGGGACGTTCTGAATCTCATAGACACGGATCACGACGGCGCCCTGCTCCAGGCCGAGGTAGGGCTCGAACCAGCTGGGCACCACGTCGCCGTACACCTGCCACCAGCCGGGGGTGTTGGCGTGTTCGGCCAGCTCCAGAAGCTCCTCGCGGACATCGGGGTCGGTCACGCCGTAGAGGGTCAGGAGGTCGGCGATGTCGCGTTCCTTGAAGCCGACCCGGCCCAGCTCCATCCGGCTGATCTTGGAGTGCGAGCCGCGGATCTCATAGCCCGCGGCCTCGGTGGAGATCCGGGCGGCCTCGCGGAAGCGGCGCAGCTGCGCGCCGACCAGCATCCGCAGCACGGTCGGCCCGGCGGTCCGGTGGTCCTGCACGATGGGGATCGACTCGTCCGGATGTCGGCTCATGCTCCCGCGCACCCCCGGACCGATGCTAGATCTTCCACGGGATGCCTCCTCGGCGTGCAAGAAATCTTCCTACGGAGAAGAAAGTTACCCGCAGGTGGACCGCTTGCCCACCGGTCTGAACATCCTGATTTGTGGCGACTTGCGGTTTTTGAACCGGATGCCCGAGCGACACCACACTGACCTGGCACGATTCCGGTTCCGAAAAGAAAACCGAAAAAATCCGGGCGAGATGTCGATCCGTTCACCCCATGTTCGACGCGTCAGCGAAGACCGGGGATGACCCGGGCAAGGACACAAGGAGGAAACAGCATGCGGTTCATGATGATGACCACGGACAACGGCCCCGACGACGCGCCGCCGGACGAGAAGCTCCAGGCGGAGATGGGCAAGTTCATCGAGGAGATGGCCAGGGCCGGGGTGCTGCTCGCGACCGGCGGGCTGGAGCCGTACGGCACCCGCATCACCTCGTCCAGCGGCAAGATCACCGTCACCGACGGCCCGTTCGCCGAGGCCAAGGAGGGCGTCGTCGGCTTCGCCCTCATCGAGGTGCGCAGCCGGGAGGAGGCGATCGAGCTCTCCAAGCGGTTCTGGTCGATCGTCGGGGACGGCACGGGCGTCATCAAGCAGGTGTTCGGCCCGGAGGACCCCTTCCCGGGGCAGTGATCGGCCGCTGAGCTTGCGCGGCGGCCGGTGCGGGTGCTCTCATCGGCGGCGTGACGGCTTCGGACGAACCCCCCGCGCACGGATCATCCGCGTACGGGCCGGACGTGCGCGGATCCGCCGCGCACGCGAGCATCGACGCGGTGTGGCGGCTGGAGGCGGCGCGCATCATCGCCGGGCTCGCCCGGATGGTGCACGACATCGGGCTCGCCGAGGAACTCGCGCAGGACGCGCTGGTCGCCGCGCTCGAACAGTGGCCGGAGTCAGGCGTCCCGGACAACCCGGGCGCCTGGCTCATGGCCGTCGGCAAGCGCCGCGCGATCGACCGCATCCGCCGGGAGCGGCGGTTCGAGCACAAGCTGGCGGAGATGGGCCGCGACCTGGAGACGCGGCCGGCGGCGGAGTTCGACGTCCCGGACGACGAGCACATCGAGGACGACGTCCTGCGGCTGATCTTCACGGCCTGCCATCCCGTCCTGTCCGTGCAGGCGCGGGTCGCGCTGACGCTGCGGATGCTCGGCGGCCTCACCACCGAGGAGATCGCGCACGCGTTCCTCGTCTCCGAGCCGACCGTGGCGCAGCGGATCGTCCGGGCGAAGCGGACGCTGTCGGAGGCGGGCGTGCCGTTCGAGGTGCCCGAGGGGCCCGGCCGCGCGGCGCGGCTGTCGTCCGTCCTGGAGGTCGTCTACCTGATCTTCAACGAGGGGTACGCGGCCAGCGGCGGCGGCGACTGGGTGCGGGCGGACCTGTGCCAGGAGGCTCTGCGCCTCGGCCGCATCCTCGCCGAACTGGCGCCGGGTGAACCCGAGGTGCACGGGCTCGCCGCGCTCATGGAGATCCAGGCGTCCCGGACACGCGCGCGCACCGGGCCGTCCGGCGAACCCGTCCCGCTCATGGAGCAGGACCGCGGCCGCTGGGACCGGCTCCTCATCCGCAGGGGATTCGCGGCCCTGCTCCGCGCGAAGGCGATCGGCGAGCCACCCGGCCCGTACGTCCTGCAGGCCGCGATCGCCGCCTGCCACGCGCAGGCACCCACCGCCGAGGACACCGACTGGGCACAGATCGCGTCCCTCTACGCGGTCCTCGCGAGCGTCGCCCCGTCCCCCGTCGTGGAACTGAACCGCGCGGTCGCCGTCGGCATGGCGCACGGCCCGGACAAGGGCCTCGCACTCGCCGACGCGCTGGTGGACGAGCCGTCCCTGCGCGGCTACCACCTGCTGCCGAGCGTCCGCGGGGACCTCCTCGCCCGGCTCGGCCAGCTGGACGAGGCCCGGACGCAGTTCGAGCGCGCCGCGGAACTGACCCGCAACGCGCCCGAACGCAAGATCCTGCTGGAGCGGGCCGCCTCCTTGCGCCGCCCCGCTCAGTAGCCCTTCACCTGGTAGGAGTTGACGACCTTCGCGAACTCCTGGAGGTCGTACATCCCGACTTCGCCGTCACGTCCCTCCTCCACCTGCGCCCGGTTGGCCAGCGCGAGGTCCTGGTTGGCCTCGATGTACCCGCGCAGCTCCCGCTCGTAGTTCGCGAACGCGGCGCGGTGGTCGCCGCCCGCCGCCTTCAACTCCCCCGCGAGGACGTACGCGCCGACGATGGCCATGCTCGTGCCCTGCCCGGACATCGGCGACCCGCAGTATCCGGCGTCCCCGAGCAGGACGACCCGGCCCCTCGACCACGAGTCCATGCGGATCTGCGCCATCGAGTCGAAGTGGAAGTCCTTCGCGTCCCACATCGTGCGGATGAGCTCGGGCAGCACCCAGCCGCCGCCGGCCAGCGCGTCCGCCATGATCTTCTTCTGCGCGGCGATGTCGCGGTGGTCGTAGTCGATCGGCTTCTCGGACTCGAAGCCCAGGAAGACGCGGAGTTCGGTGTTGCCCCGGACGCTCATCACGCCGCCCCAGTTGCCGGCCGGTGTCCGGTGGCCGATCTGCCAGCGGTCCAGGCCGAGGAAGTTCGGGGCCGTCCACACCGCCAGGTAGGGGCCGAGGTGGGAGAGGAAGTCCCGCTCCGGACCGAACGCCAGCCGGCGGGTGTTGGAGTGAAGGCCGTCCGCGCCGACGACCAGGTCGAACGTCTGGATCGCCCCACTGTGGAAGATCACCCGGACGCCGTCGTCGTCCTGCTCCAGCCCGGCGATCGAGTCGCCGTACAGGTACTCGATGCCCTCGCCGGCCGCGTCCGCGAGGATCCGCGACAGGTCCTCGCGGAGGATCTCGATGTCGGGGCTGCTCAGGTCGCCGCCGGTGAACGTGTACTCCTCGGTGCGGTGAAGCTCGGCGCCGCCGGCGTCCACCATGGACATTCCGCGCATCTCCACGCGCTGTTCGCGGATCCGGTCCAGGACGCCCATCCGCTCGGCGACGTCCAGTGCCGGGCCGCGCACGTCGATCGCCTGGCCGCCGAGCCTCAACCCCGGCATCAGTTCCACGACCGTGACATCGAAGCCGTAGCGGTTCAGCCAGTACGCCAGTGCGGGGCCGCCGATGCTCGCGCCGGAGATGAGGACCCTGCTGTTCTTCATGGACGGGGTGTTCTTCATGGACGAGGTGTTCGTCATGGACGGCTCCCGAATCAGTGGCGGGACGTGTTCCCGCGTCGTCCGCAAAGCTGCCCGCATCCGCTGACAGGCCGCATACCGTCCGCTGACAGAGGCCGGTGGGTCGCTGTCAGCCCCGAACTGTGTTTGGGTGATGATGCAGGACGGAGCCCCGGAGAGGACCACCGAGTGATCTCTCGTTCAGACATCGAAGACGCGGCGCACCGGGTCGCCGGCCATGTCCGCCGCACTCCGCTCATCGAGGTCGATCCGGCCCCGGTCGCGCCCGCCGGGCGGATGTGGCTGAAGCTGGAACTGACCCAGCACACCGGGTCGTTCAAGGCACGCGGCGCGTTCAACCACATCCTCGCCGCGCGGGACGGGGACCGGCTCCCGGACGCGGGCGTCGTCGCGGCCTCGGGCGGCAACGCGGGCCTCGCCTTCGCCTACGCCGCGGCACAGGCGGGGGTGCCCGCCGAGGTGTTCGTCCCGGAGACGGCGCCCGCGGTGAAGGTCGCCCGGCTGCGCGCGCTCGGCGCCGCGGTCGTCCAGGTCGGAACGCGGTACGCCGAGGCGCAGGACGCCGCCACCAAGCGCGCCTCCGACACCGGCGCCCTGTTCTGCCACGCCTACGACCTGCCCGAGGTCTGCGCCGGGCAGGGCACGCTCGGCCTGGAGATCCTGGAGCAGACCGGCGGCGAGGTCGACACCGTCCTGCTCGCGGTCGGCGGCGGAGGGCTGATGGCCGGTGTCGCCGCCGCCCTCGAAGGCCGCGCCCGCGTGGTCGGCGTCGAGCCCGAGACCATCCCGACCCTCGAACGGGCCCTGCACGCGGGACGCCCGGTCGATGTGGAGGTGTCGGGGATCGCCGCCGACTCGCTCGGCGCGACGCGGCTCGGCGACATCGCGTTCTCGGTCGCGACCCGCACCGGTGTGCTGCCCGTCCTCGTCCCCGACCAGGCGATCATCGAGGCCCGCCGGCTCGTCTGGGACGAGTACCGCCTGGCCGTCGAACACGGCACCGCCGCCGCGGTCGCCGCCCTGCGCACCGGCGCCTACCGCCCGGCCCCGGGCGAACGGGTGATGGTCGTCCTGTGCGGCGCCAACACCGATCCGTCCGACCTGGTCACCCGGCCTTGAAGGGCTGAGGCGGCAGCGGCCGGGCACGGGCGGAGCCGGCGGCCCGGCCCGCCCGCGAACCGGGCCGGGCGGGTCAGCCGAGCAGATCGGCGAGGGTCTCGCGCCGGGAGGGATGGCGCAGCTTGTGCATGCCCTTGGACTCGATCTGCCGGATGCGCTCGCGCGTCACCCCGTAGACCTTGCCGACCTCTTCCAGCGTCTTCGGCTCGCCGCCGGACAGCCCGAACCGCATCGAGATGACGCCGGCCTCGCGTTCGGTGAGCGTCTCCAGGACGGCGTCGAGCCGGCCGCGCAGCATCGAGGACGCGACGACGTCGGCGGGGTCTCCGCCGTCGGGGTCCTCGATGACGTCGCCGAGTTCGCCGTCGCCGTCCTCGCCGAGCGGGGTGTGCAGCGACACCGGCTCCCGGGCCTGCCGCCGCAGCCACTCGACCTTCTCGGTGGTGACGTCCAGTTCGGCGGCCAGTTCCCGCGAGGTCGGCTCGCGGCCGAGGTCCTGCATCATCCGCCGCCGGACGCGCGTCATCCGGTTCAGCACCTCGACGACGTGCACCGGGATGCGGATCGTGCGGCTCTGGTCGGCCAGCGCACGGCTGATCGCCTGCTTGATCCACCAGACGGCGTAGGTGGAGAACTTCAGGCCCCGGCGGTACTCGAACTTCTCCACGGCGCGGATCAGCCCAAGATTGCCCTCTTGGACGAGGTCGTTCAGCGGTAGGCCGTGGCCCATGTAGCGCTTGGCGAGCGATACGACGAGCCGGAGGTTGGCCTCGACCATGTGCTCCTTCGCGCGCGCACCGTCGGTGGCGATCCACTCCAGGTCCTCTTTGTCCTGGAAGCTGAGGTCGTCGCCGAGGGTTTCGAGGCGTTGGCGGGCGAACAGGCCGGCCTCGATGCGCTTGGCCAGGTCGACCTCCTGCTCGGCGGTGAGCAGCGCGGTGCGCCCGATGCGGGACAGGTAGTCCTTCATCGGGTCGACGAGGTTCACGGTGGCGCGGCGGGACGCGCTCGGCGCGTGGCTGGCGTTCAGGGCGGTGTCCTTTGCTCGTCCGGCCTGGAGGGAACGGGTCACCCGATCTCGGTACCCGCCTGCCCCGCGACATAAACTTAGGCCGGACCTATATATGTAGCAAGGATATTTTTAGGTCGAACTATGAGAGTATGCCCGCATGGGACTGCGGGAGATGAAGAAGCAGCAGACGAGGCAGAACATCTCGAACCAGGCGACGCGCCTCTTCCTGCGGCACGGCTTCGACCGGGTGACGATCGCCGACGTCGCGGCGGCGGCGCAGGTCGCGAAGATGACCGTGACCAACTACTTCCCCCGCAAGGAGGACCTGGCACTCGATCTGCACGAGGAGTTCGTCGGCCGGCCGGCCCGCACGGTCGCCACGCGTGCGCCCGGCGAGTCGGTGCTGGCCGCGCTGCGCCGCGCGTTCCTGCAGGCCGTCGACCGGCACGATCCCGTGATCGGGTTCGGCGGCCCCGGCTTCGCCCGCATGATCACCGAGAGCCCGGCGCTGGCCGCCCGGCTCCGCGAGTTCCACGAGGAACGCGAGGACGCTCTCGCCGCCGTCCTCGCCGAGGAGACCGGCGCCGCCCCGGGCGATCCGCTCCCCCGCCTGGTGGCCGCCCAGCTCGGCGCCGTCCACCGCGTCCTCTTCCAGGAAACCCTGCGCCGCACCCTGAACGACGAAACACCCGAAGAGGTGGCCGCCGCCCTCACCAAGTCGGCGGCCACCGCCTTCGAGCTGCTGGCACCGTCCCTGAGCACCTACGCCGTCCGCTCCTGAACCGGCGCCACCGCGGGGAGGGGTCAGCCGGGCCGGATCACCAGGAGCAGGTCGCCCGCCTGGACGGGGGTCGCCTCGGGGACGGCCAGGCGGGCCACCGCGCCGGCCACGGGGGCCGTGATGGCGGCCTCCATCTTCATGGCCTCGATGGTGGCCACCACGTCACCGGCGGCGACCTCGTCGCCCTTGGCGACGCGGAGGGTCACCGAGCCGTCGAAGGGCGCGGCGACGTGGCCGGGCTCGGCGGGATCGGCGCGTTCGACCGGCGGCACGTCCGCCACAACGGACTTGTCGCGGACGGCCAGGGTGCGCAGCTGGCCGTTCACCGTGCAGATGACCTGCCGGACGCCCGCCTCGTCGATGTCGCCGACCGCCTCCAGCCCTGCCAGGACGCGGACACCGGGTTCGAGGTCGAACGCGACCTCGTGGCCCGTGCGCAAGCCGTAGAGGAAGGGGCCCGTGGGCAGGACGGAGAGGTCGCCATAGGCGGCACGGGATTCGCGATAGTCCTTGGCGGGCCCGGGGAAGAGCAGGCGGTCCAACGTGTCGCGAACCTCGGAGCCGGCAAGGGCCTTCTCTTCGGCGCCGTCCAGTTTGGCTCTGGCGGGGGTGTACTGGCGTCCGGCAAGGGCCTTGGTGCGGAAAGGCTCGGGCCAGCCACCGGGCGGGTCGCCCAGCTCGCCGTTGAGGAACCCGATGACGCTGTCGGGAATGTCGTAGCGGTCGGGGTTCTCGGCGAAGTCGCCGGGGTCGGCGCCGGCGGCGACGAGATGCAGGGCCAGGTCCCCGACGACCTTGCTGGACGGGGTGACCTTCACGAGCCGCCCAAGGATCGCGTCAGCCGCCGCGTACAGGCGCTCGACCTCCTCGAAGCGGTCGCCGAGGCCGAGCGCGACGGCCTGCTGCCGCAGGTTGGACAGTTGCCCACCCGGGATCTCGTGCTGGTAGACGCGTCCGGTCGGCGCCGGAAGGCCCATCTCGAACGGCGCGTAGAGCTTGCGGACGGCCTCCCAGTACGGCTCCATGACGGTGAGCGCGTCCAAGTCGATGCCGGTGGCGTGGTCGGTGAAGTCGGTCGCGGCCACGATCGCCTGGAGGGGCGGCTGACTGGTGGTGCCCGAAAGGGGCGCGGCGGCCCCGTCCACGGCGTCCACCCCGGCTTCGATGGCGGCGAGGTAGGTGCCGATCTGGCCGCCCGCCGTGTCGTGGGTGTGGAGGTGGACGGGCAGGTCGAAACGCTCGCGCAGGGCCGTGACCAGGGTGCGCGCGGCAGGAGCGCGCAGCAGGCCGGCCATGTCCTTGATGCACAGGACGTGGACCCCGGCCTCGACCAGTTCCTCCGCGAGCCGCAGGTAGTAGTCGAGCGTGTAGAGCCGTTCGTCCGGGGACGACAGGTCGCCCGTGTAGCAGAGGGTCCCCTCGACGAGCGCGTGGGTCTGGAGCGCGGCGTCGATGGCCGGACGCATGCGTTCCACATCGTTCAGAGCGTCGAACACACGGAAGATGTCGACACCCGTACTGGCCGCCTCCTTCACGAAGGCGCGCGCCACCGAGTCGGGGTACGGCGTGTATCCGACGGTGTTGCGCCCGCGCAGAAGCATCTGGATGCACAGGTTCGGGGCGGCTTCACGGATCGCGGCCAGCCTGTCCCAGGGCGACTCGCCCAGGAAGCGGAGCGCGACGTCGTAGGTGGCCCCGCCCCATGCCTCGATGGAGAGAAGCTGCGGGGTCATGCGGGCCAGGTAAGGCGCGGCTGCAAGCAGGTCGTAGGTACGTACTCGCGTGGCCAGGAGCGACTGGTGCGCGTCCCGGAACGTCGTATCGGTGACGGCCAAGGCGCTCTGGTTCCGGAGCTGCTCGGCGAACGCGCGCGCGCCGAGCGCCAGGAGCCGGTCACGCGACCCCTCCGGGAACGGGCCGTCCAGATCGAGCAGCGGCAGCTTCGTCGCCGGATCCAGATCGGTCGGCGCCTCACCGTGCGGCTTGTTGATGGTGACGTCCGCCAGGTACCGGACGAGCCGCGTCGCGCGGTCGCCGCTCGACCGGGCCGTCAGCAGGTCGGGATGGTCGGCGATGTAGGACGTCGTGACGCCGCCCGCGCGGAAGTCCGGCTCGTCCAGCAACGCCCGCAGGAACGGGATGTTGGAGGCGACGCCGCGGATGCGGAACTCGGCGACGGCCCGGCGCGCCCGCCGCACCGCCTCCTCGAACGTCCGGCCCCGGCAGGTCAGCTTCACCAGCAGCGAGTCGAAGTGCGGGGAGACGATCGCACCGCCGTACGCGGTGCCGGTGTCGAGCCGCACCCCGGCGCCGCCCGGCGACCGGTACGCCGAGATCTTGCCGGTGTCGGGACGGAACCCGTTCGCGGGGTCCTCGGTCGTGATACGGCACTGCACGGCGAAGCCGCTGACGGTCACCTCCTCTTGCGCGATGCCAAGGTCGGCCAGCGTCTCACCACCCGCGATGCGCAGTTGGCTCTGCACCAGGTCGACGCCTGTGACCTCTTCGGTCACGGTGTGCTCGACCTGGATGCGCGGGTTCATCTCGATGAACACGTGCTCGCCGCGGTCGTCCACGAGGAACTCCACGGTGCCGGCGTTCTCGTAGCCGATCTCGCGGGCGAACTTCACGGCGTCCTCGCACAGCCGCTCCGCCACCTCCGGCGCCAGGCGAGGCGCGGGAGCGATCTCGACGACCTTCTGATGGCGGCGCTGCACCGAGCAGTCACGCTCCCGCAGGTGAACGATTTGCCCGGAACCGTCCGCGAGGACCTGCACCTCAATGTGGCGGGGACGGTCCACAGCCTGCTCTAGGAAGACCGTGGGGTCACCGAACGCGCTCTCCGCCTCACGGCGTGCGGTGTCCACCGCGGCCGTCAGTTCTTCGCGGTGGTCAACGCGGCGCAACCCCCGCCCGCCACCGCCCGCCGCGGCCTTCACGAACAGCGGGAAACCGACCTCGTCGGCCGCCTCCAGCTCCCGTCCGGGCTCCGGCGTCGCCGAACGCAGCACCGGCAGGCCGGCACGGCGCGCCGCCGCGACCGCCTCGATCTTGTTGCCGGCCAGACTCAGCACGCGGGACGGCGGGCCGACGAACGTGATCCCGTTGCGCTCGCACGCCGCCGCGAGTTCCGGGCTCTCCGACAGGAACCCGTAGCCGGGGTAGACGGCGTCGGCGCCGACCCGCAACGCGGTCTCCACGATCCCGTCCACGTCCAGGTAGGCGCGGACGGGATGGCCGTGCTCGCCGATTTCGTACGCCTCGTCCGCCTTCTGCCGGTGCAGGGACAGCCGGTCCTCGTGCGCGTAGACGGCGACGCTGGCGATGCCGAGTTCGTAGGCCGCGCGGAAGGCGCGCACGGCGATCTCGCCCCGGTTGGCGACGAGCAGCTTTCTGATCAACGTTTTTCTCCCAGGAGACGGCTCGGGTGCGGCCGCCCGCACCCGCCGGCCTCCCGGGCTCCACGCTGAGCCGCTCGTGGCGTGACCAACCCGGCGGGCGAACCGGATCTCCGGATACCTACCCGGCCCGGCGGCCCGGCGGCCCGGACGAGACCTGGGAACAAAGCGCCAGATGGCACCTAGAGCGAAAAACGCACGTTTGTTCCTGCGCTGAGCGGTTCCAGGGGCCCACAACCGGATCCGGACGTGAACAAAAGGGCCGATCACTCGGAATAGTGAGAAGGGATCTTGCAGTTGCAACTACCGTGCGAACTCCGGCGTACGGGGTAGCACCATGTCCACCACCTGGAGGTGAACAGTGCCGAGCAGCATCCCCAGCACCCGTTCCAACCGTGAACGCAAACATGTGAAGACCACGTCCTTGCGCGCCCTCGCGGTGGCGGCGCAACTCGAACGCAACCACGCCCTGGAGGGTCCGCCGGGCAAAGTGGACGGCCGGGTGGAGTCTCGTCCGGAGCGACGGACGCCCGACCCGGCCTGACGCATCGTTCCCTCGGCATCCCGGCCAGGGGGATGCCAAGCCCCCGTGCAGGCGCACGGGGGCTTGGCATTCTCCGTGGGTCTAACCCTCTGCCCTGTCGAAGATGCTGTGGACGGCGGCGCGCGCGCGTTCCGTCCCCACACTCTCGACCATCGCGGTGAGGTGTTCCGCACCGAGCACGGCCAGAAGCGCATGGGCCACGGCCTCGCCGTCTGGGGCGGCCTCACCCATCTGGTCGAGGAGGATCGTCAGATGCCGATGCCAGAACCCGTAGGCGCCAATGCGGTACCTCGCCCCTGGCGAGGCGGTCTCCGACATGCGTACGAGCGACAGATGGTCCAGGACATAGTCCAGGTAGGTGTCGGCGAAGGCGTGCAAACGCTCAGACGGCGAGGCCCCTGTGTCGCCCTCTCCCGGCCCCAGTGGAGATGGCCCGGAGAGGATCGCGTCCTGCAAGGCACGTTCGCGTTCGTTCAGAAGGGCCACGGCCAAGCCCGCCTTGTCCCCGAACCGGCGGAAGAGGGTTCCCTTGCCGACGCCGGCCGCGGCGGCGATCGCGTCCATCGAGACCGATTCGACCCCGTGCCGGGCGAAGAGTTCGGCGGCGGCGTCCAGCACCTTCGCGCGGTTGCGCGCGGCATCGGCGCGTTCCTTGGGTGGCGGCGTCCGCATCAGTTCAAGATCGACGCGCCGCCCACCCGCGGTTTTCCCGTCCATCAACGTCTCCAGACCAAGCTAATCGGACCATGGTCCCATCAATTCCCGGGTGCCGGAGACCCCGGTACCCGCAGGCGCTAGATCAACTACTTCGCGGAGCGCCTACCATCATGTGCCCATAGTCTTGCGGATGAGCGGGAAGCGACGGGGAGCGAGTGGTGTGACGGACAGGACGATGCCGGACGCCCTTCCACTGCGGTCGGGGGACCCGAAAGAGCTGGGCGGATACGAGATCCTGGGCCGCCTCGGGGAGGGCGGCCAGGGCGCGGTCTTCCTGGGCAGGCCCGCGGACGCGGCCGGCACGGTCCGCCCCGGCGACCATGTCGCGATCAAGCTGCTGCACGGCGGCCTCGCCGGTGACGCGTCCGCCCGCGCGCGCTTCGTCCGTGAACTGGAGGTCGCCAAGCGCGTCGCAAGATTCTGCACCGCGCAGGTGCTCGACGCAGACGTCGCCGGGGATCAGCCCTACATCGTCAGCGAGTACGTGCCGGGCCTGTCCCTGCACCATGTCGTGCGGACGGAAGGCCCCCGCACGGGCGGTGCGCTCGAACGCCTCGCCATCAGCACCCTGACCGCTCTCACCGCGATCCATCAGGCCGGCATCGTCCACCGCGACTTCAAGCCCCACAACGTGATGATGGGACCGGACGGGCCACGCGTCATCGACTTCGGCGTGGCGCGCGCGCTGGGCGCGGCCGGTGAGACGCAGAACGTCGGCACCCCTGCCTACATGGCGCCCGAGCACTTCACCGGCGGCGAGGTCGGACCCGCTGCCGACATGTTCGCCTGGGGCACGACCCTGTCGTTCGCCGCCACGGGGCATCCCGCGTTCGGCAATGACGAGATGGCCACGGTCATGCACCGCATCCTGACCGGCGAGCCTGATCTCGGCGACCTGCCGAGCCCGTTGCGGGAGCTGGTCCTGGCGTGCCTGGCCAAGGAACCCGCGCAGCGTCCGACCGCGCGCGAGGCGCAGGAACGCCTGGTCGGCGCCGCCAGCGGCGCACCGCCGGCCGCATCGCCCATTCCGCCGCCGCCCGCCTTCCCCGGGCTCCCCGCGGACGGCCCCGCGCCGCAGGGTTCGACGGACCCGCATGCCTCTCCTTCCGTGATGGCGGGCGCCGTCCTGCCTCCGGAGCACGCCACGGACCCGTCCGGCGTCCGAAGCCGGACGGCGCCGCAGCCGCCGCCCCTCACCCCCTTCCAGACACCCGACGCGCCCCCTCCCGGCCCGGGTCAGGGCTCAGGCGGCGGGAAGCGCGGACGCCTCCTCGTGCCGATCGTCGCCGCGGCCGCGGTCGCGGCGGTCGTCATCGGAGGGGGTGCGGTCTGGGCCGCGACCGGAGACAGGCACGACGAGGGCAGGGAACGGCGGGGCGCGGCGGCCGACCAGAACCAGGGCGCGCAGGAGCCCGCCGGGGCCGCGAACGCCGCCGGCGGCGCCGCACAGAACCCGGCCAAGAAGCCGGGGCAGCCCCAGACCAACAAGAGCGAAGACCCCACGTCCCCTAACTCGTCCACCAAGCCAACTCGGCCGAACGAGTCGAAGCCCACGAACGGCACAGGCGGAGGAGGCGGCGGCTCCACACCCGTCCAGGAGCCGCCCAACAAGTACACAGCGCAGCAGGTGTGCAACAGTGGCGGCCACGGGAGCGGCTACTACGTGCAGCGTTCGTTGAGCGTCTCTGGCGGCGTCGCCTACCTGCTCTACAGCAACGGCTCCACCTACAACTGCGCTGTGACCATCAAGACGCAGAACGTCGGCAAGAAGTCTCCGGTGTCGGTGTGGATCCAGAAGCAGGGCGGCGGCCCCATCGCCGACAGCGGGTCCTTCGCCTGGTATGCGGGGGCCGTGTACGTGAAGGCGCCGGGGGCGTGCGTCCGGTTCGGCGGGAACGGCCGCAGCGCGCCCTACGGCAACTGCGGCTGAATCCGAGCGAACCGAATCCGAGCGAAAAGGCCACCCCCACGCCTGGGGTGGCCTCTGCGTGTCCGCGGCCGGGTCGACGTTCGGTGCTCCGGAGCCGACCCGCCGCTGTTCGGCTGACTGGCGGTTTTCCCGAGGTGGTTCAGCTACGGGAGACGATGAGATGGTCGAAGTCGCCGTCCTTGGCTCCAAGGATCAGCGCCTCTATCTCGGGGCGGGTGTAGATGAGGGCGGGACCGTCGGGATGGCGGGAGTTTCGCATCGCCACCCGCCCGCCGGGCAGTTCGGCGATTTCCACACAGTTCCCCTGGGAGTTGCTTCGCCGGGACTTCAGCCACTGTGCCCCGAGGAGCTCGGCGGCGGGCATCCCGTTGTCGTAATCGGTTTGGAGCATCA
The DNA here is from genome assembly GCF_001552155.1 of Actinomadura formosensis NBRC 14204. GTDB lineage: Bacteria > Actinomycetota > Actinomycetes > Streptosporangiales > Streptosporangiaceae > Spirillospora > Spirillospora formosensis. The sequence continues at coordinate 6,508 of NZ_BCQQ01000018.1, read as the reverse complement.
TGTCTCTCTGAGAAGATCACCGAGAAGCTCGACGGTGCGTTCCGGGGTCGCACTGTCGACGCACAGGCGTTCCATCGCCTGCAGATAGGTGTCGACGTCGTCGCGCTTGTCCAGGTACATCGCGCCGGTGAGGTTCTCGACGTAAACCACGTCCGGCAGGTCCTGCTCGGGAAAGCGCAGGATGGTGAAGGCCCCTCCCTCGGCGGCGTGGCCCCCGAACCTGAACGGCATGATCTGGATGGTGACGTTGGGCAGCTTGGACATCTCGATGAGGTGCTCGAACTGGCCCCGCATCACCTCCGGGCCGCCGATGGGACGTCTCAGCGCCCCCTCGTCCACCACGGCCCACAGGCGCGGCGCGTCCGGGCCCGTGAGACGTTCCTGTCGTTGCAGGCGCAGGTCCACGCGCTGGTCGATCTCGTGTTCGGCGGCTCCGGCGTTGCCCAGGCGGATCACCGCACGCGCATACCCCTCCGACTGCAGCAGTCCCGGGACGAACTGCAGTTCATATGTGCGGATCAGCGCCGCCGACTCCTCCAGGCCCACGTAGGTCTGGAACCAGCCGGGCAGCACGTCGTTGTACCGGTGCCACCAACCGGGGGTGTTGGCCTCCCGCGCAAGCTGTAGCAGCGCCTCGCGTTCCACCTTGTCACTGACGCCGTACAGCGTGAGCAGGTCGTCCACATCGCGTTCTTTGAAGCTGACCCGGCCGAGTTCGAGGCGGCTGATCTTCGACTCCGACGCACGGATGACGTAGCCGGCCTCCTGACGGGTCACGCCCTTCTGCTCGCGCAGACGGCGCAGCTGCGACCCGAGCAGGATTCGACGTACCGTCGACCCGCTTCCCGGCGTCTCTGGAGTCACGCCCAACCTCCCGGCTATTCGGCGGACAGCGAACCTAGTGTGCCACTGGGCTGAGTGTCCTGCGGTTACCTCCGATCGCCCGTGTGCGCTCCGCGTCACCCCGCACCCGACACCCGGATGCACGTGCATTGGGCCTTGCATTCGCACGCTACGATGCGTAGGATAACGCACGAGACTTCCGAGCCACGGCTGCACAACGAGATCACTCTGCGGGGTCCGGTGGAATGACGTCACGCCAGGCGCACGACGACACGCGATGGGAGCTCGGCCCTGTCGCGGGGCCGGCAGGCTCACTGGATCACACTGGGCGATCGACGCCCGTTCCCGAGGCCATCCCCGTTCCCGAGTCCACGGACCTGCCCCCGCGGCTGGACATCGCCGTCACGGCGCTGACCGAATTGCGCGGGTCCACGGTGTCCTTCACGGTCGCACCCGATCCGGAATCGGTCACCGAGGCCCGGCACTTCGCCCTCGCCCGGCTCGCCGAATGGCATCTCACCGAACTCGCCGACGACGTCGGCCTCGTCGTCTCCGAGCTCGTCACGAACGCGCTACGGCACAGCGGAGGGGGGAACCCATGCGGGCGGCCGGGCGTCGACGTGCACCGCGAGGGCGTGTACAGCGACCCGGCCGACCCGCTGGGCTCCGCTCCGTCCGCGATAAGGCTGCGCATAGCCCACGAGGCTCCCTGGCTCCTCTGCGGCATCATGGACGCCAGCCGGGCGGCACCGCGCCGTAAGGAACCCGACTTCATCGCAGAGACGGGGCGCGGGCTCCACCTCGTCGAGTCGTTCAGCGTCCGGTGGGGCTGGAGGGCTCTGGGCCGCGGCAAGATGGTGTGGGCATTGTTCCGTTCCCCTTAGAGGGGACGTACTTGACCGACGGGCGTAACGGCGCGCGACAGGGGTAGCTATTCATTTCCCCCGCGGGCACCCGACCGGGCCCGACGAGACGAGCGGACGAGAGGAGCACCCCGTGGACTTCGCCGTCGAGCACCGCGTCGAAAACGGCCTCACAGTCGTCAAGATCAGCGGCGAGATCGACGTCTTCACCAGCCCCCGGCTGCGGGAAGCCCTGCTCGACATCATCGACAGCGGCGGCTTGCACCTTGTCATCGACCTGAGCGAGGTGACGTTCCTGGACTCCACCGGCCTCGGTGTCCTGGTCGGCATCTTCCACCGGCTCCGCGCACGCGACGGCTCGATGTCGTTCATGGGCGTCAACGACCGGGTGCGCCGGGTCTTCCACGTCACCCAGCTCACCAAGATCTTTGTCCTGCACCGGTCACTGGAGGACGCCATCGCGGCGCACGAGTCCGCCACCCGCTGACCCACCTTCGCTCCCTTTCGTCCCTGCTTGTACCACTTCGTTGGGCGGGTTATCCACAGGTTCGCGCGGACACGCCCCCCGCCGGACATACCCGGTACGGTGAGACCGAGATCAAGCCCGCCGCCCAAGCCCGCCGCCGGGGCACGTCCCACCGACGCGCGGTGCCGGCCGCAACTCCGAAACGGACGGGAGCGCTCCGTGGCAGAACAGCCGCTGCATGAGCACACGCTCGGCAATGGCCTGCGCGTGGTGGTCTGCGAAGACCACGTCGTACCACTGGCCGCCGTGAACATCTGGTACGGGGTGGGCTCACGGCACGAGCGGCCCGGCCGGACCGGGCTCGCCCACCTCTTCGAGCACCTGATGTTCCAGGGCTCGGCGAACGTCGCCGAAGGCGAGCACGCCGCGCTGCTGGAGAGCGCGGGCGCCACGTTCAACGCCAGCACGTCGTTCGAGCGCACGAACTACTACGAGACGGTGCCGGTCAGCCACCTGGAGCTGGCGCTCTGGCTGGAGGCCGACCGGATGGGCACGCTGCCCGCCGCGCTCACCCAGACCAACCTCGACAACCAGCGCGACGTGGTGAAGAACGAACGCCGCCAGCGCTACGACAACCAGCCCTACGGGACGGCGTTCGAGCGGCTGTGCGCGCTGACGTTCCCCGAGGGCCACCCCTACGCGCACACGCCGATCGGCTCCATGGAAGACCTGGACGCCACCACCCTCGCCGACTGCACCGACTTCTTCGCCACCTGGTACGCGCCGGGGAACGCGGTGCTGTCCGTCGTGGGCGACGTCGACCCGGCCAAGACCATCGAGGCCGTGGAACGTTACTTCGGCGGCCTCCCCGCGGGCCCGGAGCAGCCCGCCGCGCGTCCCGGCGAGCTGGGGCCGCTGGCGGGCGTCCGCGAGGAGACCCTGCACGAGGACGTCCCGTCCCCCGCCTACTTCGCGATGTTCACGCTGCCCACCGATGGTGGCGACGACGTCGAGGCGGCCGAGCTCGCGGTCGAGATCCTCGGCGGCGGCTCCGGCTCCCGCCTCTACGACCGGATGGTGCGGCGCGACCAGATCGCCACCGAGGTGTGGGCCGGGGTGACCCGGCTCGCCTCCGGCCCGTCCCTGGCGATCGTGGACGCCATCGGGCCCGAGCCCGACAAGATCGCCGCCGTGCTGGACGAGGAGCTCGAACGGCTCGCCACCGAGGGGCCGGACGCCGACGAGACCGCCCGCGCCACCGCGCAGGCCGAACGCGGCTTCCTGGAGCAGACCGAGACGGTGACCGGCCTGGCCAACGCGCTGTCGCAGAACGCCACCCAGTTCGACGACCCGGCCCGGGTCTTCACCGCCCCCGGACGCGCCGCCGCCGTCACCGGGGAGGAGATCAAGCGGATGGCGGGCCGCTGGCTCGCCCCGGGCGCCCGCACCGCCCTGACCTACGGAGGCACCTCGTGAGCAGCGGCCTGGCACTGCAGCCCCGTCCCGTCCCCGGTCCCGTCCCGGCCTGGGCGTTCCCGGCCGGCGTCGAGGGCCGCGTCCCGGCCGGCCCGGCGACGCTCCGCTGCGACCTGCCCGGCCGCCGCCTCGCCGCGGTCCGGCTCGTCCTGCACGCGGGCGCGGGCCGCGAACCGGCCGGGCTCGACGGCGTCGCGACGCTCGCGGCGCACGCCCTGATGGAGGGCACCGAGCCGGGCGGCGGCACCGCGCTGACCGCCGCGTTCGAACGGCTCGGCGCCAGCTTCTACGCGCACGCCGACCTGACCGCGCTGCGGGTCGCGCTGGACGTGCCGACCTCCCGCCTCGGCGCCGCCCTGGAGCTGTTCTCCACGGTCGTGCGGCATCCCGCGATGGACGACGCGGACGTGCGGCGGCTCGTCCGCGAACGCCTGGAGGAGATCGCCCAGGAGGACGCCGATCCGGGCACGCGCGCCATGCGGGAACTGCGCGCGGTGATGTTCCCCTCCGCGGCCCGCGCGTCGCGCCCGACGGGCGGCGGCCGCTCCTCGGTCGGCGCGCTGCAGGGGGCGGACATCCGCGGCTTCTACGGCTCGGTGGTGCCCGCCGAGGGCACCGTGGTCGTCGCCGGTGACCTTTCCGGGACCGGCGCCGACACGGCGCTCGCCTCCGCCCTGGAGGGCTGGGCGAACACCGGTGAGCACCTGCCGACCGCCGACCGGACCATGCCCGAGTCGCAGGCGCGCATCGTCGTCGTCGACCGTCCCGGGTCCGTCCAGACCTACCTCAGCTTCGGGCACGGCGTCCCCGACCGTTCGCACCACGACTGGCCCTCCCTCACAGTCGCGGCCCACGTGCTGGGCGGCGGCCTCACATCCCGCCTGAACGCGGTGCTGCGCGAGGAGAAGGGCTACACCTACGGCATGCGGGCGGGCCTGCTCCGGATGCGGCACTGCGGCCTCTTCATCGCCCAGGGCGCCGTCCACACCGAGGTCACCGCCGACGCCGTCGCCGACGCGCTGACCGAACTGCGCGGCGTCGTGTCCCGCGGCATCGACCCGGAGGAGCACGGCTCGTCCGTCCGCGCGCTGGCCGACCGGGCGCCCGCCGAGTACGAGACGGCCCGGTCCGTGGCCGCCGAACTGGCCGACGCGTCCGCGAACGGGCTGGGCGCGGGCTACCCGAGCGCCTACCTGGCCGCCGTCCGCGCCTCCACCCCGGAGGGCGTGGCCCGCGCCTACCGCAAGCACGTCGACCCGGAGGCCCTGACCGTCATAGCCGTGGGCGACGCGTCCCAGATCCGCGAACCCCTGGAGAAGCTCGGCTACGCCCCCGTCACGGTGACCGCCAAGGAGGAGTGACCATCCCGGCCGGCGGGCGGTTCACCGACCATGGGGGAACGGCCCGCCGCCGGCGGCGGGAGGGAGATTCGAGGTTCCGCTTCAGGGGTGAACCGATGGCATGGTGAAGTAGATCTAACTTGCGTGGCCCCGGGCGCGCGGGCTGGAGTGCGGCGAGGAGGACGTCCTCGCGGTCTGGAGAAGGGAACGGCCGGTGTCCTACGGGCAGATGGCGGGCGGCGGTCCGTCCGTCGACACGATCCTCGCGGAGCCGAACTGCAAGCCCGGCGGGGTCGTGGCGGGCAAGGTGCACCTGCGCGGCGGCTCCGGTCCCGTGGAGATCCGGCATGTGACGCTGGCGCTCATGCCCCGCATGCGGAACGGCCACGGCGGCGAGACCGCGGGCCCCGAGGTGTACCGGGGCGCCCTCACCCGCGGCTTCCGGCTGGAGGCCGCGCAGCAGCGCGACCTCGCGTTCTCGATCCCGCTGCCGTACGAGCTGCCGTTCACCACCGTCCTCGGGCATGAACTGCCGGGCTTCACGATCGGGATGTGCACCGAGGTCGACGCCGCCGGGCAGCCCGACCCCGGCGACATCGACCCGATCTCGGTGGAGCCGCTGGAGTCCCAGCAGTGGGCCCTGGCCGCGATCGCCCGGCTCGGCTTCCAGATCACGAACGTGACGTTCGAGTCGTCGAAACTGCGGGGCGTCGCCCAGCGGCTGCCGTTCCACCAGGAGATCCACCTCAACCCGCCGCCCGCCTACCAGGGACGGATCGACAAGGTCGGGCTGAGCTTCGTCGCCAGCCCGCGCAGCATGGCCTTCGTGCTGCGCGCCGAGGACCGCGACACCCCGCGGGACGAGTCGTTCGGCGTGTTCCAGGTCGCGCACGCCGAGGCCGCCGAGACGGACTGGAACGCCAAGATCGGCGAGTGGCTGGAGGCCGCCGCCGCGCTCCCGCGCTCGTCCCGGCCGGGCGGTCCCCCGCCCGGGCAGGCGCCCCTCCCGCCACCCGGCGACCCCGCGCCCTTCCCTCCCCCGCCGCCGTCGCCGGGAGAACCGGCCGCCGCGTCCTACGGCGGCCCCGGCGCGTACGGCCGGCCGGGCAACGCCCAGTTCCCGCCGCCCGCACCCGCCCCCGGCGAGGCACCCGCCGCCATGCACGCCCCCGGCCATATGGCCCCGCCCGGTCCAGGCCCCGGCTACCCGCCGGGCCCCGGTCAGGGCCAGGGCCCCGCCTTCCCTCCGCCGCCCCCGGGCACCCCGCCGATGAACGCGCCCATGCCCGGTCACGCCGCCCACCCCCCAATGCCGGGCAGCCCGCCACCCCCACCAGGCCACACGCCGCAGGGCAACCCGCCACCCCCGTTCCCAGGCGGCGCGCCCGCACCCGGCCATCTCCCCCACGGCGCCCCTCCTCCGCCCGCGCCGCCGGGACCCGGTGGGATGCCCGCACCGGGGCAGGTCCCGCCCGGCGTCGCGCCGCCTCCGGCGCCGCCCGGGCCGTACGGGCCGGGGC
>NZ_BCQQ01000017.1 GCF_001552155.1 Actinomadura formosensis NBRC 14204 | reverse complement strand
GGAGGGCGCGGGCTCGGCGGGGGCGGGGCTGAGGACGACGGCGGCCGAGACCGTGACGGCCGCGGCCGGGGCCGCGGTGGCCAGCACGGTCTTGGTGCCGGCGTCACGCAGGATGTCGGCCAGGCACAGCAGGGGGAGTACGGCCAGTTCCAGCAGGCGCGGCCGGGGATGGCAGGCGTTGGCGTTGGACCGCAGCAGCCGGGCGGCCCGCGCGAGCTGGCCGCGGACGAGGTCCTTGCTGAGGACGATGATCGCTCTGCCGTCCTGTTCGCCGAGGTATCCGAGCAGCGGGGCGGGCATCGTGGCGCGGGCGAAGGGGCCGATCCTGCCGCGGGTCGGCGCGGCGGTCAGCAGGTGCCGCCAGACCTGTCCGGCGGCATCGGGGTGGGCCGCGGGTGCTCCCGGCGCGGTCCCGGCGATCAGGATGAGGGTCGGCCGGCCCTCCGGCAGCGGCACCGACAGGCATTTCCACCCGGTGGCCGTCCGGAAGGCGTATTCCATTTCGGCGGGCGGGTTCCACTGCTGGGCCACGGCCAGCTGGCTGCGTAACCGGGCGTTCTCCTGGGTCAGGCGTGTGATCATGCTGCGGAGGTCTTGGTCGTCGGGGTTCATGCGTCCTCCCCTCGGGTGCCCGCGTGCGGGGACGCGGGCGTGGATCCGCACCGGGGGACGCACGCCGGGTGGTGCGTCGGCCCGGTGGTGGTCGTGAAGACCCTGACCGTAGAAGCGTTTGTGGGGCGGCTTTTGGAGGCTGTACATGGGCGGGTGCCTGCGGCTGGAGCCGACCGGCCGGGGCGGGCCGGGCGCCTGCGCAGGCCCCCGATCGTGGCCGCCCGTCGCCCTCCGGTGGTGCCGGAGGGCGACGGCGGAATCTCAGGAGCGGGTCGGTGCCGTCTCCGCCGGGTGGCGCTCCGCGGGCCCTGCGGCCGGAACGAGGGGGACGGTGAGGCAGGTCGCCCCGCGGCCTTCCGGGATGCCGTGGGCGCCGCCGGCTCGCCATGCCGGCCGGATCTTCAGCGGGAGGACCGCCCGGCCGGTGTGGGCGCGGCTCCGGGCGTCTTGATCTTGTTGATGGCCGGCAGGGAGGGGCCGCCTTCGGCGACGAGGCCGGCCCTGGAGCCGGAGCACAGTTCGATGTGGTGCCGCCGGATCGCCTGGCCGAGGTGCCGCCGGGCCGCCGGGGGAAAGCTGGGAGTGCCGCATCCGTCCATTCGCTGCGTTCCTCTCCTTGTGAGCCGGTCACAGCAGCCGGGACTATGGCCGAGAACTTTAGCGACCCGGAACGGGCTTTGGCGAGCAGTGGCGCTTTTTTCGTCTGAGATTCTCAGAAAAAGTGCGTTCAATGATGGCTCTTTGAAAGTTTTACTTACTTAAAACGCGTTCTAACGCTTCTTGTTGCAGAGGTGTAAGTACGGTCGGTGACAGCTTGCGTGCTCAGGGCGATACGATCCGGGTGAATTGGCCCCCTGCGCACGACCTCGTGGCGACCATGCGGAGGGGGGCGGTGTCCGCCTCCGCGGAGAGGAGCACAGGGCATGAGCATTGAATACCCCTGGATGGTCCTGCTGTTGATCACGATGGCCATGACCGCGGTCGTCGCCGTGGGGAGGCGCCGCAGGCGCGTGCGTAAACGGGCGCGGCAAGCGCGGCAGGGCCGGGCCGAGAACGCGGTCCGCGCCGTCGCCTCGCAACGCGACGACGCCCGCGCGGCCCGCCGGCAGGCCGAGGCGTTCCTGGCGACCGCCCGCCAGGAGCACCGATCCCTGCGGGAAGCATGCCTCGACCTGGCCAGGCGCTGGGCCATGCTGCCCCCCGAGGAACCGCACCGCAACGACCCCTGCGCGTTCGCCGAGGAACTGCGGCACATCGTCCACCTGCACGGCGAGGGGAGCCGATGACCGGCCGACGCCTCACCCCGGCCGGGAATCGCCGCGGGCCTGGCCGCCGTCTTCGGCGCGCTTGTCCCGGCCGGGCCGTCCTCCCCGGGAGACCCGGCCCCGGGGCGGCACGGCGGCTCCGGCGGCCGGCCCCGCCGCGGATACCGGGCCGCGAGCCCCCAGCCCGTCGGCGATCGCCGAAGCCCAGCCCTCGATCTGCGGCCAGTCCCGGTAGTCGCCGTATCGCAGTCCCATGACCTTGCAGATCAGACGCCCGGTGAGGGGGATGTGCTCCCGCCGGAAGACCCCCGAGAAGAGCCGGTGTTCCCGGGCGGCGAGCCTCTGGTGAAGCTCCTCCGTCAGGAGGGCCTCCTCCTTGGGGCCGTAACTCCGCCAGGGACCGCGAAGCGCGGCCGGCATCCCGACGCTGAACAGCCACACCGGGCGGCCGGCCAGGACGTCGTGCGCGCGTGTCACGAAGTCGAGCGCCTCCGGCAGCCACGCACGGCTGTGGACCGCACTGCCGAGCACGAACCCCTCGTACCCGCCTGCGTCCTCCACCCCGTCCATGGGGCGGACCTCAACGCGGATGTCGTGCTCGGCCAGGACCGTACCGATCCGCTCGGCGATGCTCCGCGTGGAACCGTGTGCGCTTGCGTACCCGACAAGGATGGTCATGTCCTCACCTCCGCGTCCTCACCTCCATGTTCTGCCGTCGCGGCCTGCTCCGCCGCAGGTCGTTGGCCCCCAGGGGGAGGGACCTCCGGCCCTAGGGCGCCCGCCGCCCGCGCTGGACGATGGAGGCGGAATCGTCTTCCAACGAGGTGAGCCCTATGGGCTGGGAACCGATCACCAAGGCCGGACTCTCCGGCTCTCCACCGAACCTGGACGACTACGACGCGGTGTGCGCCCGCTTCAGCTGGAAGGACGCCCGGGCCGCCATGGACGGCCTGCCGGACGGGCGGGGCCTGAACATCGCCCATGAGGCGGTCGACCGGCACGCCGCGGGACCACTGCGTGACCGGGTGGTGCTGCGCTGCCTCGACCGTTCCGGCGCGGTGACCGAACTCAGCTACGCGCGGCTGCGGGACGAGACCGGCAGGTTCGCCAACGTGCTGCGGGTCCTCGGGGTGCACAAGGGCGACCGGGTGTTCTCACTGCTGGGCCGGGTACCCGAGCTGTACGTGACGGCCCTCGGAACGTTGAAGAACACCAGTGTCTTCTCACCGCTGTTCCCCGCGTTCGGGCCGGAGCCGATCCGCGAACGGCTCCGCCTCGGTGACGCGAGGGTGCTGGTCACCGATCCCGAACTGTACGCCAGGAAGATCGCCCAGATCCGGGACGAGCTGCCGGGGCTGAAGCACGTCCTCATCGTGGGCGGGGACGAGACGCCGCCCGGCACGGTGTCCTTCCGCGAGATCATGGACGGCGCCGCCCCGGGCTTCGAGATACCGCCGACGGACCCCGAGGACATGGCACTGCTGCATTTCACCAGCGGCACCACGGGGCGGCCGAAGGGCGCGGTGCACGTCCACGAGGCGGTCGTGGCGCACCATGTCACCGCCGCCTACGCGCTCGACCTGCGGACGGGCGACGTATTCTGGTGCACGGCGGACCCCGGGTGGGTCACCGGCACCTCGTACGGGATCATCGCTCCGCTCACCCACGGGGCGACACTGCTGGTGGACGCCGCCGAGTTCGATGTCCGGCGCTGGTACCGGACGCTGGAGGAGCAGCGCGTCACGGTCTGGTACACCGCCCCGACGGCGCTGCGGATGCTGATGCGGTACGGCACCGAGCCCGCTCGCGGGCACGACCTGTCCGCCCTGCGGTTCGTCGCCAGCGTGGGGGAGCCGCTCAACCCCGAAGCCGTCGTGTGGGGCGAGGAGGCGTTCGGGCTGCCCGTCCACGACAACTGGTGGCAGACCGAGACCGGCGCCATCATGATCAGCAACTACGCGTCCATGGAGATCAGGCCCGGCTCGATGGGACGTCCGGTGCCCGGCGTGGAGGTCGCGCTGCTGGACCGGGGAGCCGACGGGCGCGCCCTCGTGTCGCCCGGCGGGCAGGTGACGGTGGCACGCGGCCCGGACGCCGAAGGCGAGCTGGCGCTGCGTCCCGGCTGGCCGTCCATGTTCCGCGGCTATCTGCACGACGACGCCCGCTACGCCAAGGCGTTCGCCGGCGGCTGGTACCTCACCGGCGACATCGCCCGCCGGGACGCGGGCGGTTACTACTGGTTCGTCGCCCGCGCGGACGACGTGATCAAGTCGGCCGGGCATCTGATCGGGCCGTTCGAGGTCGAGAGCGTCCTCATGGAGCACGAGGCCGTCGCCGAGGCGGGGGTCATCGGGCGGCCGGATCCGGTGGCCGGGGAGATCGTCAAGGCGTTCGTCACCCTGCGTCCCGGCTACCGGGCGGGGGAGGAGCTGCGCCGTGAGCTGATCGCCTTCGGCCGGCGGCGGCTGGCCTCGCTGGCGCCCAAGGAGATCGCCTTCGACCAGAACCTTCCGCACACCCGCAGCGGCAAGGTGATGCGCCGGCTGCTGAAGGCGCGTGAGCTGGGCCTGCCCGAAGGTGACGTGTCGACACTGGAGCAGCATCATGACCAGGAAGAAGACCGCTGAGAAGCGGAACACCGGGCCCGCGGCGGCCGCCGGCGCACCGGACGCGGCCGTCGAGGAGCGCCGCGGCCTGCTCCACGAGATGCTGCGGATCCGGCGCTTCGAGGAACGCTGCGTCGAGCTGTACAGCGCGGCCGAGATCCGCGGGTTCATGCACCTGTACATCGGCGAGGAGGCCGTCGCCGCCGGGACGATGGCGGCGCTCGGACCGGACGACGCGGTCGTCACCACCTACCGCGAGCACGGGCACGCCCTCGCCCGCGGCGTGTCGGCGGAGGCGATCATGGCGGAGATGTTCGGGCGGTCCACCGGGTGCAGCCGCGGCCGCGGCGGCTCGATGCACCTGTTCGACACCGCGACCCGCTTCTACGGCGGCAACGCCATCGTCGCCGGCGGGCTGCCGCTCGCGGTCGGGCTGGCGCTCGCCGACCGGATGCGCGGCGCCGACCGCGTCACGGCCTGCTTCTTCGGTGACGGGGCGGTCGCCGAGGGAGAGTTCCACGAATGCATGAACCTGGCCGCGCTGTGGCACCTGCCGGTCCTGTTCGTCTGCGAGAACAACCGCTACGCCATGGGCACGGCGCTCGCCCGCGAGCACGCGGAGACGGATCTGGCGCTGCGCGCCTCGTCCTACGGGACGGTCTCCTGGGCGGTCGACGGCATGGACGTCCTCGCCGTCTCCACCGCCGCGCGGCGGGCGGCCGAGGCGGTGCGCTGGGGCGGCGGCCCGCATTTCCTGGAGATGCGCACCTACCGGTACCGCGCCCACTCGATGTACGACCCGGACCTCTACCGCGACAAGAGCGAGATCGAGGAGTGGCGGCGGCACGACCCGATCGACGCCCTCACGACCCGGATGCGCGACACCGGCGAACTGGGCGACGACGATGTCGCCGCGATGGAGAAGGAGATCGCCGCCGAGATCGACGCCGCCGTGGAGGCGGCGAAGGCGGCGCCGCTGGAACCGGTCGAGGATCTGGCCCGGTTCGTCTACTCCGAAGAGGCGGTGCGGCCATGACGACGACGAAGACCCGCGACGCCGACAAGGCCGCCGGGAACGAGCCCATCACCTACCGGGAGGCCATGCGGGCCGCCCTGCGCGATGCGCTCACCAGGGACGACCGGGTCTTCCTCATGGGAGAGGACGTCGGGCGCTACGGCGGCTGCTTCGCCGTCAGCCTCGGGCTGCTGGAAGAGTTCGGGCCCGAGCGGATCCGCGACACGCCCCTGTCGGAGTCGGCGTTCGTCGGTGCGGGCATCGGCGCGGCCCTCGCCGGGATGCGGCCCATCGTCGAGATCATGACGGTCAATTTCAGCCTGCTCGCGCTCGACCAGATCCTCAACAACGCGGCGACCCTGTCGCACATGTCCGGCGGGCAGGTCGGCGTGCCGCTCGTCATCCGCATGACGACCGGGGCGGGCCGGCAGCTCGCCGCCCAGCACTCCCACAGCCTCGAAGGCTGGTACGCGCACATCCCCGGCCTGCGCATCCTCGCCCCCGCGACCCTGGAGGACGCCCGGGGCATGCTGTGGACGGCGCTGGAGAACCCCGACCCCGTCCTGATCGCCGAGCACGGCTCGTTGTACGGCATGGCCGGTGAGCTGCCGCCCGGCGCGGGCGCGGTGGACATCGACCGCGCCGCGGTCCGCCGGACCGGCTCGGACGTCAGCCTCATCACCTACGGCGGAACCCTGCCGAAGACCCTGGACGCCGCCGAGCGGCTCGCGTCCGAGGGCGTCCAGGCCGAGGTCATCGACCTGCGATCGCTGCGCCCGCTGGACGACGCCACCATCATGAGCTCGGTCCGCCGCACCCACCGCGCCGTGATCGTGGACGAGGCGTGGCGGTCCGGGAGCCTGTCCGCGGAGATCAGCGCCCGCATCACCGAGCAGGCGTTCTACGACCTCGACGCGCCGGTCGGCCGGGTGTGCGGCGCCGAGGTCCCCATCCCGTACGCCCGGCACCTGGAGGAGGCGGCGCTACCGCAGCCGGACGACATCGTCGCCGCCGCGCACCGGGCGGTGAGCGGCGATGCCTGACTTCACGATGCCCTCGCTCGGCGCCGACATGGAGCGGGGCACCCTCACCCGATGGCTGGTCGAACCCGGAGACCGGGTGCACAAGGGGGACATCGTCGCCGTCGTCGAGACCGACAAGGCCGATATCGAGGTCGAATGCTTCGACGACGGCGTGATCGACACCCTTCTCGTCCAGCCCGGCGCCAACGTGCCGGTCGGAACCCCGCTCGCCAGGCTGACCTCCCCGGCCGCCGCCCCGAGCGCCCCGCCCTCCACTGCGAAGCCGAAGCCTCCCGCTGCGAAGCCGAAGCCCCCGGCTGCGAAGCCGAAGCCGCCCGCCGCGGAGCCGAAGCGGCCCGTGCCCGCGGGCCACCCGGAGCCGGAGCGGGGAAAACCGGCCCCCGCTCCCCGGCGCCCCGAACCGGCGACTCCGCTCGTCCAGCGCCTCGCCGAGGAACGGGGCATCGACCTGACCTCGGTGAACGGCACGGGACACGGCGGCAGGATCGTCCGCGCGGACATCGAACGGGCGACCCGGCCGAAGGCGTCACCGCTGGCCCGCCGGCTCGCGACCGAACTCGGCGTGGATCTGCACCACGTGTACGGGTCGGGAGCCCGCGGCGTCATCCGCGCCGACGATGTCCGCGCCGCCGCACGGGCCCCCCGGCGACCCGCGGAGCCCCGCCCCGCGGCCGACGAGAAGCAGGCGGCGATGCGGCGGGCGATCGGCCGGCTCATGGCCAGAAGCAAACGCGAAATACCGCACTACTACCTCGGCACCACCATCGACATGGGTGAGGCGACCGGCTGGCTGCGCCGGCGCAACCGCGAACTGCCGGTGGCGCGGCGCCTTCTCCCGGCCGCGATGCTGCTCAAGGCCAGCGCCCTGGCGGCCCGTGAGGTACCCGAACTCAACGGCCACTGGCTCGACGAGAAGTTCGTCCCCGGCGACGGCGTCCACCTCGGCATCGTCACCGCGCTGCGCGGCGGCGGGCTGGTGACCCCCACCCTGCGCCGCGCCGACGAACTTTCCCTGGACGACCTGATGTCCGCCCTCAAGGACCTGCTCGTCCGCGCCCGGTCGGGCCGGCTGCGCGGTTCCGAGCTGGACGGCGCCACGATCACCGTCACCAACCTGGGCGACCAGGGCGTGGAATCGGTCACCGGCGTCATCTTCCCGCCGCAGGTCGCGCTCCTCGGCTTCGGCAGGATCGTCCAGCGTCCGTGGGCGGTGAACGGGCTGCTGGGCGTCCGCCCGGTGGTCACCGCCACGCTGGCCGCCGACCACCGCGCCACCGACGGATACACCGGTGCGCGGATCCTGGAGGCCGTGGACCGGCTGCTGCAACACCCGGAGGAGCTATGACACCCCGACAGGCGCGTGAACTGGCCGTCCGCTCGCTGGAGAAGGTCGCCCCGGACATCGACGCCGGGACGGTCGGCGGAGACGCCTCGCTGCGCGAAGATCTCGGCCTCGACTCCCTCGACTTCCTCGGCTTCGTGGAAGAACTGAGCGAAGGATCGGGCCTGCGCATCGACGAGGACGACTACCCGGAACTGGCCACCCTCGACGCCTGCGTCACCTACCTCACCCACCGGGCCTGACCACAGGCGCCGGCCCCCATGTCAGCGGGCGGTTCGCAGCAGCTCGTACGGGTCCAGGCCGGTGACGGGCATGCCCGAGCCGTCGAAGACGGTGGCCCCCGCTTCGGCCAGCGCCTTGCGCGACTGCCGGTAGTGATGGGCGCACAGGTGGATGTCCACGGGGCTCAGGTCATGGCCGATGATCGGCATGACCGCGATCACGACGGGCTTGGCCAGGCAGCAGCACGCCCGATCCGCCAGAACCGGGACGGGCGGACCATGAGTGCGTTCGGCTTGGTCTTGAGCCGTCCGCGTGCCCGCGAGCCGGGTGATGCCCTTGTACGGAAACTTGGTAGCCATGTCTTCAGCCTGTCCTGCCGCCACCCGGCAGGACAGGGCCGTCCATACACACATCCCAGGACCAACGGCCCCGCCCCGACGGCACGATCGTGCGGACGCCCGGGGCGATGCCCGGCAGCACCCACGCCCTGACCGCCGCCGTCCTGCAGAACTAAGAGGTCACCCGAGGATGAAAGCGTCACCGGCACCACGGCCGGCGCCGACTGGCCTGGACCATCGAGTGAACACCATCGGCATCCCACCCACCCGCGCCCGGCTCACCCCGGCCGCGCAACTCCCCGCCGCGATACTCGCCCGCATACTTGGCGTCCACATCAACGTCGCAGTCCAATGGCACGCGCTTGTGCCGGAGACTGGACGACCTACGCAGCAGACGTTGGCCGCCGCACCTGAGGAGACCTGTGACCAGGAACGACACCCAAAAGCACGTGGGGGATCCCTTCGGCACGCTTCGCCGGGTCCTGTGGATCAGCGGCGGGCAATGGGCCGGCAAGTCCACCGTCGCCCGGCTGCTGACCCTCCGCTACGGGTTGACCGCCTACCACTACGACTACCAGGATGCCCGCGGCCACAACGACCGCCGGATCGCTCGCCGCGTCAAGCTCGGCCAACCTCCCGCCGACCCGGACCCCGACCGGACCTGGGTGAACACCACCCCGGAGGACATGGCCGCCAAAACGCTGGCCGACTTCCCCGTCCGGTTCGAATGGGCCCTGGACGACCTGCGCGCCCTGGTCTCCGGGCGCCCCATCATCGCCGAAGGCTGGGGGCTCCGCCCCGAGCTGGTCGCCCCGATCATCGACTCGCCCCGGCAGATGGTCGTCATGGTGCCCACCCAGGCTTTCCGCGACCGCCAGCTCCACGACCTCCCCCGAGCCGCCCGCATCGGCCATGGCGTCAGCGACCCCGAACGGGCCCAACGCAACCGGCTGGAGCGAGACCGCCTCGTCGCCGACGACGCCGTCCGCTCCGCGCAACGCCTCGGCATCCGCGTGATCGAGGTCGACGGATCCCGCGACGCCACGGCCATTGCCGACATCGTCGCCGACCACTTCGGCCCCTACCTGCCACCACCAGAGGACCCCAGCGCTTGATCGGCACGGGCGTTCAGGCAGTTCTGATACCCGACTGTGCCGTTGGATGCGGATTCAGCCACCGGCCGCGTGATCCCTCGGGGCGGCTGTCCGCCCGTGATCCGAACTTGGTTCGGCGGTGCTGTCCGAGGCCGTTCCGGTGGTGGTGTAGAGGACCTCGCGGGCCTGCTCGGCGGCGCGGAGGAGGCTCTCGCCGACGAAGTCGAGGAAGCGGGCGGCGTTCTCCAGGCGGGTGGCGGCCGGGGTGCCGGGGCCGAGGAGGGCGGCGCCCTGGCGCGCGGCCTCGGCGAACTGGTCGTTGGAGCGGGCACTGCGGATCATCGACTGGTACCACAGGTCGTCGTCGACGACATAGCGGTCACGGCGGTGTTCGTCGCGCTGGCGGCGGACGAGGTCCAGGTTCTCCAGGAACGTGATCGCTTTGGAGATGGACGCCGGGCTGACCTGCAGTCGCCGGGCGAGTTCTGCCGCGGTGAGGCTGCCGGAGTCGGTGGTGTAGAGGCAGGCCAGCACCCGGGCCATCATCTTGGGGAGGCCGGAGGTCATGAAGACGGTGGTGAGCGTCTCGGCGTACTCGCGGACGGCCTCGGCGTCGCGTCCGTAGGGCTGCGCCGCCGCCTGCGCCCCCTGGGGCGCGGTCTGCCTGCGCTGGCGGGCGCGGCGTTCGGTGGCGTGGTGGGCCAGGTCGGCGCGGTAGCCGGCGGGGCCGCCGTTGCGCATCACCTCACGCGTGACCGTCGAGGTCGGACGGTTGAGGCGTCGGGCGATTTCGGCGTAGGGAAGGCCGTCGGCCAGCCCCAGCGCGATCTGCCGGCGGTCCTGCTGGGTGAGCCTGCCTCCCGGCATCACGATCTCCTTGATGATCATTCGTGGCGGTCCCCGACCCCTCCACCATAGCGTTCACTTCCCATCCATTGCAATGATCGGGTGACGGTCGTTGCGTTAATCTTGAATGCCGTTGCAACAGTTTTCAAGCTTCTACCTGCATAGACATTGATTTTATGCAACGTATGCGTTGCAGTGATTTAGAAAGCAACGTAGCGTTTCTGGTGTTCGAAACAACGAGCAGCAGTGCGAGGAAACCACGATGCAGAAGTTCGACACCCCCGCCCCGATCTCCGCCGTCCTGGACATCCCCGCCGGACGCGTCCAGTTCATCGCCGCCGACCGCGCCGGCACCCGGGTCGAGGTCCTGCCCGCGAACGCCTCCAAGGGCCGCGACGTGAAGGCGGCGGAGCAGACCACGGTCGAATATGCCGACGGCGTCCTGCGGATCAAGACTTCGGCCAAGGACCAGTCCTTCGCCCCCTCTGGATCCGTCGAGGTGACGGTCAAGCTGCCCGCCGGTTCCCGCATTGAGGCGAAGACGGCCGGCGCCGAGTTCCGGGCCGTCGGCCGCCTCGGCGACATCGCCTTTGCAGGCGCCTACCGCCACATCAAGATCGACGAGGCCGCCGGCGTCCACCTCACCGCGACCGACGGCGACGTCGAGGTAGGCCGCTTGAACGGCCCCGCGGACATCAGCACCCAAAGAGGCGACATCCAGATCGCCGAGGCCACGGGCGGCACGGTCGTGCTGCGCACCCAGGCCGGCGACATCTCCGTCGGCGCCGCCGCCGGAGTTTCGGCCGCCCTGGACGCCGGCACCTCCTACGGCCGCATCACCAACACCCTCAAGAACGACGGCACCGCCGAACTCGACATCCGCGCCACCACCTCCCACGGCGACATCGCCGCCCGCAGCCTCTAAAGGAGCAGAGCCATGACGAACCTGGCCATCGCCGCGAACGGGCTGCGCAAGTCCTACCCCGGCAAGGACGGCGACAAGGTCGTGCTCGACGGCATCGACCTGGCCGTCCCCGAAGCAACGATCTTCTCCCTGCTCGGCCCCAACGGCGCCGGCAAGACCACCACCGTGCAGATCCTGTCCACCCTGATCGGCGCCGACGGCGGCCAGGTCCAGGTCGCGGGATACGACCTGAACCGCCAGGCCGACGACGTGCGCGGCGCGATCGGCGTCACCGGGCAGTACTCGGCGGTCGACAAGCTGCTCACCGGCGAGGAGAACCTGCTCCTCATGGCCGACCTCAAGCACCTGTCCCGCGGAGACGGTAAGCGCAAGGCCGCCGAACTGGTGGAGCGCTTCGACCTGGCCGACGCGGCCCGCAAACCCGCCGGCACCTACTCCGGCGGCATGCAACGCCGGCTCGACCTGGCGATGACCCTGGTCGGCGACCCACGCCTGATCTTCCTGGACGAACCCACCACCGGCCTCGACCCACGCAGCCGCCGCACCATGTGGGGCATCGTCCGCGACCTCGTCGCCGGCGGCGTCACCATCTTCCTCACCACCCAGTACCTGGAGGAAGCAGACCAGCTCGCCGACCACATCGCCCTGCTCGACCACGGACGGCTGATCGCCGAAGGCACCGCCGATCAGCTCAAGCGGCTCATCCCCGGCGGCCACGTGTCGCTGCGATTCACCGACGACGACGCCATCAAGGACGCGCTCGGCGTGCTCGGCAGGGGCTTCGTGGACCCGTCCGACGACGACCGGCTCACGCTGCAGATCCCCTCCGACGGCGGTGTCGCGTCACTGCGCGACCTGCTCGCCCGGCTGGACGCGGCGGGCATCGAACCGGCCGACCTCAGCGTCCACACCCCCGACCTCGACGACGTCTTCCTCGCCCTCACCGGCCAGAACAGCGACCAGGACAAGGAGCCCGTCCGATGAGCACTCTCACCCTCGCCATGCGTGACTCCTCCACCATGGTCCGGCGCCAGCTCAAACGCCTGCTCCGCTACCCGTCCATGACCGTGCAACTGGTCATCACGCCCGTCATCCTCCTGCTGCTGTTCGTCTACGTCTTCGGCGGCACCCTCGGCGCAGGCATCGGCGGCGGCCGCGACACCTACGTCAACTACGTCGTCCCCGGCATCCTGCTCATGGCGGCCACCATGGCCGCGACCGGAACCGCCGTCATGGTCGCCACCGACATGACCGAAGGCATCATCGCCCGCTTCCGTACCATGCGGATCTCCCGGGCCTCAGTCCTGACCGGCCACGTCGTCGCCAGCGTCATCCAGCAGCTCCTCGGCATGGCCGTCGTCATCGGCGTCGCCCTGGCGATCGGCTTCCGCCCCGACGCCACCGCCGCCGAATGGCTGGCCGCCGCCGGGCTGCTCACCCTGTTCGTCGTGGCCATCACCTGGCTGTCGGTCGCCCTCGGCCTGAAGTCCCCGACCCCCGAGGCCGCCAGCAACGCACCCATGCCCCTGGTCTTCCTGCCCTTCCTCGGCAGCGGCTTCGTCCCCACCGACTCCATGCCCACCGCCCTGCGCTGGTTCGCCGAATACCAGCCCTTCACCCCCGTCATGCAAACCGTCCGCGGCCTCCTGCTCGGCACCCCGATCGGCGACAACGCCGCCATCGCCACCGCCTGGTGCGCGGGCATCGCCGCCGTCTCCTACCTCTGGGCCAAGCACACCTACAACAAGACCTGACCATGAACCGGCCGAACAGGGCCGTCAGACCGGTTGGTCTGACGGCCCTGAACCTTTCCACCCGTCGCACCCGCAAGAGCGTTCAGACAAGTACACGTTTCTAGAGGGCTCACCCGTGTCTGCTCACTCCAGAGATCTTCGATCTCCCCGGTGTTCAAACCGAACCGGGCGGGCCATTTGGCATCGCCGGGACTGTCCTGAAGATCGTGTGGGTGATTGGGCCTGTGGGCGGGCGCCGGCGGCGAAGGCGCCAAGCACTGGATGACAGCCGGGTCGGCGCGGGGGATCCACCATGATCGCGTACGAGCCCAGTGATGGAAATCTTGGAGTGAGAGCAAGATCGCAGAGTTTATGTCTCTGGCCTGCGGAAATTTTGGAGCGGGCGACGGGAATCGAACCCGCGTAGCCAGTTTGGAAGACTGGGGCTCTACCATTGAGCTACGCCCGCGAGCGGATGGAGAGCCGGGTGGCCCTCGATCGCCATCCCGTAGCGTACAGGGTTCCGGGGGCGGACGGGTCCGGCGGGCGGGATGCGGGTTCGGCGCAGCGGGCGGGGGCTGATCGGGACTAGACTTCTCCCGTCACCGCGCTCGGCGGTGACGTGCGGGCTGTAGCGCAGTTTGGTAGCGCACCGGCTTTGGGTGCCGGGGGCCGTGGGTTCAAATCCCGCCAGCCCGACAGGGACGATTGGGCCGCCGGCCGGGCGCGCCGCCTTGGGCGGGCCCGGCCGGCGGCCCGGTGCCGGTCAGAGGGTTTCCAGGAATGCGCGGGCGTCGGACGCCGCGGTGCCGATCGCCTCCGGCAGGTGCTCTGGGTGGCGGCCGCCCGCGTTCGCCACCCGGCCCTTGCCTCCTGCTCCGCCGCCGACCTGCCGTGCCGCGCGGGTCAGGAGGTCGCGCGCCGGGACGGCGATGTCCGTGCCCACTGCCGCCAGCAGTGCCGCTTTGCCGCCGGACTCGGTGCCCAGGACGACGATGCCGCGGGGGGCGCGGCGGTTGAGGATGCCCCTCGCGATGGTGCGGAGGTCCGTGCTGGTCAAGCCCGGGATCGTCTGCGCGACCAGCCAGCCGCCCGGTGCCTGTTCGGCTTGGGACGCCAGCCGGTCCGCATGCGCGTTCAGTTCCGCCCCGCGGAGGGTTTCCAGGTGTCGCTGGGTTTCCGCGAGTGTTTCCAAGCGTTGGCGCAGGCGGGCCGGGGCCTGGTCGGGGTGGACGTTCAGGAGGGCCGCGAGTTCGTCCAGCAGGTGCCGCTGGTGGTCGTGGTGGCGGAGCGCGTCGGCGCCGGTGAGGGCTTCGATGCGGCGCAGGCCGGTGCCGATGGACGACTCGCCGACGATGTGGACGGGGCCCGCCTGCGAACCGTGGCCGACGTGGGTGCCGCCGCACAGTTCGCGGGACGCGTCGCCGATGTCCACGATGCGGACGTGCTCGCCGTACTTCTCGCCGAACAGCGCGATCGCGCCGGCGGTTTCCGCGTCCGCCCTGGCCGCCTCCCAGACGCGGACGCCGGGGTCGTCGAGCAGGTAGTCGTTGACGAGGGTCTGCAGGGGGCCCGTCTCGACCGGGGAGAGGTGCGTGAAGTCGAAACGCAGGCGTCCCGGCTCTACGCGGGAGCCGCGTTGGGTCGCGTGGTCGCCGAGGAGGCGGCGCAGCATCGCGTGCAGGACGTGGGTGGCGCTGTGCGATCGTGCGGTCGCCTGCCGGCGGTCCGCGTCGATGACCGCTTGCACCTCGTCGCCGGGACGCAGCTCGCCGTCCAGTATGCGGACGGTGTGCACGTGCAGGCCGTCCAGGCCGGGGCGGGTGTCGAGGACCCGCGCCTTCCCGGTGGGGGTGTGCAGTGTGCCGGTGTCGCCGACCTGGCCGCCCGATTCGGCGTAGCACGGGGTCCGGGAGAGGATCACTTCGAGTTCGTCGCCCTCGGCCGCGCCGCGCAGTTCGCCGCCCGGGCCGAGGAGTGCGAGCACGGTTGTTTCCGCTGTTTCCGCGGCGTGGCCGACGAAGTCCGTGAGGCCGTGTTCGGCGGTGACGCGGCGGTAGACCTCCTGGCGGGCGACCGCGTCGCCCTTCCGGTCCTGGCCCGCCCGGTGCGCCTGGCGGCGCTGCTCGTCGAGGAGTTCCGCGAACGCGTCGGTGTCGACGGTGAGGCCCGCCGAGCGCGCCGCGTCGATGGTCAGGTCGATCGGGAAGCCGTAGGTGTCGTGCAGCTCGAACGCGGTGCGGCCGGAGATCGTCGAGGTCGTGCGGGTGATCGCCGCGTCGAGGAGCCGGGAGCCCTGGCGCAGCGTCCGCTCGAAGCCCTCCTCCTCGGCCGTGACCACCTGGCGGATCAGCTCGGACCGCCGGGTCAGTTCCGGCCACGTCCCGCCGAGGGTGCCGATCACGCTGGACGTCAGGTCCGGCAGCGCCGGGTCGATGCCGAGCCGGCGCGCGTGCCGGATCGCGCGGCGCATCAGCCGGCGCAGCACGTAGCCGCGGCCGTCGCGTGCGGGCATGACGCCGTCGGCGATGAGGAACGCGATCGACCGGGAGTGTTCCGCGACGATGCGGAAAGAGCTGGAGTCGTCGCTGCCGTCCCGTCCGGGATAGGGGCGTCCCGCCATTTCCTGGACGAGCTGGAAAGTGGGTGAGAGGAGGTCGGTTTCGCAGACCGTGTCCACGTCCTGCAATACAGCCGCGAGACGGTCGAGACCGAGCCCCGTGTCGATGTTCCGCGTGGGAAGTTCCCCCAGAATCGGATACTCGCCCTTGCCGGACCCCTCCCCGCGGAGGTTCTGCATGAAGACGAGATTCCACAGTTCCTGGTAGCGCTCGCCGTCCACCGCGGGTCCGCCCTCTCGCCCGAAGGACGGGCCCCGGTCGTAGTGCAGTTCGGTGGACGGCCCACATGGGCCGGGTATGCCCATTGACCAGTGGTTGTCCCCCATGCCGAGCCGCTGAATCCGCTCCGAGGGGACGCCGATGCGCCGCCAGAGCCGCACGGACTCCTCGTCGTCCAGGTACACGGTGACCCATAGGCGTTCCGGGTCGAGGTTGTAATGCCGGGTGAACAGCTCCCACGCCCAGGCGATCGTCTCCGCCTTGAAGTAGTCGCCGAACGAGAAGTTGCCGAGCATTTCGAAGAACGTCGCGTGCCGCGTGGTGCGGCCGACGTTTTCGATGTCGGACGTACGCGCGCACTTCTGCACCGATACCGCCCGCGGGTGCTCCGGCGTGGTTTCGCCCAGGAAGTACGGCTTGAACTGGTTCATCCCCGCGTTCGTCAGCAGCAGCGTGGGATCGGACGGAACCAGCGGGCTGGACGGCACGACGCGATGGTCGCGCTCTCGGAAGAAGTCCAGAAAGGTCGAGCGGATGTCAGTCGAAAGCATGGGACGGCCTCACGAGGTCGATGGGATGACGGCGCACACCGCCGAGCCGGGCCGGGCACGACTGCCCGTTCCCCAGCCCGGCGCGGCTAGCTCGCCGTCCCACCTCGTGAATGTCCATCACAGATCACGCTATCCCGCACCTCGCGTGACGGCACATGAATTTCCGGTGATCAGCCGAGGAGCCCGGGAAGGGCGGTCAGGGACGTGATGCGGGTGACCTCCAGGTCGGGCGGAGGATCGCCGGAACGGTCGAGCCATATGCCCCTCAGCCCCGCGGCGGCGGCGCCCCGGGCGTCGGTGACGAGGCGGTCGCCGACGTAGGCGGCCTCGCCGGGCGGGACGCCGAGGCCCGCGCAGGCCGTCCGGAAGATTCCGGCGGCCGGCTTGGCGGAGCCCGCCTCGCTGGACGCCACGACATAGGGCAGCAGGTCCGCGAGGCCCAGCCCTTCGACCTTCGCCCGCTGCTGCGCGGCGTCCCCGTTCGTGATCACCCCGAGCCGCAGGCCGCGTCCCGCCAGGACGTCCAGTGCGGCCCTGACATCGGGAAACGGACGCCACGCCGCCTCATAGAGCGCCACATACTCCGAAAGCCACGCGTCGGCGCGGGCGTCGCCCCACGTTCCGAGGCCCAGTTCCCGGGCGAGCCGGACGATCCGGCTGCGGCGCTGGGCGGTGAAGTCCAGGTCGCCCGCCAGGTACCGGTCGACGGCCTCCTCGGTCAGCTCCATCCAGCGCCGGACGAGCCACCCCGCGTCCGCGTCCGGGAACGACCGGACGATCGCCTCGCCCGCGGCCCCTTCGTGGTCGAGGAGCGTCCCGTCGAGGTCGAACAGCACCGTCGCCAGCACGGGCCCATTGTGCCGGGAGAATGGACGGGCCCCTGACCGGCGTCCGGTTGGTCAGGGGCCCGATGTCTCGGCCGTCTGAGGGGCTGGGGGAGTCCCCTCCTGCGAACAGCCCGGCCGAGACCGCTCATGCGGTCAGCCGAGACCGCCGCGCATCGCGGTGATCAGCTCACCGTCCGGGGTGTCGCCGCTGAGCTCCCAGAAGAAGGCGCCCGCCAGGCCCTGGTCCTTGGCGAAGGCCATCTTCCCGCGGATGGTGGACGGGGTGTCGTAGCTCCACCATTCGCTGCCGCACTTGGCGTAGGCGGTACCGGCGACGGTGCCGGTGGCGGGGCACTTGCCCTTGAGGACCTTGTAGTCCTCGACACCGGCCTCGTAGGTGCCGGGCGCGGTACCGGTCGCGGTGCCGCCGGGTTCGGACTGGGTGACACCCGTCCAGCCGCGGCCGTAGAAGCCGATGCCGAGCAGCAGCTTGCCCGCCGGGACGCCCTTGGCCTTGAGCTTGGCGATCGTGTCGGCCGAGTCGAACCCGGCTTGCGGGATGCCCGGGTAGGACGTGAGCGGCGAGTGCGGCGCCGTCGGTCCCTGGGCGTTCCAGGCGCCGAAGTAGTCGTAGGTCATGGGGTTGTACCAGTCGACGTACTGGGCGGAGCCCGCGTAGTCGGTCGCGTCGATCTTCCCGCCGTCGGCGGCGTCGGCGGCGATCGCGGTCGTGACGAGGTTGCCCGACCCGAACTTGGCCCGGAGCGCGGACATGAGCCTCCTGAACGCGTCCGGTCCGCTGGTGTCGCAGGTCAGGCCGCAGGCGTTCGGGTACTCCCAGTCGATGTCGATGCCGTCGAACACGTCCGCCCAGCGCGGGTCCTCGACCAGGTTGTAGCAGGACTCGGCGAACGCGGCCGGGTTCTGCGCGGCCTCGCCGAAGCCGCCGGACCACGTCCAGCCGCCGAACGACCACAGCACCTTCAGGTTCGGGTGCAGCTTCTTCAGCTTGCGCAGCTGGTTGAAGTTGCCGCGCAGCGGCTGGTCCCAGTTGTCGGCGACGCCGTCGACGCTCTGGTCGGCGGTGTAGGCCTTGTCGTAGGCGGCGAAGCCGTCGCCGACGGCGCACTTGCCGCCGGTGACGTTGCCGAACGAGTAGTTGATGTGGGTCAGCTTGCCGGCGGAGCCGCTCGTCTCGATGTTCTTGATGTGGTAGTTCCGCTGGTAGACGCCCCATTCGGCGAAGTAGCCGATGACCTTGCCGCCGGAGCCGGGGTCCCCGCCGCCGGTGCCGTCGTCGGTGGTGACCGACACGCTGTTGGACGCCGGGGAGGTGTTCCCGGCGGCGTCCTTCGCCTTGACGGTGAAGGTGTAGGCGGTCTTGGCGGACAGCCTGCCGATGGTGGCGCCGGTGCCGGTCACCGACGTCGCCTTGGTGCCGCCGTTGTAGACGTCGTAGCCGGTGACACCGACGTTGTCGGTCGCCGCGTTCCACGACAGCGACACGCTCGTGGCGGTCTTGCCGGTGGACGTGAGGCCGGACGGGGCGGTGGGAGCCTGCGTGTCGTCGCCGGGGGCACCCGACCCGTCGCAGGGCGCACCGTTGATCGTGCAGCCGGTGAACCAGCCGGAGCCGGTGCCGCCGAACCCGAAGCTGGCGCTGGCGCCCGCGGCGATCGTGCCGTTCCAGCTCGCATTGGTGAAGGTGTAGTGGTTCCCGGAGACGGCCTTGGCGGCGTCCCACACGCTCCCGATGGACGTTCCGGACGGCATGTCCGCTTCGAGTTTCCAGCCGTTGACGGCCGAGCCGGTCCCGTTGGTGATGGTGCAGCTTCCCTCGAAGCCGGTGCCCCAGTCGGAACTCTTCTTACAGGTGGCGGTGACGGTCCCCGCCGACGACGCCGGCGGCGCCGTGAGCAGGGCGGTGGCCACCGCCAGTGTTGCTGCGCCGGCGAGCGCGATGGCCCGCCGTCCGCCCGGTCCTGACATGATTCTCCGTTCGTCCGGCCCCCGAGCAAACAGGAATCCCCGCTCAATTCTTAGGAAAGTTTCCTAAGAATTGGAAGGATGGTAACCGGGCGGAACGGCGTGTTCAAGGGCTTGCGGCGAGCCCGTGAACCCCGCCGCGGGTGGTCTGAGCGCTTGCCTGGACCCGTACGGTCGCCGTCCCCGGAGAAGGTTTCCGCGGGAGGTTCAGGCCGTCCCGAACCAGCCGGGCATGTCGAGCCGCCACAGGTCGGCGGGCGTCATCCGGCGCAGGTCGTCCTCCAGGGCCCGGACGCGATCGGCGCCCAGCGCCTGGACCCAGTCGTCCCGGATCCGGTCGAAGATCTGCGCGGACCGGGCCAGCGAGTCCGTCCCGCGCGTGGTCAGCCGGACGATCTTGCGCCGGGCGTCCCGCGGATCGGCGCCGCGCTCGACGTACCCGGCCCGCTCCAGCGACTCGATCATCTTGCCCGCGGCCTGCTTGGACACCCCGAGCCGGCGGCCGAGCTCCACGGCCGTCGTGCCGTCCGGCCCGATGGCCTGGAAGACGAAGCCGTGCATCGGGCGCAGGCCGGGATGCCCTTCGCGGGCCAGTTCGGCGTGCAGCTCGTCGATGATCACGCGGAAGGCGAGGAAGAGCCGCAGCGGCAGCTCGAACCCGGGGGTGTCGCTTGACATGAAAGACAACCTCGTTGACTATATGGACAACCACTTTGTCTAAGTTAGGGGATCGGGGCCATGACGCTCATCCGCAACGCCGACAGCCGCCGTACCGAGACGCCGAACGGCGTCATGACGACGTTCGCCACGCCCACCCAGGGCGGCACCGAGGGTCTCGCCGTGTGGCGCGTCGACATGGCGCCGGGCAAGACCGGCCCGCTGCACGCCTTCGACACCGAGCAGGTGTGGACGTTCCTGGACGGCACCGCGACCATCGACCTGGACGGCCGCGAACTGGAGGCGAGCGCCGGCGACACCGTCGTCCTGCCCGCCGGCCGGCCGCGCCAGATGACCACCGCGGGCACCGGGTTCACCGCCGTCGTCGCCGCCCACGCCGGCTGCCTCGCCTACGACCCGGACGCGATCATCGACCCGGACAAGTGCGACCTCGCGCCCCAGGGGGACGAGCGCATCGTTCCGCCCTGGGCCAGGTGACCGGGAAGGGGGATCAGACGCCGAGATAGGCGAGGACGGCCGGCACCCGCCGGTTGTCGTCCCCGGACGGCGGCAGCCCCAGCTTGCCGAAGATGCTGTTGGTGTGCTTGCCGATCGCCTTCTCGGTGACGACCGGGTGGAGTTACCTCTACCCTCGTGAGCTTCGTTCAGGTGGTGAGGAGACAAGCGGGGCCATTGCCTGGACAATGCTCTGGCGACACTCAGGGGAGAAAGCGAATCCAAGCTGTGACAGCGACCATCAACCAGACGTCCGCCGGGCAGGACACGCCGCCCATTACCCAGCGCATCGCCGACGAGATCGGCGTCCGCGAGGGCCAGGTCCGGGTCGCGGTGGACCTGCTCGACGGCGGGGCGACCGTCCCGTTCATCGCCCGCTACCGCAAGGAGGTGACCGGAGCGCTCGACGACGCGCAGCTCCGCGCGGTGGAGGAGCGGCTGCGCTACCTGCGCGAACTGGACGAGCGCCGCGCCGCGATCCTGGAGTCGATCGAGTCGCAGGGCAAGCTCACCGACGAGCTCAGGGCCCGCATCATGCAGGCCGACTCCAAGGCGCGGCTGGAGGACATCTACCTCCCGTACAAGCCGAAGCGGCGCACCAAGGCGCAGATCGCCCGGGAGGCCGGACTCGAACCGCTCGCCGACCTGCTGCTGGACGACCCGTCCCGCGACCCGCAGGCCGAGGCCGCCGGCTACGTGGACGCCGAGAAGGGCGTCGCGGACGCGGCCGCCGCGCTGGAGGGCGCCCGCGCCGTCCTCGTCGAGCGCTTCGCCGAGGACGCCGACCTCATCGGCGCGCTGCGCGAGCGCATGTGGACCCGGGGACGCATGGTCTCGCGGGTCCGGGAGGGCAAGGAGGAGGCCGGCGCCAAGTTCTCCGACTACTTCGAGTTCTCCGAGCCGCTGGCGAAACTGCCCTCGCACCGCGTCCTCGCGCTGTTCCGGGGCGAGAAGGAAGAGGTCCTCGACCTCGACCTGGAGCCGGAGGAGGCCGGCGACGACCCGGCCGCGCGCAGCTCCTACGAGGTGGAGATCGCGCGCCGGTTCCAGGTCGCCGACCAGGGCCGTCCGGCCGACAGGTGGCTGTCGGACACGGTCCGCTGGGCCTGGCGCACCCGGATCCTCGTCCACCTCGGCATCGACCTGCGCACCCGGCTGCGGCAGGAGGCCGAGGACGAGGCGGTCCGCGTGTTCGCCGCCAACCTGCGCGACCTCCTGCTCGCCGCGCCCGCCGGGACCCGCGCCACCATGGGCCTCGACCCGGGCCTGCGGACCGGCGTGAAGGTCGCCGTCGTGGACGCCACCGGCAAGGTCGTCGCCACCGACACGATCTACCCCCACGAACCGCGCCGCAAGTGGGACGAGTCGATCGAGACGCTCGCCCGCCTCGCCCGCGAGCACAAGGTCGACCTGGTCTCGATCGGCAACGGGACCGCCTCGCGCGAGACCGACAAGCTCGCCGCCGACCTGATCGCCCGGCACCCCGACCTCGGGCTCACCAAGATCATGGTGTCGGAGGCGGGCGCGTCGGTGTACTCGGCGTCGGAGTACGCGGGACGCGAGCTGCCCGGCATGGACGTGTCGCTGCGCGGCGCCGTCTCCATCGCCCGCCGCCTCCAGGACCCGCTCGCCGAGCTGGTCAAGATCGACCCCAAGTCGATCGGCGTCGGCCAGTACCAGCACGACGTGTCCGAGGTGAAGCTGTCCCGATCCCTGGACGCCGTCGTCGAGGACTGCGTGAACGCCGTCGGCGTGGACGTCAACACCGCGTCCGTGCCGCTGCTCACCCGCGTGTCCGGCATCGGCGAGGGCCTCGCGGAGAACATCATCGCGCACCGCGACGCCAACGGCCCGTTCCGCGACCGCGCCGGGCTCAGGGGCGTCCCGCGGCTCGGCCCGAAGGCGTTCGAGCAGTGCGCCGGCTTCCTGCGCATCCCCGGCGGCGACGACCCGCTGGACGCCTCCAGCGTGCACCCGGAGGCGTACCCGGTCGTGCGCCGCATCCTGGACGCGGCCGGCAACGACATCAAGGGGCTCATCGGCAACACCGCCGTCCTGCGCTCCCTGAAGCCGGTGGACTTCGTCGACGACACCTTCGGGCTGCCGACCGTCACCGACATCCTCGCCGAGCTGGAGAAGCCCGGCCGCGACCCGCGCCCGGCGTTCCGGACCGCCACGTTCAAGGAGGGCGTCAACAAGATCGCCGACCTCGAGCCCGGGATGATCCTGGAGGGCGTCGTCACCAACGCCGCCGCGTTCGGCGCGTTCGTGGACGTCGGCGTCCACCAGGACGGCCTCGTCCACATCTCCGCCATGTCGGACAAGTTCGTGCAGGACCCGCGCGACGTCGCCAAGCCCGGCGACATCGTCCGCGTCAAGGTCCTGGACGTCGACCTCCAGCGCAAGCGCATCTCGCTCACGCTGCGTCTGGACGACGAGCCGGGCGGCGGGCGGCAGCAGGGCGGCGGGCGGCGCGGCGAGCAGCGCGACCGTGACGGACGCCCGAACCGCGGCGGCCAGAACCAGCGCGCCGCCGGCCGCGGCGGTCAGGCCCGTGGTGGCCAGGCCCGTGGCGGCCAGAGCCGTGGCGGCCAGGGCCGCGGTGGTCAGGGTGGTGGCGGCCAGGGCGGCGGCTTCTCGGGCGGCGGCGCCATGGCCGACGCCCTCCGCCGCGCGGGCCTCGACAAAGGTCTGCCCGGCAAGGACCGCAAGGGCCGCTGAGACGGACGATCCCCGGCCTCTGACCGGAGGCCGGGGGTCCTCGCGCCGTGGCGGCGCGGGGGCGCCCCGCGCCCCGGCGCGATGATCAGTCGCTGAAGCCGCGCCAGCGTCCGTCCGATCCGGTCTCGGTGGGGCTCTGCGGGCGGACGGGACGGCGCGGCGGCGTCCCGTCCCGGCGGTCGTGCCCGCCCTCCCGCCCCAGCGGCCCGCGTGCGAGCGAGGAACGCCGGGGCGGCACCTGCGCCTGCCCGAGCCGGGGGCCGCCCGGTACCGGACCGCCCAGTACCGGACCGCCGATCGCCGGGTCGCCGAACGGGTCACGCGCGGCGTGCACGTCCTCGCGGGACGCGGCCCGGGGCTCCTGCGCGACCGGCCGGTGCCGGGGGAACTGCAGGACGGCGATCGCCCCCAGCATCAGCGCGCCCAGCCGCATCGCGGAGTGCGCCGGGTCCTGCGGCCAGGGCTCCCCGTACAGGAACGTGCCCATGGTCAGCAGGTAGGACTTGGCGCTCACCGTCATGACCGTCGACACGATCGACACCCGGCAGCGCTGGAACGCCATCACCATGATCCCGAAACCGGCGGCCGCCGCGAGGACGGTCAGGTACGGCCACGGCGTCGCGGCGATCTTCAGGCTGGTGGCGCCGGGGTCGTCGCTCCACCCCTTGATCGCCAGTTCGGCGGTGCCGACCGGGAAACCCGAACCGAGCCCGTAGGCGATGCCGGTGACGGGGCGGGCGTGCCGGCCGTCCGGCCGGTGGTCGCCGAGAACGAAGATCAGCACCGGCACCGCGACCGCCGGGGCGGCCACGACCACGATCTTCCACAGCGGCGCGTCCGCCGAGCCGATCGGCTCGTCCCCGCTCAGCGACGCGGTCAGCAGCAGGATCGCCGCGCCGATCAGCACCAGGCTCAGCCACTCGCGCGGGGTGAGCCGCTCCCCGAAGAACACCAGCGCGATCACCAGCAGCGGCACCATGCCCGACATGAAGATCGGCACGGCGGTGGAGAGCGGCAGCCTGCCCAGCGCGAGGATCTGCAGGCCGAGCCCGCCGAGCACGAGGCCGAGCGCGATCAGGAAGATCCAGTTGCCGGCGGTCGTCCACGCCAGGTGCGGGATGCGGCTGCCTCGTACCGGGGGCATCCGGTCCGCCGCCAGCTTGAAGACGGCGAACCCGAGGTAGTAGAGACCGGTCGCACTGAAAGCCGCGGCTATCCCGTTCATCCCGGACGAGTATGGGGCTTCCGGCTCCTCATGTCACTCCGTGTGCAGGAGTGTTGACGCGGATTCGCCGGCCTTGTGAGCCTCCTATGTCCGCAGCCGGGGCCGCGACCCCATAGACTTGGCGCGCGAAGGCGCGGAGCCCTTCTTCGGCGTGCCCGCGCCCCTGACTGAGCACGCGTCGAACGCCGCGGCCGACACAGCGCCCGATCAAGGAGACCAACCCCAGTGAAGACCGATGTCGAGGAGCTGACCCCCACGAGGGTCAAGCTCACCGTCGAGGTTCCGTTCGACGAGCTCAAGCCGAACCTCGACAAGGCGTACAAGGAGATCTCGCAGCAGGTGCGGATCAAGGGCTTCCGGCCCGGCAAGGTCCCCGCCCCGCTGATCGACAAGTACGTCGGCCGGGGTGCGGTCCTGCAGGAGGCCGTCAACGACGCGCTTCCGGAGCTGTACGGCCGCGCCGTCGAGGAGTCCGAGATCTTCGTGCTCGGGCAGCCCGACGTCGAGGTGACCGAGCTGGAGGACGGCACCCAGTTCGCGTTCACCGCCGAGGTGGACATCCGGCCGAAGTTCGAGGTGCCCGACTACGACGGCCTTGAGGTCGTCGTCGAGGCCGCCGAGGTCACCGACGAGCAGGTCGAGGAGACCATCGGCAACCTGCGCGAGCGGTTCGCGTCCCTCACCACCGCCGAGCGCGCCGTCGAGGAGGGCGACTTCGCCACCGTCGACCTGGCCGCCGAGATCGACGGCGAGGAGGTCGAGGACGCGTCCACGACCGGCTACTCCTACGAGGTCGGCAGCAAGTCGGCGATCGAGGGCCTGGACGAGGCGCTCATCGGCCTGTCCGCCGGCGAGGACAAGACGTTCACCGGCACCCTGCCCGGCGGCGAGCACGCCGGCGAGGAGGCCGAGATCACCGTCACCGTGCAGAGCGTCAAGGTCAAGAACCTGCCCGAGCTGGACGACGAGTTCGCCCAGCTCGCCAGCGAGTTCGACACGATCGGCGAGCTGCGCGACGACGTCCGCACCCGGCTCGGCCGGCAGGTGAGGCTGCAGCAGCTGTCCGAGGCGCGCGACAAGGCCCTTGAGGCCCTGCTGGAGAAGGTCGACATCCCGCTTCCCGAGAAGGTCGTGGAAGAGGAGATCAGCCGCCGCAACCAGCAGCTGGAGCAGCAGCTCCAGATGGCCGGCATGACCAAGGAGGACTACCTCTCCGACGAGGAGAAGTCCGAGGAGGAGTTCGACACCGAGGTCGCCGACGCGGCCCGGCTCGCGGTCAAGGGCGGCTTCGTGCTCGACCAGCTCGCCGTCCAGGAGGAGCTGAGCGTCGAGAACGAGGAGCTCAGCGAGTACGTCGTCACGCAGGCCATGCAGATGGGCGTGCAGCCGCAGCAGCTCGCCGAGTACCTGACGCAGAACAACCAGCTTCCGGCGGTCGTCTCGGAGGTGCTGCGCAGCAAGGCGCTGAACCTCGTCGTCGAGCACGTCACCGTCAAGGACGAGTCGGGCAACGAGATCGACCTCGCCGCCGTGCAGCGCGAGCTGAACGGTGAGACCGCCCAGGCCGAGGAGGAGACCGAGGCCGAGGCCGAGGAGACCCCCGCGGAGACCGCTGAGGCCGCCGCTGAGGAGACTCCCGCCGCGGAACCGGCCGAGGAGAAGGACGCGAAGGACAAGGACGCCTGAGCCGTCCTCCGGCGCATCGAGAACGCCCCGCACCCGTCCCCGGGTGCGGGGCGTTCTGCCATGAGCGGAACGGATCAGGGCTGCGGGGGCGCCGGCCGGGTACGCCCCTGGCGAAAAGGCGGCCCCCCGGGCTTAAGCGGGCCCGCGAGCGCGTTAATGTCCAATCATCCGAACCGATTAAAAAGGACCGGAGGAACACCCGGTGAGCATGCCTCCGACTTTCGACGAGTCGTCGCGGATCCAGGCGCGGGTCGCCGAGGCGCCCCTGTTGCCTCTGGGCGACCAGCTGTTCCAGCGGCTGCTGCGCGAACGCATCGTCTTCCTCGGCCAGCAGGTCGACGACGACATCGCGAACCGCATCTGCGCCGAGCTCCTGCTGCTGTCGGCCGAGGACGGCCGCCGTGACATCACGCTCTACATCAACTCGCCAGGCGGCTCGGTCACCGCCGGCATGGCGATCTACGACATCATGCAGTACGTCCCGAACGACATCGTCACGGTGGGCATGGGGCTCGCCGCGTCGATGGGGCAGTTCCTGCTGTGCGCGGGCGCCCAGGGCAAGCGCTACGCCCTGCCGCACGCGCGCATCATGATGCACCAGCCGTCCGGCGGCATCGGCGGCACGGCCTCCGACATCAAGATCCAGGCCGAGCAGATGCTCTACGTGAAGCGGACGCTCGCCGAGAAGATCGCCGAGCACACCGGCCAGGAGCTCGACCAGATCGAGCGCGACTCCGACCGCGACCGCTGGTTCACCGCCGACGAGGCCAAGGACTACGGGTTCGTCGACCACGTGGTGCTCAGCGCCAACCAGGTGCCCTCCGAGGGCCCCGTCTCCTGACGCCTGAATACTCATCGGAGGCACAACCATGAGCGACCTGATTCGACCCGGTTTCACCGATATCGTCCGACCGGGCGCCGGTCCGATGCCGGTCGACAACCGCTACATCATTCCGTCGTTCGTCGAGCGCACCACGTACGGGGTCAAGGAGATGAACCCGTACAACAAGCTGTTCGAGGAGCGCATCATCTTCCTCGGCGTGCAGATCGACGACGCGTCCGCCAACGACGTCATGGCCCAGCTGATCACGCTGGAGTCCATCGACCCGGACCGTGACATCAGCATCTACATCAACTCGCCCGGCGGCTCCTTCACCGCCATGACGGCGATCTACGACACGATGCAGTTCGTCAAGCCCGACATCCAGACGGTGTGCATCGGCCAGGCGGCGTCCGCCGCGGCCGTGCTGCTCGCCGCCGGCACGCCGGGCAAGCGGGCGGCGCTGCCCAACGCGCGGATGCTGATCCACCAGCCCGCGACCGAGGGCACCTACGGCCAGTCCAGCGACATCGAGATCCAGGCCCGCGAGATCATGCGGATCCGCGAGCTGCTGGAGACGATCCTGGCCGAGCACAGCGGCAGGAGCATCGACCAGGTCCGCCGCGACATCGAGCGCGACAAGATCCTCACGGCGGACGAGGCGAAGGCTTACGGTCTCATCGACGACGTCTTCGCCAGCAGGAAGCGGAAGGCCGAGGTAGTGTCGTCCTGAGACGGCACGAGGACGCGGGAGTCCCAAGCCCGGACGCCACACTTCCGGGCGAGGGGCTTTCCAAGTCCGTTGGAGGCGGTAACGTCGAGTCCAACGTCGAGAGCCTTCGGGACGCAACTGAGCTGCGCCGCATCCTCCAAGGCGGGCGGCCCCACGAAAAGGAGACGGTTGGGTGGCACGCATCGGCGACGGTGGTGATCTGCTCAAGTGCTCGTTCTGCGGGAAGAGCCAGAAGCAGGTCAAGAAGCTCATCGCGGGTCCGGGCGTGTACATCTGCGACGAGTGCATCGATCTCTGTAACGAGATCATCGAGGAGGAGCTCTCCGAGACCTCCGACCTCAAGTGGGACAACCTGCCCAAGCCGCGGGAGATCTACGAGTTCCTCGACTCCTACGTCATCGGGCAGGACACGGCGAAGAAGGCGCTGTCCGTCGCCGTCTACAACCACTACAAGCGGATCCAGTCGGGCGACACGGGCCGGGACGACCCGGTCGAGATCGGCAAGTCGAACATCCTGCTGCTCGGCCCGACCGGATCCGGCAAGACGCTGCTCGCGCAGACGCTCGCCAAACTCCTCAACGTCCCGTTCGCCATCGCGGACGCCACGGCGCTGACGGAGGCGGGATACGTCGGGGAGGACGTCGAGAACATCCTCCTCAAACTGATCCAGGCGGCCGACTACGACGTCAAGAAGGCCGAGACCGGGATCATCTACATCGACGAGGTCGACAAGGTCGCCCGCAAGAGCGAGAACCCGTCGATCACCCGGGACGTCTCCGGAGAGGGCGTCCAGCAGGCCCTGCTGAAGATCCTGGAGGGCACCACCGCGAGCGTCCCGCCGCAGGGCGGCCGCAAGCACCCGCACCAGGAGTTCATTCAGATCGACACCACCAACGTGCTGTTCATCTGCGGCGGCGCGTTCGCCGGGCTGGAGAAGATCGTCGAGTCCCGGGTCGGCAAGCAGGGCATGGGCTTCGGTGCGCAGATCCGCTCCAAGTCCGACTTCGAGGAGTCGTCCGCCGTGCTCGGCGACGTGATGCCCGAGGACCTGCTGAAGTTCGGGATGATCCCCGAGTTCATCGGCCGGCTCCCGGTGATCACGTCCGTGCACAACCTGGACCGCGACGCCCTCATCAACATCCTCACCGAGCCGAAGAACGCGCTGGTCCGCCAGTACCACCGCCTCTTCGAACTCGACGGGGTCGACCTGGAGTTCACCGACGACGCGCTGGAGGCGATCGCCGACCAGGCCATCCTGCGCGGCACCGGGGCCCGCGGCCTGCGCGCCATCATGGAGGAGGTCCTCCTCTCGGTGATGTACGAGGTCCCGAGCCGCCAGGACGTCGCCCGCGTCGTCATCACCCGCGAGGCCGTCCTGGAGCACGTCAACCCGACGCTCGTCCCGCGGGACCGCCCCAAGCGCGAACCGCGGGAGAAGAGCGCGTAAACACGGGGAACGCCCCCGGCCGCCTCGGCCGGGGGCGTTCTCGGTCCCGGTGGTCAGCGGAGGGTGGATTCGCCGAGGCCGGCCTCGCGGGCCTTGACGATGGCCTGGGCGCGGTCCGCGACGTGCAGCTTCATGAAGATGTTCGAGACGTGGTTGCGGACGGTCTTCTGGCTGAGGAAGAGCGTC
Source organism: Actinomadura formosensis NBRC 14204 (assembly GCF_001552155.1). Classification (GTDB taxonomy): domain Bacteria; phylum Actinomycetota; class Actinomycetes; order Streptosporangiales; family Streptosporangiaceae; genus Spirillospora; species Spirillospora formosensis. The sequence continues at coordinate 43,360 of NZ_BCQQ01000017.1, read as the reverse complement.
CCGGCGATCTCGGCGTTGCTGCGGCCCTGCGCGATCAGTTCGAGGACCTCGCGCTCCCGCTCGGTCAGTTCGGGGAACGCGGCCTGCCTCGGGTCGGGCATGTCGGTGAAGTAGGTGAGGACCCGGCGCGCGATCTCCGGCCCGTAGATGGCCTCGCCCGCCGCGACCGCGCGCACCGCGCGGGCGATCTCCTCGGCGCCCGACTCCTTCAGCAGGTAGCCGCGGGCGCCGGCGCGCATCGCCGCGAAGACCGAGTCGTCGTCGCGGAACATGGTGAGCACCAGCACGCCGATGCGCGGGCTGGTGCGGGTGATGGTGCGGGTGGCCTCGATGCCGTTGCCGCCGGGCATGTGCAGGTCCATGACGACGACGTCCGGCTGCAGTTCCGCGGCCAGCTTCACCGCGTCCGGCCCGTTCTCGGCCTCGCCGACGACCTCCACGCCCAGCGCCTGCAGGAGACCCTTCAGGCCCTGCCGGAACACCGGATGGTCGTCGGTGATGAGGACCCGGATGGTCTCCGTCATCTACGCCCGCCTTCTGCCGACCGAAGGACGATGGTACCCGGCGGCGGTCTGCGCGGCGGCGAGCGGCAGCCGGGCGGCGACGATGGTGCCACCGCCGTTCCGGGAGGTGATCACGCAGCTGCCGCCGACCTCGGCCGCCCACTCCTTCATCGCGGCCAGACCGCGGCGCGGCTTCGGCCGGCCGCCGCCCCGCGCGGCGTCCGGCAGGCCCGGCCCGCTGTCGGCGATCATGAGGTGCAGTTCGGTGTCGCGCTTCAGCCGGACGGTCGCGCGGCTCCCGGGCGCGTGCAGCCGGATGTTCGTCAGCGCCTCCTGCGCGATCCGGTACGCCGCGACCTCCACGGCCGCGGGCAGCCCCGCGGGCTCGCCGTCGAACCGGACGTCCACCCGCTCGCAGCAGCCGTCCGCGAACGACTCGATGGCGGCGACGAGACCGAGATCGTCCAGCGCGGGCGGCCGCAGCCCGTGCGCCAGCTCGCGGATCTCGCCGACGGCGGTGGCCAGCCGGTCCCGGACGTCGGCGAGCAGCGGATCGGTCCGCTCCGGTTCGCAGGCGAGGGTGATGCGGGCCGCGTCCAGCGACATGGCGAGGCTCGCCAGCGTCGGCCCGAGCCCGTCGTGCAGGTCGTGCCGCAGCTGCCGGCGCTCCTCCTCCCGGCTGGCGAGGATCTGCTCCCTGGAACGTTGCAGGTCGGCGGTGAGCCGGTGGAGGTGAGGGATGGTCGCAGCACGTGCCGCCACGGCCCCCGCGGTGAACGCGCCGGCAAGCACGGCGGCGCGTGCCAGTACCGCTCGCATCCCGTCCCTCTCTCTCCGCCCCGGTGCGCGGGCCTTCCGCAGCCACCTTTGCGGGTGAGGCGACCCGGTGTCAGGTGACCTGTGTCCCGACCGCGACGGGAAAACGCTCTGGCGCGGGATTCCCGGTCTCCGGCGCCCTCGCGGACGCCGGGCGCCCGCGCACGTCCCCGGGGCGTTCCACCCTTGCCGCCCCCGTAGAATCGTCAGCCGTGACACAGCCCAGCAGTGAGCGCGGCCAGGGGGCCGCCGCGGACGTCGACCTGCCCACCCAGTACCGACCGGCCGAGGTAGAGGGCCGGCTCTACGAGCGGTGGGTATCGGCGGGGCTGTTCACCGCCGACCCCCGGCGCGCGCCGGAGCGTCCCGCGTACTCGATCGTGATCCCGCCGCCGAACGTCACCGGCTCGCTGCACATGGGGCACGCCCTCGACCACTCCATCCAGGACACCCTCATCCGGCGGCGCCGCATGCAGGGGCATGAGACCGTGTGGGTGCCCGGCATGGACCACGCGGGCATCGCCACGCAGAACGTCGTGGAGCGTGAGCTGGCCAAGGAGGGCCTGTCGCGGCACGACCTCGGCCGCGAGGCGTTCGTGGAGCGGGTCTGGCAGTGGAAGGCGGAGTCCGGTGGCCGCATCCTCGGCCAGATGCGCCGCCTCGGCGACAGCGTCGACTGGACGCGCGAGGCGTTCACGATGGACGACGACCGCGCGAAGGCCGTCCGGACGATCTTCAAGCGGCTGTTCGACGACGGGCTGATCTACCGCGCCGAGCGCATCATCAACTGGTGCCCGCGCTGCCTGACCGCCCTGTCCGACATCGAGGTGGAGCACGAGGAGGTCGACGGCGAGCTGGTCTCGATCCGGTACGGCTCCGGCGACGACGAGATCGTCGTCGCGACCACGCGGGCGGAGACGATGCTCGGCGACACCGCCGTGGCCGTCCACCCGGACGACGAGCGGTACGCGCACATGGTCGGCCGGGAGATCGAGCTTCCGCTGACCGGCCGCCGCATCCCGGTCGTCGCGGACGAGCACGTCGACCCGGAGTTCGGGACGGGCGCGGTCAAGGTGACCCCGGCGCACGACCCGAACGACTTCGAGATCGGACGCCGGCACGACCTGCCGTCGGTGTCCGTCATGGACGAGCGCGGCGTCGTCACCGCGTCCGGCCCGTTCGAGGGCCTCGACCGGTTCGAGGCGCGCCCGGCGGTCGTGGCCGCGCTGCGCGAGCAGGGCCGGATCGTCAAGGAGATCCGCCCCTACAAGCATTCGGTCGGGCACTGCCAGCGCTGCGCCACGGTCGTCGAGCCGCGCGTGTCGCTGCAGTGGTTCGTGAAGGTGGAGTCGCTGGCGCGGGCCGCCGGCGACGCCGTCCGCGACGGCCGCGTCGCCATCCACCCGCCGGAGATGGCGCCCCGCTACTTCGAGTGGGTCGACAATATGCACGACTGGTGCATCAGCCGGCAGCTGTGGTGGGGGCACCGCATCCCGGTCTGGTACGGGCCGGACGGCGAGGTCGTCTGCCCCGGGCCGGACGAGGAGCCGCCCGCCGGCTGGACGCGGGACACCGACGTCCTCGACACCTGGTTCTCCTCGGCGCTGTGGCCGTTCTCCACGCTCGGCTGGCCGGACAAGACCCCCGAGCTGGAGCGGTTCTACCCGACGTCCGTGCTGGTGACGGGCTACGACATCCTGTTCTTCTGGGTCGCCCGGATGATGATGTTCGGCCTGTACGCGATGGACGGCGTCCAGCCGTTCCAGACCATCGCCCTGCACGGGATGGTCCGCGACCAGTTCGGCAAGAAGATGTCCAAGTCGTTCGGGAACGTCATCGACCCGCTCGACTGGGTCGACGCGTACGGCGCGGACGCGACCCGTTTCACGCTGCTGCGCGGCGCGAACCCGGGCGGCGACGTCCCGGTGGCCGAGCAGTGGGCGCAGGGCTCGCGCAACTTCTGCAACAAGCTGTGGAACGCGACCCGGTTCGCGCTCATCAACGGCGCGCACGTCCGCGGCGACATGCCGGCGGACGTGACCACGGTGGACGCCTGGATCCTGTCGCGCCTGCAGGCCGTCATCGCCGAGGTGGACGAGCACCTGGAGTCCTACGACTTCGCGAAGGCGTGCGAGGCGCTCTACCACTTCGCGTGGGACGAGGTCTGCGACTGGTACGTGGAGCTGGCGAAGGTCCAGCTGGCCGACGAGCGCGCCGAAGCGACGCGCCGTGTCCTCGGCGAGGTCCTCGACAAGCTGCTGCGGCTGCTGCACCCGGTGATCCCGTTCGTCACCGAGGAGCTGTGGACGTCCCTGACCGGCGGGGACACGATCGTCACCGCGCCGTGGCCGGCCGCCGAGCCGGGCCGCGCCGACCGGGACGCCGAGGCCGTCGTCGAGTCGCTGCAGCGGCTCGTCACCGAGGTCCGCCGCTTCCGCGCCGACCAGGGCCTCAAGCCCGGCCAGCGGGTCGCCGCCGCGCTGGAGTGGCACGGCTCGCCGCTGGCCGCGCACGAGGAGGGCGTCCGCGTCCTGCTGCGGCTCACCGAGCCGGGCGAGGCGTTCGCCGCGACCGCGTCGCTGTCGGTCGAGGGGGCCGCGGTCCGGCTCGACACCGCCGGCGCCATCGACGTCGCCGCCGAGCGCAAGCGGCTGGAGAAGGACCTGGCCGCCGCCCGCAAGGAGGTCGACCAGGCGCGGCGCAAGCTCGGCAACGAGGCGTTCATGGCGAAGGCCCCGGAGGCGGTCGTCGCGAAGAACCGCGATCGGCTGGCCCAGGCGGAGGCCGACATCAGCCGGCTGGAGGCGCAGCTGACCGCGCTGCCGGCGGGCTGAACCGGCCGTCTCGTCATCGGGCAGGTCACGAGCGCGTGAACCGTCGGCGCGGCGGGCCCGCCGCCGTTACGATCCGGTTGGGCCCGCGGGCTTTGGCGGTACATGAACCATCGGGAGTGCAATGGCCGAATCACCCCCTCGGTCCGGCACGCCGGACTTCGCGTCCGGTGATGACCTGGGCGCGGCGGAGGTCAGCGAGGACGGGTCCGCGCCGAGGGCCGCGGCTTCGGCGCCCTGGGGCCGGATGCGCCCGTGGTGGTCGGCCGACATCGGTGAGGCGACGGGCCCGCGTCCGGTGGTGAACGGCACCGGGCCGCAGGTCCTGCCCCGCCCGCCGGGCGGCACGGGCCCGTTTGCGCGGGTGGGCGGCTCGGGCGCGCATCCCGTGGCCGGCACCGGCCCGCCGCCGGTGGCGCCCGGCGGCCCGGCGGCGAGGGAGCGGGGGCTCCCGAGGCTGCTGCCGGTCGCGGGCATCACCGTGGTCGCCGTGGTGCTGCTGCTCGCGGGCGCGCTCGCCTTCCGGGCGGGCGGCGGCGACGCCAAGGACGCCCGCCGGGCGGCCGTCCCCGCGTCCAAGAAGATCATCAATGCCGGTCCGGCGGCCGGTGGGCTGCACAGGGACGGCCTGGTGGCGCCGCAGGCGAGCGCCGCGTACCCGTTCATCGCGGGTGCGGTCGAGGCGGGCGGCGTCCCGGTCGCCGAGCACGGTACGGCCGTTTACGCCGAGGGGCCGGTGCGCGGGATCAACGTCCTGTTCATGGGCGGGACGGGCGCGGTCGGCGACCCGGCGGACTTCCTGCAGAAGGCGCAGCCCACCACGTTCATCGCGGGGCAGGACGCCGCGCCGGGCGGCAGGGGCGGGAAGGCGGTCTGCGGCACGTTCGCCGTCCTGGCCGAGACCCACACGTACTGCGCGTGGGCGACCGCGGACTCCTACGGCATCGTCGCGTCCAACCGGCCGACGCTGAACCCCCAGTTCTCGCTGATGGCCGACGTGATGCACCGGATCAGGAGGGACGTCGAGCGGCCGAGGTGACGAAGAGCCGCTCGGTGTCGGCGCCGACCACGCCGAGGACGCGCCCGGTGAAGTAGCCGGTGCCGAGCACGACCACGCGGTGCCCGAGCGTCGCGAGCGACTCCGGTGTGATGGCGCCCGCGCCGACGACGTCCCAGCCGGGCGGCGTCGGGCGGGTGAAGCGCAGGTGCGGCAGCGGCAGCCGGACGGACGTCACGGGCAGCGCGCCGAGTTCGGCGATGGCCCCGGCGAGGTCCTTGTGGTCGGGGAGGCAGACGACGACGTGGTCGATCGTCCCCCAGGCGTCCCGCGCGGCGGCCAGGGCGGCGGCGACGCCGGCGCGGTCGATGGCGGAGTCGACGAGCAGCCTTGTCGCCGACCCGGGCACGTCGTGCCAGGACAGCCGTCCGGGCAGGACGATCGAGGACATCACCTCCCGCAGCGTCCCGGCCGGCGGTTCGGGCACCTCCGGCATGCGGCGGGCCGCGGCGACGCCGAGTTCGGCGCCGGCCCGTCCGAGCCCGGCGGGCAGCAGGCCGGCGGGCAGCCCGCTGCCTCCCGGCCCGACGATCTCGGCGTCCCGCAGCACCTCGGCGACCCGCGGCGATTGCGGCGCGGACAGCACGACCGTCTCCGGCCCGGCCACGCCGAGTTTCTCCTCCGCGATCTCCGCCTCGGTGTCCCCGAGCACGCCGGCGTGCTCCCGGAAGATCGGCGTGATCGCGGCGACGGCGGGCGGGAACAGGCTCACCTCGTCCGAGCGTCCGCCCATCCCGGCCTCCAGGACGAGCGCGTCGGCGCCGGCCCGCCGCGCGTGCAGGACGCCCGCGAGGGTGAACAGGCCCGACGGCGACAGATAACCGCCCGAGGCCGGCGGAAGAGTGCCGATGGCCGCGTCGAGGGCGCCGGCCAGGAAGGCGAGTTCCTCCGGCGAGACGGCGCGCCCGTCGATCCTGATCCGGTCCCGGTTCGTGCGCAGGCCGGGGCTTGTGACGGTGCATACGCGACGCCCGGCGGCGGCGAGAAAGGCCGACGCGTAGATCGCGGTCGTGCCCTTCCCCTTGGACCCCACGACCGTCAGGACGGGAGCGCCCGGGGCGAGGACGCCCAGCGCGCGGGCCAGGGCGCGGGCCCGTCCGATGTCGCGGGTCTCGCCCGGCGCACGCCGCTCCCATTCCCGGAAGAACACGTCCATGCCTTCCAGTGTGGGGCTTGCGGCATGGGGCCGGACGGAGCCCCGGCCGTCGCCGAGTAGGCTCTGAGACCGTGAGTCAGGGAACCGAACCGGCCGGCTACCGGGCGACCGTAGGCGCGATCATGGCCCGTGGGGTCGAGTGGGAGATCGATCCCACCCTCGACCGCATCCGCGATCTGGTCGATGTCCTGGGGGAACCGCACCGCGCGTATCCGGTGATCCACATCGCCGGGACGAACGGCAAGTCCAGCACGGCCCGGCTCATCGAGTCGCTGCTCCGCGAGCGCGGGCTGCGCACGGGCCTGTACACCAGCCCCGAGCTGACCACGTTGCGCGAGCGCATCGCGATCGACGGGGAGCCGATCAGCGAGGAACGGTTCGTCGAGACGTTCAACGACGTCCTGCCCTACGTGGAGCTGGTCGACGGCAAGCACACGGCGCGGCTGTCGTTCTTCGAGGTCCTGACGGCGATGGCGTTCGCCGCGTTCGCGGACGCGCCGGTCGACGTGGCCGTGGTCGAGGCGGGCATGGGCGGCGCGTGGGACGCCACGAACGTCGCGGACGGCACCGTCGCCGTGATCACCCCGATCGGGCTGGACCACACCCGCTACCTGGGCGACACGCTGGAGGAGATCGCCGGGGAGAAGTCCGGGATCATCAAGACCGGCGCGGTCGTGGTGCTGGCGCAGCAGCCGGTCGAGGCGGCCGAGGTGCTGCTGCGGCGGATCGTGGAGACCGGTGCGGCGGCGGCACGCGAGGGCATCGAGTACGGCGTGCTGAGCCGGGACGTCGCCGTCGGCGGCCAGCAGCTCCGGCTGCAGGGCCTGCACGGCGTCTACGACGAGATCTTCCTGCCGCTGTTCGGCGAGCACCAGGCGGGCAACGCCGCGACGGCCCTCGCCGCCGTGGAGGCGTTCGCGAGCGGCGCGCCGACCAGGGGAGAGGCGGACCTGGAGGCCGCGACCCGCGTCGCGCCCGGCGAGCCCTATCTCGGCGGGAACGAGGGGCAGCTCGATCCGGCGCTGGTGCGCAGCGGCTTCGCCAAGTCGGCCTCGCCGGGACGGCTGGAGGTCGCGCGGACGGGCCCGACCGTCCTGCTGGACTCCTCGCACAACCCGGCCGGGATGGCGGCGACCGTCGCGACGGTCACCGAGTCGTTCGGCTTCACCCGGCTCGCCGGGGTGCTCGCCATCGCCGCCGACAAGGACGTCGCCGGCGTCCTGGACCAGCTCGAACCCGTGCTGGCCGAACTGGTGGTGACCCGTAACTCCTCGCCGCGCTCGATGCCGCCGGAGGAACTGGCCGAGATCGCCGAGGGCGTGTTCGGCCCCGAGCGCGTGCATGTCGCGGCGCGCCTGGACGACGCCATCGACCGGGCGATCGGGTTCGCCGAGGAGACCGGCGAGTACCGGGGCGCCGGGGTGCTGGTCACCGGGTCGGTGGTCACCGCCGGCGACGCCCGAACCCTGCTGCGTGTGGAGGACCGGTCATGAGCTCCGATACCGCCGGGAACCCGGCACGGCGGCTGTTCGCCACGGTGCTGGGATGCGAGGCCATCGTCATCGCGTTGGCGATCCCGGTCGCCGTCGCCGTGCTGAAGGTGGACGGCGCGACCGCCGGCGCTGTGTGCGGGAGCCTCGCGGCCGCCTGCCTGGTGCTGGCCGGGCTGCTGCGCCGCCCGTGGGCGATCCCGGCCGGCACCGGCCTGCAGGTGCTCATCATCGCGACCGGGTTCATGGTGCCGGCGATGTTCTTCCTCGGCGCCGTGTTCGGGGCGCTTTGGGGGACGGCCATTTGGCTCGGCCGCAAGGCGATGAGCGCGCAGCCGCGCTGAGTCCGGCGGGGCGGTGGCCATTTCACCGCTGATTACCGCAAATTACGGTTATCGCCATAATTTGGACACCCCTCTCGTCCGGGAAATGCGCGTCCGGCGGGCGTCCCTCCGCGGGAACCGGCCGCGCCCTCGTCCGCAGGCGAAGACCGGCCGCCCGGCGCGTTCCGGCGTCCCGCACGGCCGTGGCCGTCGCCGCGCCCCCCGACGTGGTCACTCCCCGTGTTCGCGGCGGGACTCCCGGCGTGCGGCGCCCCGGGAATTCCGCCTCCGCTCCGCGAGCCGGGTAGTATTCGCGCGCTCACCGAATCCGAAATTCCGCAAGGAGAACCACCCGTGTCCGAGCGCACTCTTGTCCTGGTCAAGCCCGATGGCGTCCGCCGCGGAGTCATCGGCGAGGTCATCTCCCGGATCGAGCGCAAGGGCCTGAAGCTCGTCGCGCTGGAACTGCGCACCCTCGCCCGCGAGACCGCCGAGGCCCACTACGAGGAGCACGCGAGCAAGCCGTTCTTCGGCGAGCTGGTCGACTTCATCACCGGCGGCCCGCTCGTCGCCATGGTCGTCGAGGGCCCTCGCGCCATCGAGGCGTTCCGCTCCCTGGCCGGTGCCACCGACCCGGTCAGCGCCGCCCCCGGCACCATCCGCGGCGATTTCGCCCTGGAGATCGGTGAGAACATCGTGCACGGTTCCGACTCCACCTACTCCGCCGAGCGCGAGATCAAGCTCTTCTTCCCCGAACTGGGCTGAGGAGCGCCCGGAGGGGCGACGCTCGAGCGCGGGCCGGATCTTCCGGCCCGCGTCTTCTTTAGCCAAAATCGAGCTGGTCAGAACGTGTTTTTTCGGCGACGCGCGACGGCGGGGTGACTGCCCGCGGGTGGGGGCGCACGTTACGATGGACGCGCCGCTATACACGCCCGTCAATCATGAAGGGCTCCCTTTCTTCATGGGCAACAAGCTGTCGTTTCTTGGCCGTGACATGGCCGTCGATCTCGGTACCGCCAACACACTGGTGTACGTGCGCGGGCGTGGCATCGTCCTGAACGAACCCTCCGTGGTGGCGATCAATACCAACACCGGGAAGATCGTCGCGGTGGGCATCGAGGCGAAACGGATGATCGGCCGCACGCCCGGCAACATCGTTGCCGTCCGCCCGCTCAAGGACGGGGTCATCGCCGACTTCGACGTCACCGAGCGCATGCTGCGGTACTTCATCCAGAAGGTCCACAAGCGCCGGCACTTCGCCAAGCCGCGGATCGTCGTGGCCGTCCCGAGCGGGATCACCGGGGTGGAGCAGCGCGCGGTGAAGGAGGCCGGCTACCAGGCCGGCGCCCGCCGCGTCTACATCATCGAGGAGCCGATGGCCGCCGCGATCGGCGCCGGGCTGCCGGTCTACGAGCCGACCGGGAACATGGTCGTCGACATAGGGGGCGGCACCACCGAGGTCGCGATCATCTCGCTCGGCGGCATCGTCACCAGCCAGTCCGTCCGCGTGGGCGGCGACGAGCTGGACCAGGCCGTCATCTCGTTCTCCAAGAAGGAGTACTCCCTGATGCTCGGGGAACGTACCGCCGAGGAGATCAAGATGGCGATCGGGTCGGCCTATCCCGGCGGCGACGAGGAGCCGCACGCCGAGATCCGGGGCCGCGACCTCGTGAGCGGGCTGCCGAAGACCGTGGTGATCTCCGCGGAGGAGGTGCGGCGGGCGATCGAGGAACCGGTCAACGCCGTGGTGGACGCGGTGAAGACCACGCTCGACAAGTGCCCGCCCGAGCTGTCGGGCGACATCATGGATCGCGGCATCGCGCTCACCGGTGGCGGTGCGCTGCTGAAGAACCTCGACGAGCGCCTCCGCGAGGAGACCGGGATGCCCATCCACCTGGTGGACAACCCGCTCGACTCGGTCGTGCTCGGTACCGGCAAGTGCGTGGAGGACTTCGAGTCGCTGCGCCAGGTCCTCGTACCGGAGCCGCGGCACTGAGCTCCCGGCGGACTAGGAAACCGGAGGTCGCTGCGTGAAGGACACCCGGCGCACCCGCATGGTGCTCGGCGGGCTGCTCGTCGTGGCGCTCATGATGATCACTGTCGACTACCGCGGCGGGGCGAACTCCCCGCTGCGCGGCCTGCGCGATTTCGGCGCCACCGTGTTCGGCCCGGTGGAGCGGGTCTCGGCGTCCATCGTCCGGCCGGTGGGCAACACCCTCGGCGCGATCACCGACGCGCCCGGCGAGCGGCGCCGCGCCGACCAGCTCGAACGGCAGAACCAGCGGCTACGCGAGCAGTTGCGCTCCGCCCACCTGGACAAGGACCGGTCGGCGCAGCTGGAGCGGCTGCTCGGCACCGCGGGAATGGGCGGCTACAAGGTCCACGCCGCGCAGGTCATCTCCGCCGGGCAGGGCTTCGAGGACACCGTCACGATCGACGTCGGCAGCAGCAGCGGCATCAAGCCCGACATGACCGTGATGAGCGCGGACGGGCTCGTCGGCCGCGTCACCCGCGTCGGGCCCGCCACCTCGACCGTCCTGCTCGCCACCGACCAGACCTCCTCCATCGGCTCCCGCCTGGAGGACTCCAAGGAGATCGGGATCACCCAGGGCCGCGGCCGCCGCGGCATCGGCCGGGGCGGCGACACGCCGCTGCGGTTCCAGTTGCTGGACGCCGCCGCGCCGATCCACGTCGGCCAGCGGATCGTGACGCTCGGGTCGCAGGGCCAGCGCCCGTACGTGCCCGGCCTCCCGATCGGCGTGGTCGAGCGGATCGAAAAGCCCACCGGCGGGCTGACCCGCACCGCCTACATCCGGCCGTTCGTCCGGTTCACCAGCCTGGACGTCGTCGCCGTCGTGGTCGCCCCGCCGAAGACCGATCCGCGGGACGCGGTGCTGCCGCCGAAGCCGAGCCCGACGGCGACACCGAGCCCGAGCACGAGCCCGAAGGCGAGCGGGAGCCCGAAGGCGAGGCCGCGCGGCTCCAAGAGCCCGACCACGAATCCGACTCCGGGGGAGTGACGTGCTGAACCCGCCCGAGGCGTCGCCGGCCGGCCGCATCGCGGTCACCGCGGTGGTGATCGCCGTAACGCTGATCCTGCAGGTGTCGGTGGCGAACCGCCTCCCGCTGCCCGGCGGCGTCCAGCCCGACCTGGTGCTGCTCGCCGTCGTCGCGCTCGCCCTGGTCGCCGGGTCGATGACCGGCATGGTCGCCGGGTTCCTCGCCGGGCTCGCCGCCGACATCGTCCCGCCCGCCGACCACACCCTCGGCCGGTACGCGCTCGTCTACTGCCTGATCGGGTTCCTGTGCGGCGCCGCGTCCGCCGAGATGGACCGCCAGTCCGTCGTGCCGTTCTTCGCCGTCGCCGCCGGCGCCACCGCCGGGACCGTGCTGTACGCGGCGACCGGGATGATCCTCGGCGACCCGCGCGCCGAGTGGGCGACGGTGTCGAGCATGGTCCCGCTGCAGGTCCTCTACGACGTCCTCGCAAGCCCGTTCGTCGTGTGGGCGGTGCTGCGCGTCACCCGCCGGTACGAGCGCGGCGAACGGTCCCGCGGCGACCGTCTCGCGGTGCCCGCCGCCCGCTACCGCGCGATGTCGGGGCGGGGCGGGAACCTGTGAACCCGAGGACCCACTTCCGTCTCGTCGTCCTCTACGTGCTCGTCGGCGCGATGCTGCTCATCCTGGTCGGACGCATGTGGGCACTGCAGGTCATGGAAGGCGGGCACTACAAGGAGATCGCCGCCCAGAACCGCACCCGCGACATCGTCGTCCCCGCCGTCCGCGGCATGATCCTGGACGACCGGGGCCAGCCCCTCGTCCGCAATCGCAGCGCGCTCGTCGTGTCCGTCAACCGGACGACGCTGATGCGGCGCAAGGACGGGGGCGAGACCGTCCTGAGACGGCTCGCCGGCGTCCTCGGGACGAGTTACCAGGAGATCTCCAAGCGGATCCGGCTGTGCGGGCCCACCGTCAAGCGGCCGTGCTGGCCCGGCTCCCCGTACCAGCCGATCCCCGTCGAGGACCACGTCGACCCCAAGCGCGCCCTGCAGATCATGGAGCGCCAGGAGGACTTCCCCGGTGTCACCGCGCAACTCCAGGCCGTCCGCGACTACCCGGAGCCGGGGGGCGCGAACGCCGCGCAGGTCCTCGGGTACCTGCAGCCCGTCACCCAGGAGGAACTCGACAAGCGCAAGGGCCTGAAGGTCACCGGGTACAGCGGCGTCGACCTCGTCGGGCGCGCCGGGCTGGAGGCGCAGTACGACGCGGCGCTGCGCGGCGAGCCCGGATTCCGCAAGGTTCTCGTCGACAGCCAGGGCCGCGTCACCGGCACCGCCGCCGAGCAGCCGCCGACGTCCGGCAGCAACCTCGTCACCAGCATCGACGCCGGCGTACAGGGTGCGGCGGAGAAGGCGCTCAAGCGTACGATCGACAATGCGCGCAGGGCCGGCCGCCCGGCCGACGCCGGCGCCGCGGTCGTGATGGACGTGCGGACAGGCCGGATGGTCGCGATGGCCAGCTACCCGACCTACAACCCCACCATCTGGACCGGCGGCATCTCCCAGGAGCAGTACGACGCGCTGCTCGGCAAGAAGGAGGGCGAGCCGCTGATCTCCCGGGTCACCCAGGGGCAGTTCGCGCCCGGCTCCACGTTCAAGATCTCCTCGGTGGCCGCGGCGGTGGCGGACGGCAACGGCCTGAACGGCATCTACGACTGCCCCGGCTCCTACAACGTCGGCAACCGCGCGTTCCGCAACTTCGAGGGCGAAGAACTCGGCCCGATGACGCTGCACACGGCGCTGGTGAAGTCCTGCGACACGATCTTCTACCGCTTCGCCTACGAGGAGTGGCAGCGCGACGGCGGGACGAGTCCGAAGAAGAACCCGTCCGACCCGATGGTGAAGATGGCCCGCCGCTTCGGGTTCGGCGCCAAGACCGGCATCGACCTCCCCAGCGAGAGTTTCGGCCGCATCCCCGACCGCGGCTGGAAGAAGGACTTCTGGGAGATCACCAAGAAGGCCAACTGCAAGGGGGCCAAGGAGGGCTACCCCGAGGTCGCGAAGACCGACCCGGCGCGCGCCGCCTACCTGAAGGCGGTCGCGGCGGAGAACTGCGTCGAGGGCTATGTGTGGCGGCCCGGTGACGCCGCGAACTTCTCCGTCGGGCAGGGCGACGTGCTGGTGACGCCGCTGCAGCTCGTCCGCGCGTACGCGGCGGTCGCGAACGGCGGCAAGCTGTTCGCGCCCCGGCTCGGCGTCGCGGTCGTGCGGCCGGACGGCACGCTCGTCCGCAGGATCGACGCGCCGCCGCCGGAGCGGCTGCCCGTCGACGGGAAGGTGCTGAAGTACATGCGCGCCGCCCTGGGGGACGTGACGAAGAGCGGTACGGCGTCCGGCGCGTTCTCCGGGTTCGACTTCAAGCGCGTCGACGTCGGCGGCAAGACCGGTACCGCGGAGGTGTACGGCAAGCAGGACACGTCCTGGTTCGCCTCGTTCGGGCCGGTGAAGGACCCGCGTTTCGCGGTCGTCGTGATGGTCTCGCAGGGCGGCCAGGGAGCGCAGACGGCCGCGCCGGCCGTCCGGGAGATCTGGGAGGCCATGTACGGGACGAAGGGCGGCAAGCCCCTCCTCAAGGACGGAAGGCTCCCCTCCGAACTGCCGAAGATGCCCGGCGTGGGAGCCGCCCCGTGATCACCGGTACGGGCGTGGGGTCCGTTGAGGGATACGGCGCGCGGCGGACGTGGGGGAGCCGGCTCGCCGGGCTGCGGCGGCTCGACTGGCCGCTGTTCGTCGCCGTGCTGGCGCTGTCGGTGGTGGGCGCGATGCTGGTGCGCTCGGCCACGTTCCACCTGCTGACCGAGCAGGGCAAGGACCCGGAGGGCCTGCTCAAGCGGCACATCCTGAACCTGATCATCGGGTTCGTGCTCGGCGGCGTCATCACCGTCCTGGACTACCGGCTCCTGCGCGCCTACGTCCCGATCCTGTACGGGCTGGCGTGCGTGGGGCTGCTCGCCGTGCTGACCCCGCTGGGCTCGACGATCAACGGCTCGCACTCGTGGATCGTGATCGGCGGCGGGTTCCAGGTGCAGCCGTCGGAGTTCGCGAAGGTCGGCCTCGTGGTGCTGCTCGCGATGATCCTGGGCGAGCCGCGGGACGGCGAGATCGGGCCGGGCCGCCGGGACGTGCTGCTCGCGCTCGCCCTCGCCGGGGTGCCCGGCCTGCTGATCATGCTGCAGCCGGACCTCGGCACCACGCTGGTGTTCATCGCGGTCGTGCTCGGCATGCTGGCGATCTCCGGTGCGCAGAAGCGCTGGCTGTTCGGCCTGGTCGGCGGCGGAGTCGCCGCGGCCGCCGCCGTCTGGTTCTTCGGGCTGCTGGAGTCCTACCAGATCGACCGGTTCACCGCGTTCATCAACCCGGAGGCCGACCCGCGCGGCGCCGGCTACAACGCCCAGCAGGCGCGGATCGCGATCGGGTCGGGCGGCGCGCTCGGCAAGGGACTGTTCCACGGCGAGCAGACCAGCGGGCATTTCGTGCCCGAGCAGCAGACCGACTTCATCTTCACGGTGGCGGGGGAGGAACTCGGCTTCGTCGGCGCCGCGATCATCGTCGCGCTGCTCGGCGTGGTGCTGTGGCGCGGGCTGCGGATCGCGACCCAGGCCGCCGACCTGTTCGGCACGCTCGTCGCGACCGGCGTCGTGTGCTGGCTGGGGTTCCAGACGTTCGAGAACGTCGGGATGACGATCGGGATCATGCCGATCACCGGGCTGCCGCTGCCGTTCGTGTCCTACGGCGGCTCCGCCACCTTCGCGAACATGATCGCTTTCGGGCTGCTGCAGGCCGTGCACGTGCGCCGCCGCGCATTCGATTAGCGGCGGGCGACCGCGTAGGCTGGGCGTTCATCCCACGTCCCCTGCACGGAGGGTTCCGTCATGCCGGTCGAGTCGCTCTTCCCGCGCCTGGAGCCGCTGCTCCCGAGCGTGCAGAAGCCGATTCAGTACGTTGGCGGCGAGCTGAACTCCCAGCTCAAGGACTGGGACGAGGCCGAGGTCCGGTGGGCGCTGATGTACCCGGACGCCTACGAGGTCGGGCAGCCGAACCAGGGCGTCCAGATTCTTTACGAGATCCTGAACGAGCGCGACGGCGTGCTCGCGGAGCGGACCTACTCGGTCTGGCCCGACATGGAGGCCGTCATGCGCGAGCACGGCATCCCGCAGTTCACCGTGGACGCGCACCGCCCGGTCGCGGCGTTCGACGTGTTCGGCGTGTCGTTCTCCACCGAACTCGGCTACACCAACCTGCTCACGGCGCTGGACCTCGCCGGCATCCCGCTGGAGGCCGCCGACCGCACCGATGACCACCCGATCGTCATCGCGGGCGGGCACGCCGCGTTCAACCCCGAGCCCATCGCCGACTTCCTCGACGCCGCCGTGCTCGGCGACGGCGAGGAGATCGTCCTCGCCATCACCGAGGTGATCCGCGAGTGGAAGGACGAGGGGGAGCCCGGCGGGCGGGACGGACTGCTCCTGCGGCTCGCCGCGTCCGGCGGCGTGTACGTCCCCCGCTTCTACGACGTCACCTACCTGCCGGACGGCCGCATCCAGCGGGTCGCGCCGAACCGTCCGGGCGTCCCCTGGCGGATCGAGAAGCACACCGTCATGGACCTCGACCAGTGGCCGTACCCGAAGAAGCCCCTGGTCCCGCTGGCCGAGACCGTGCACGAGCGGTACAGCGTGGAGATCTTCCGCGGCTGCACCCGCGGCTGCCGGTTCTGCCAGGCCGGGATGATCACCCGTCCGGTGCGGGAGCGGTCGATCACCACGATCGGGAACATGGTCGAGCAGGGCCTCAAGGAGTCCGGCTTCCAGGAGGTCGGGCTGCTCAGCCTGTCCAGCGCCGACCACAGCGAGATCGGCGACATCGCCCGGGGTCTCGCCGACCGGTACGAGGGCACGAACACCTCGCTGTCGCTGCCGTCCACCCGCGTGGACGCCTTCAACATCACGCTCGCGGGCGAGTTCTCGCGCGGTGGCCGGCGTTCCGGGTTGACGTTCGCGCCGGAGGGCGGCTCCGAGCGGATGCGCAAGGTGATCAACAAGATGGTCACCGAGGACGACCTGATCCGCACCGTGAGCACCGCCTACGAGAACGGCTGGCGTCAGGTCAAGCTCTACTTCATGTGCGGCCTGCCCACCGAGGAGGACGAGGACGTCCTCGCGATCGCGGACATGGCCCGCCGCGTCATCGCGGCGGGGCGCGAGGCGACCGGCCGCAAGGACATCCGCTGCACGGTGTCCATCGGCGGGTTCGTGCCCAAGCCGCACACTCCGTTCCAGTGGGCCGCCCAGTGCGACCACGAGACCGTCGACCGCCGCCTGCACGCGCTCAAGGACGCCCTGCGCGGCGACAAGGAGTACGGCCGCGCCATCGGCCTGCGCTACCACGACGGGAAGCCGTCCATCATCGAGGGGCTGCTGTCGCGCGGCGACCGCCGCGTCGGCAAGGTCGTCCGCGCCGTCTGGGCGGACGGCGGCCGCTTCGACGGCTGGAGCGAGCACTTCTCCTACGAGCGCTGGACGGTCTGCGCCGAGAAGGCGTTCGCCGACGAGCCCGTCGACCTCGCCTGGTACACCGTCCGGGAGCGCGACGAGGTCGAGGTGCTGCCCTGGGACCACCTCGACGCCGGTCTCGACCGCGAGTGGCTCTGGCAGGACTGGCAGGACGCCATCGACGAGACCGAGGTCGAGGACTGCCGCTGGACGCCCTGCTACGACTGCGGCGTCTGCCCGACCATGGGCACCGAGATCCAGATCGGCCCGACCGGCAGGAAACTCCTCCCGCTGTCGGTGGTCTGACCGGCGCGCGGCCGGGCGACCCGCGCGGGCGTCCCGCTGCCGGAAGCGGTTGCGGAAACGCCTTGAGCTGCGGGGGCCCGGCCTCTACATGACCCGCGCTTGGCAGAACGAGGCTCGGGGACCCGTACTCTATAGGGAGACCTTGTTTTTCGACTCAACACGAGTAGGAAGGACCAGAACCCTGGCACCCATGCCGGAGGGTCCGGCGCCGGCCCCCGTGACCCAGCGACTGCGCGTCCGCTACGCCAAGCGGGGCAGGCTGCGGTTCACGAGCCACCGCGACATTTCCCGGGCCGTGGAACGCGCCGTCAGGCGCGCCGGGATCCCTGTCGCGTTCAGCGGCGGATTCACCCCCCACCCGAAGATCTCGTACGCGGGTGCGGCGGCGACAGGGGTGGCCAGTGAGGCCGAGTACCTCGAGATCGGGCTCACCGAGACCCGCGACCCTGCGCGGGTCCGGGCCGATCTGGACGCGGCCCTGCCCCCCGGGCTCGACATCGTCGATGTCGTGCCGGTCGGGACGGGACGCGGTGACGCGGCGGCGAAGCCGGGCGCGTTCACCGATCGGCTTGAGGCGTCCGAATGGCGGATCAGGCTGGACGGCGTGGCCGAGAGCGACGCCGCCGCCGCCGTGGCCGCCTTCATGGCCGCCGCGATCATCGAGGTCGAACGCCTCACGAAGAAGGGACGGCGCCGTTTCGACGTGCGCGCCGCCGTGTCCGCCTGCGAGCTGGACCGGCGCGCCGCGGAGGCGGCGGATGCCCCTTGTGCGATACTTCGAATGGTTGTTCGGCATTCCACACCGGCCGTACGACCCGACGACATCCTCACCGGACTGCGCCAGGTCGCCGACCTCGCGCCGCCGTCACCGCCGCTGGTGACCAGGCTGGCGCAGGGGCCCCTCGACGCGGACACCGGTGGCCTCGCGGATCCCCTGGATCCCGACCGGGAGACCGGCCTGCCGTCCGGCGACGACGCCGGGACGGCACACGGCCACGAGCGGCCGAGGCCCGGGGACACCGCGAGCGCGGATGCCGTCAGCGCCTGACCGTGGGACCGAAGCCGTGGGAGCACGGAACCGGTCCCGCAGGGTACGGCGGGCGCGCCCCCGACGACTTCGTCGGCATGGCCGGACCACGGTCCGGCGGTGCTGACGCCGATGACTGATGAGGTGCTCTCGTGCGGCGCACCGCACCGATCCGTCCCCGGGCGGAGCGGGCGGACGCGCCCGGGAGCCTGACGGGAGATTGCCCGGATGCTTGAGAACGAAGTCGATTCGGCCGCGGCCGAAGGCACCGACGAGGAGACGACCGATACCGCGACCACCCGGAACGGGGGCGCGGAGAGCGCGAGCGCGCGGGTGACCTCGCGTCCCCGCCGGGCGAGCCGCCCCGCCGGCCCGCCGCCCGACGTGGACGACACCCCGGCCGAACCCGCCGCGCCCGCCGAACCCCCCGCGGCCGCCGAGGAACCGGAGACCGCCGAGGAATCCGAGACCGCCGGGGAACCGGAGACCGCCGGGGAGCCCGCGGCCGAGGAGCCGGAAGCGGCCGAGGCTCCCGAGCCGCCGAAGCGGACCAGGACCCGCACCCGCACGAGAAGCGAGAAGGCCGCCACCGAGACGCCCGAGCCCGTTCCGATGACCGGCGCCGAGACCTCCCCGGAGGCCGCACCCGAGGCCGCACCCGAGGCCGCGGCGGCGGAGAAGCGGCCCGCCGAGCAGGCGCCCGCGCCCCGCACCCGGACCCGCCGCCGCTCCACCGCCGCCGAGGTGCCGGCCGTCCCGCCGGTGCCGGAGGTCCCCGCCGCCCCGGTCGCGGGAGCCGAGGTGTCCGCCGAGCAGGTGTCGGAGCTCGAACCCGCGAGCGGCGTCGGCGTCCCGGGCGTCATGTTCCAGCCGCCGATGGTCGTCTTCCAGCCGCCGGAGCCGAAGGCCGAGGCCCCCGCGCGCCAGAAGCCCGCCGACACCGAGCCCGCCGAGCGCGACACCGGCGACGACGACCACGAGCACGGCCCGTCGGACGAGGACGAGTCCGAGGACCGTCCGTCCCGGCGGCGCCGCCGCCGCGGTGGCCGCGGCCGCGGCCGGGGCAAGGACGGCGCCGAGGACGAGGCACTGACCGAGGAGCCCGGGGACGAGGAGCCCAAGGACGAGGAGCCGAAGGACGAGCAGGGCGGCAAGCCCGCCAGGGCAGCCAAGCCCGCCAAGGCCGCCAGGGGAGCCAAGTCCGGCAAGAAGGAGCCCAAGGCCGAGGAGGCCGAGCAGGAGACCGCCGAGGACGAGGGCGAGGGTGAGGACGCCGAGTCCGGGACGAGCCGCCGCCGTCGCCGCCGCAGGCGCCGCTCCGGGGCCGACACCGACGCCGGGGGCGGCTCGGACGACCCGCCGAACACCGTCGTGCACGTGCGCACCGCCCGCGAGGAGCGCGCGGCCGCCGAGGACGAGGTCCAGTCCGTGCGCGGCTCGACCCGGCTGGAGGCCAAGAAGCAGCGCCGCCGCGAGGGCCGCGAGCAGGGCCGCCGCCGTCCGCCGGTGATCACCGAGGCGGAGTTCCTGGCGCGCCGCGAGTCGGTCGAGCGGGTCATGGTCGTCCGGCAGGAGGGCGAGCGCACCCAGATCGCCGTCCTGGAGGACGACGTCCTCGTCGAGCACTACGTCAACCGCGCCACGCACCAGTCGTACGTGGGCAACGTCTACCTGGGCAAGGTCCAGAACGTCCTGCCGTCGATGGAGGCGGCGTTCGTCGACATCGGCAAGGGCCGCAACGCCGTCCTGTACGCGGGCGAGGTCAACTGGGACGCCTCCGGCCTGGAGGGGCAGCCGCGCCGCATCGAGTCGGCGCTGAAGTCCGGCCAGTCGGTGCTGGTCCAGGTCACCAAGGACCCGCTCGGCCACAAGGGCGCCCGGCTGACCAGCCAGGTGTCGCTGCCCGGCCGCTACCTCGTGTACGTGCCGGACGGCTCGATGACCGGCATCAGCCGCAAGCTGCCCGACAAGGAGCGCAGCCGCCTCAAGTCGATCCTGAAGAAGGTCATGCCGGAGAACGCCGGCGTGATCGTCCGGACCGCCGCCGAGGGCGCGACCGAGGAGGAACTGGCCCGCGACGTGTCGCGCCTCGCCGCGCAGTGGGAGAGCATCCAGAAGAAGGTCAAGACGGCCTCCGCCCCCTCCCTCCTGTACGGCGAACCCGACCTGACGATCCGGGTCGTCCGCGACATCTTCAACGAGGACTTCTCCAAGCTCGTCGTGTCGGGGGACGAGGCCTGGGACACCATCTCCGAGTACGTCCAGTACGTGGCGCCGCATCTCGCCGACCGCGTCGAGCGCTGGACGGGCGACCAGGACGCGCTGTCGGCGTTCCGCATCGACGAGCAGATCGCGAAGGCGATGGACCGCAAGGTGTGGCTGCCGTCCGGCGGCTCGCTGGTGATCGACCGCACCGAGGCCATGACGGTCATCGACGTCAACACCGGCAAGTTCACCGGGCAGGGCGGCAACCTGGAGGAGACCGTCACCCGCAACAACCTGGAGGCGGCCGAGGAGATCGTCCGCCAGCTGCGGCTCCGCGACATCGGCGGCATCGTCGTGATCGACTTCATCGACATGGTGCTGGAGAGCAACCGGGACCTGGTGCTGCGCCGGCTGGTGGAGTGCCTGTCGCGGGACCGTACCAAGCACCAGGTCGCCGAGGTCACCTCGCTGGGCCTGGTCCAGATGACCCGCAAGCGCGTCGGCCAGGGCCTGCTGGAGGCGTTCTCGGAGACCTGCGAGTCCTGCAACGGCCGCGGCATCCACGTCCACCTGACGCCGGTCGAGCCGAAGCCGGACAAGGTGGCCGGCAAGGAGAGCGGGCGCCGCCGCAAGCGCAAGGGCGAGGTCGAGAAGGCCGTCGAGGAGAAGCTGGCCCGGCACGAGGTCAGGCCGAAGGAGACCGAAGCGGAGGAGGCCCCGGCCGAGGCTCCGGCGGAGGCTCCGGTCCCCGCCGCGGAGACGAAGCCGAAGCCGGTGCGTTCCCGGAAGAAGTCGGGCCCGGCCAAGCGTCCGGCGGGCCCGCCCCCGGAGGTCGACGAGTCCCCGGCCCAGGCCGCCGTGGAGGCCGCCGACGCCGCCGAGGAGGCCGCCGAAGCCTCCCCGGGCGCCCTCGACTCCGCCGAGCCCGTCCCGGTCAACGGCAACGGCTCCGGCCCGGACCTGAACGGCGCCGAGGTGTCCGCGGAGGTGCCCGCCGCCGAACCGAACGGCTCCGCGCCCACCGAGGGCGAGGAAGGCGAAACGGCCACCCGCCGCCGCCGGACCCGCCGCCCCCGGGCCGCCGCCGAAGCCGCCGAGTCCGCGGACTGACGGGTCACCGGGCCCCGGGCGGACGCGTTCGCGTTCCGCTCGGGGCATCCGGTACCCTTGGGCTTCGGCGCGTCGTGGGCGCGTCACCCGAACTCGCACCGCGAACCCCGTCCGGGGATCGGCCGGTGCTCACCTCGCCGATCCGGTGAGGCCAAGCAGAGAGCGCCAGGGTCGCTCCTGGTGTGCCGCCCTCGGCCCGGTGCCGGGGGCAGGCCCCCATCCGGGGGCTGGTTAGCCACGCGCGGGACCGGTTCAGTCCGGAAGCGCGCGCAGACGAAGGGTTTCCGCGGTGTACGCGATTGTCCGCGCAGGCGGCAGGCAGGAGAAGGTCACCGTCGACGACGTGCTGACCGTCGACAAGCTGGCCGGTGAGGTCGGCTCGACCGTCACGTTCCCGGCGGTGCTCGTCGTGGACGGCGACAACGTCGTCAGCGGCGCGGCCGACCTCGCGCGTTACGAGGTGACCGCCGAGATCCTCGGCGCGGTCAAGGGCCCGAAGATCAACATCATGCACTACCGGAACAAGACCGGGTACAAGCGGCGGATGGGTCACCGTCAGCCCTACACCGAGGTCAAGATCACCGGTATCAAGGCCGGGAAGTAAGGGAGAGCGGTCTCATGGCACACAAGAAGGGCGCATCGTCCAGCCGTAACGGTCGCGACTCCAACGCCCAGCGGCTCGGCGTGAAGCGGTTCGGCGGCCAGGTCGTCAACGCCGGCGAGATCATCGTCCGCCAGCGCGGCACCCACTTCCACCCCGGGCCGGGCGTCGGCCGCGGCGGCGACGACACGCTGTTCGCGCTGGTCGCGGGCGCGGTGCAGTTCCGCCGCTACCGCGGTCGCAACGCGGTGAGCGTGGTCCCGCCGGCGGAGTAGTCCGCCTGCGCGTTGAACGTTCGTTGAAGGGGCGGACCGGTTCCGGTCCGCCCCTTCGCCGTTTTCACCGAGGGTTTCACTGAGGAGAGTCACCGTGGCCGCTGGAGCGGGATCGGGCGCGCAGTTCGTGGACCGGGTGGTGCTGCACGTCGCCGCGGGCAACGGCGGCAACGGGTGCGCCTCGATCCACCGGGAGAAGTTCAAGCCGCTCGGCGGCCCGGACGGCGCGAACGGCGGCCGCGGCGGCGACGTCGTCCTCGTCGTCGACTCGGGTACCGCGAGCCTGCTGGAGTACCACCGGCGCCCGCACCGCAAGGCGGGCAACGGCAAGCAGGGGCAGGGCAACCTCCGGACGGGCGCGGACGGCGGCGATGTGATCCTGTCCGTCCCGGACGGCACCGTCGTGAAGGAGGGTGACCGGGTGCTGGCCGACCTGGTCGGCGAGGGCACCCGGTACGTGGTCGCGAAGGGCGGCCACGGCGGGCTCGGGAACGCGGCACTGGCGACCGCCAAACGCAAGGCGCCGGGCTTCGCGCTGCTCGGCGAGCCGGGTGAGGAGCGGAACGTCGTCCTGGAGTTGAAGAGCGTCGCCGACGTCGCGCTCGTCGGGTTCCCCAGCGCGGGCAAGTCGTCGCTGATCGCCGCGCTGTCCGCGGCGAAGCCGAAGATCGCCGACTACCCGTTCACGACGCTGATCCCGAACCTCGGCGTGGTCAGCGCGGGTGACACCACGTTCACGGTCGCGGACGTGCCCGGCCTGATCGAGGGGGCGAGCGAGGGACGCGGCCTCGGCCTGGACTTCCTCCGCCACATCGAGCGGTCCTCCACGCTCGCGCACGTCCTCGACTGCGCCACGATGGAGCCGGGCCGTGACCCGGTCAGCGACTTCGAGGTCGTCGAACGGGAACTGCGGGCGTACGACCGGGTGCTGGGCGACCGTCCGCTGTCGGACCGGCCGCGCATCGTCGTCCTGAACAAGGTGGACGTACCGGACGGCCGCGAACTCGCCGAGATGGTCCGGCCCGAATTCGAGGCGCGCGGGCTGAAGGTGTTCGAGGTGTCGGCGGCGACGCACGAGGGCCTGCGGGAACTGTCGTTCGCGATGGCGGCGATGGTGGCCGAGCACCGCGCGTCGCTGCCGCCGGCGGAGCCGACCCGCATCGTCATCCGGCCGGAGCCGGTCGGCGGCGACACCGACTTCGAGGTGCGGGACCTCGGCGACAACACCTACCTGATCACCGGCACCAAGCCCGTCCGGTGGCTGCGGCAGACCGACTTCGCCAACGAGGAGGCCGTCGGCTACCTCGCCGACCGGCTCGCCCGGCTCGGTGTGGAGGACGCGCTGGCCGGGGCGGGCGCCAGCGCGGGCGCCACGGTCCTGATCGGCACGATGGACGACTCGATCGTCTTCGACTGGGAGCCGGAGGTCCCGGCCGGCGAGGGCGCGATGGGCCCGCGCGGCACCGACCGGCGCCTGGACGGACGATAGGAAGCGGAGTCATGAGTGACCGCGCGGCGATCGCGAAGGCCCGCCGCATCGTGGTGAAGGCGGGTTCGTCGTCGCTGACCACCCCGCGGGGGACGATCGACGCGGGCCGCATCGACGCGCTGGTCGACGTCCTCGCCGCCCGGCGCGCCGACGGCACCGAGATCGTGTTCGTGTCGTCCGGTGCGATCGCCGCCGGTCTCGGCCCGCTCGGGCTGACCCGCCGTCCGCCGGACCTCGCGACCCAGCAGGCGGCGGCGAGCGTCGGGCAGGGGCTGCTGTTCGCACGCTACACCTCGTCCTTCGCCCGGTACGCGCTGACGGTCGGGCAGGTGCTGCTCACCGCCGACGACATGATGCGCCGCTCGCATCACCGCAACGCGCAGCGCACGCTCGGCCAGCTCCTCGCCATGGGCGTCCTGCCGATCGTGAACGAGAACGACACCGTCGCCACCGACGAGATCCGGTTCGGTGACAACGACCGGCTCGCCGCGCTCGTCTCGCACCTGATCCGCGCGGACGCGCTGATCCTGCTGTCGGACGTCGACGCCCTCTACACTGGCGACCCGCGCCAGCCCGGCGCCCGCCGCGTCGACGAGGTCCACGGGCCGGACGACCTGAAGGACGTCAAGCTCGGCCGGTCCGGACGCGTCGGAACCGGCGGCATGGTCACCAAGGTCGAGGCGGCCCGGATCGCGGGCGTCCCCGTCGTGCTGACCAACGCCGCGTCCGCCGCGCACGCGCTCGCCGGAGACCGGGTCGGCACGCTGTTCCACCCGGGTGAGGGCCGCCGCATGTCGACGCGGAACCTGTGGCTCGCGCACGCGACCACCGGCCAGGGGCGGGTCATGCTGGACGCGGGCGCGGTCGAGGCGGTCGTGCGGCGCCGCAAGTCCCTGCTGCCGGCCGGGGTGACGGGCGTGGACGGCGACTTCGCCGCGGGCGATCCGGTCGACCTGTGCGATACCGGCGGCCGCGTCGTCGCGCGCGGCCTGGTGAACTACGACGCGTCCGAGATCCCCGACCTGATGGGCCGCTCGACGCGCTGGCTGGCCCGTGAGCTGGGCGCCGGGTACGAACGCGAGATAATTCACCGGGACCATCTGGTGATACTGGAATAGCGGGGGTCTGGGGGCCGTCCCCTCGGAATGACTGGAATGGCGGGGGTTTAGGGCGTCCCCCGGAATGAGTCGATTGAGGAGCGTTGTGATGAGCGACGAGCGCGAGGAGTTCCTCCGGGTGGCGCGGCGCGCCAAGGCGGCGGCGGCCGGGCTGGCGCCGCTGCCGCGCGCGGCGAAGGACGCGGCGCTGCACCGCATCGCGGAAGCGCTGGTCGCCGCCGCTCCCGAGATCATCAAGGCGAACCAGACCGATGTCGCGCGGGCCCGGGAGAGCGGCACCTCGGAGTACATGATCGACCGGCTGAGCCTGTCGGAGCAGCGCATCGAGGCGATCGCGGAGGCCGTCCGGAAGGTCGCGGCGCTGCCGGACCCGGTGGGGGAGACGGTGCGCGGCACCGTGCTGCCGAACGGGCTGGAACTGCGGCAGGTGCGGGTGCCGCTCGGCGTCGTCGGGATGATCTACGAGGGCCGCCCGAACGTGACCGTGGACGCCGCCGCGCTGTGCCTGAAGAGCGGCAACGTGGCGATGCTGCGCGGCTCGTCGTCCGCGCACGACTCGAACACGGTGCTGGTCCAGGTGATGCAGGGTGCGCTGGCCGAGACCGAGGTCCCGGCGGATGCGGTGCAGCTCGTCCCGGGCACGTCCCGCGAGTCGGTGAAGCACCTCATGCGGGCGCGCGGGCTGGTGGACGTGCTGATCCCGCGCGGCGGCGCGTCGCTGATCAACTCGGTGGTGGAGGAGTCGACCGTCCCCGTGATCGAGACGGGTGTCGGGAACTGCGCCGTCTATGTGGACGCCGCCGCCGACGCGGACATGGCCGTCGACATCCTGCTGAACGCCAAGACGCAGCGTCCTTCCGTGTGCAACGCCGCAGAGACGTTGCTGGTGCACGCCGACATCGCGGACACGTTCCTCCCGCGTGCGCTTGAGGCGCTCAAGACCGCCGGGGTGACCGTCCACGGCGACGACCGCGTCCGCTCGTACAGCGGCGATGTCGTGGAGGCCACCGAGGACGACTGGTACGCCGAGTACCTGTCGCTCGACATCGCCGCCCGCGTGGTCGGCTCCCTGGACGACGCCGTCGCGCACATCCGCACGTACGGATCGGGCCACACCGAGGCGATCGTCACGGCGTCGCAGCCCGCCGCGAAGCGGTTCGTGGCGCTGGTCGACTCGGCGGCCGTGATGGTGAACGCCTCGACGCGGTTCACCGACGGCGAGGAGTTCGGGTTCGGCGCGGAGATCGGCATCTCGACGCAGAAGCTGCACGCCCGCGGCCCGATGGGGCTGCCGGAGCTGACGTCCACCAAGTACGTCGTGACAGGTGAGGGTCATACCCGCGGCTGAGCCTCCAACTTGTGACGTTTTTGCCATTGCTGTCACGTTGTGGGTGTGGTCTGATTCACGATTGTGACTCGTGAGTACAGCCGCCGCCGCGTGCTGAAGGGTGCCGCCCTCGGCGCCGGGATCGCCTCCACCGGGCTGGCCGCGTTCCCCGCGCGTCCCGCCACCGCCGCCGCGGCGCCCGCGCTGCGCGGCCCCGCCGTCGGGACCACCCTCGACCGGACGTATGTGCTCGGCGCGCCGGGCACCGGCGGCTACCGGCCCGTGACCATCGGGCCGGCCGAGCCGCATCTGCTGCGCCGCGACCTCGGCGGCACCGCCGCCGCGCGGCGCGCCGCGACCCGGCGGGGCGTCCTGGCGTTCGGTCATCTCACCGACGTGCACGTCATCGACGGGCAGTCCCCGGCCCGCGTCGAGTTCGTCGACCGGCTGAAGGACGCGGTCGACATGCTGCCCATCGAGGGCGCGTACCGGCCGCAGGAGATCCTGTCGACGCAGGTCGCCGAGGCGATGGTGCGGGCGGTGAACAGGGTCGGCCGCGGGCCCGCGACCGGCCTGCGCCTGGCGTTCACCATCAACACCGGCGACGCCGCCGACAACGTCCAGTACAACGAGATCCGCTGGATCATCGACCTGCTGGACGGCGGGCGCATCCGTCCCGACTCCGGCGACCCGAACCGGTACGAGGGCGTCATGGACTGGGCGTCCTACGACCGGGCGTACTGGCATCCCGAAGGCCCGCCGTCCGGCGCCCAGGCCGACGTCGCGATCGCCAAGTACGGGTTCCCGCGGGTGAAAGGTCTGATCGAGGCCGCACGCCGGCCGTTCCAGGCGACCGGCCTGAGCATGCCGTGGCTCGCGGTCTTCGGTAATCACGACGGCCTCATCCAGGGCAACCTGCCGGTGAACCCGCTCGTCTCGGGCCTCGCCACCGGCGGCATCAAGATCGGCGCCCCGGCGGACGCGGGCCAGGCCGAACGCCTCGCCCGCATGATCACCAATGCGGACTCCGCCGAGCTCGTGCGGCTGAGCCGCGAGCAGGGCGGCGCCGGCGGGCTGCTCCGTCCCGTGACACCCGACCCGAACCGCCGGATGCTGTCGCGCGCCGAGGTCGTCGCCGAACACTTCAAGACGAGCGCGGCCCTGCGCGGCCACGGCTTCACCGCCGCCAACCTCCGCGACGGGACGGCCTATTACGCGTTCGACAGGGGCGTGGTGCGCGGTCTCGTCCTCGACACCGTCAACCCGAACGGCTACTCCGAGGGCTCCCTCGACAGGAAGCAGTTCGCGTGGCTGGAGGCGCAGCTGAAGGCCGGCAGCGGCCGCTACTTCGCCCCGGACGGCTCCACCGTGCGGCACGCGGTGAAGGACCGGCTGTTCGTCCTGTTCAGCCACCACCCGATCGGCTCGCTGGAGAACTCGCTGGGCGGCGACCGCGTCCTCGGCGACGAGGTGCGGGCGCTTCTGCTGCGCCACCCGAACGTCATCCTGTGGGTGAACGGCCACACGCACCGCAACGAGGTCATCCCGCACGCCCGCGTGAAGGGGGCAGGGGTGGCGGGTGGGGGAGGGTTCTGGGAGGTCAACACGGCCGCGCACATCGACTTCCCGCAGCAGAGCCGCATCGTGGAGCTGGCCGACAACCGCGACGGCACCCTGTCGATCTTCGCGACGATCCTCGACTCGGCCGGACCCGCGTCCTACGGCGGACGGCTCACCGACCCCGTCCGGCTCGCGTCACTGTCCCGCGAGCTGGCCGGCAACGACTGGCAGGACCGCGACGCCAACCGCCGCGGCGAGGCCGCCGACCGCAACGTCGAGCTTCTCGTCCCGGCCCCCTTCTAGCGGCGCGAAGGGCCGCCGCGCCGCTGGCGCGGCGGCCCCGGCCCGTTCCCGCCGGGTCACGGCCCGCTAGTTGCGGTCCGTGGGCCCGTTGTCCCGCCGGGTGAACCGGTCGAACAGCCCGCCGGCCGCGCCCGCCGCCGCGTCCGCCATGTCGCGCACCTTCCCGACGAACGGGTCGGCGGTCCGCTCCCACGACTCCCGGTAGGAGCGCGCCGCGTCCTTGATCCCGTCCCGGACGGACGCGTCCTCGTCGTCGCCGCGGTGCGGGTAGTCCCCGGCCAGGATGCGCTCGTACTCGCCGCTGCGCGCCCACCGGTCGATCTCCGCGAACCGGATCACCGCGAACGGGTGCGACTGCCCGAGCAGGTTCAGGAACTTCAGGATGCCGTCCCGCACATCGCCGGCCGCGTCGTACTCGCGCGCCTGCTGCAGGAACGCCTCGGCGCTCATCTCGCCGAGCCGGACCCCGCCGGCGAGCTTCATGTTGACCCGCTTCGCCGCGTCCACGTCCTGCCCGGTGAGCAGCCCCGCCCGGTCGGAGGACAGCTCCGCCTTCCGGAACCACTCCCGCAGCCCGATGATGATCGTCGCGATGCCGACGTTGCCGAGCGGCAGCCACGCCAGCCGCGCGCCGAGCTGCAGCAGGACCTGCATCATCGTCTGGTACACCGCGTGCCCGGACAGGATGTGCCCGACCTCGTGGCCGATGACGAACCGCAGCTCCTCGTCGTCCAGCAGGTCGATCAGGCCGGTGTTCAGCACGATGAACGGGTGGTCGGAGCCGAGCGCCATCGCGTTCGGCGCCGGGTCCTGCCGGATGTACAGCTCCGGCACCTCCGGCATGTCCAGGATGTAGCAGGCGTCGCGGACCATGTCGTGGATGTGGCGGAACTGGTCCTCACCGACGCGCACCGTCCCGCCCAGGAACATCAGGCGCAGCGACCGCTCGTTGATGAGTCCCGACATCTTGCGCAGGACGACGTCGAACCCGGAGAGCGACCGCAGCGCCACCAGCGCCGATCGGTCCGCCGGGTGTTCGTAGGCCCGGGAGCTGATCCCCGGGAAGCGCGTGCGTGCTCGATCCGGTGTGTTCTCCGTCATATCTGGCATGGTAGTTCCGACGAACCGCCGTGCCGGAGGGTTCCCCCGCCGCAGAGCCCTCGGCCCGCTCCGGCCGCGCCTGGGAGGCAGCCATGTTCGACCCCAAAGCCGAGGCGATGTCCGTGGACGAACGGGCCGCACTGCAGCGGCACCGGCTGTGGGGCCTGGTCGACCGGCTCCTCGCCGCCGGCGGCGTGCAGGGACGGCGGCTGAAGGAGACCGGCGTCACCGGCGGCTCGGACGTGACGCTCGCCAACCTCCGCGACCTCCCCTTCACCACCAAGCAGGACCTCTGGGAGCACTACCCGTTCGGGATGCTCACCGCCCCGCGGGACCAGGCCGCCGCCGTGCACGGCTCCAGCGGGACGCGGGGACGCCCCACACTCGTCGCCTACACCAAGGCCGACCTCGACCTGTGGGCGGCGATGTGCGCGCGTTCCCTGGCGTGCGCCGGGGCGTCGCCCGGCAGCATCGTCCACAACGCCTACGGGTACGGGCTGTTCACCGGCGGCATCGGCATCCACCAGGGCGCCGTGGCGCTCGGCGCGACCGTCGTGCCGATGTCGGGCGGCATGACCGACCGGCAGGTGCGGATGCTCATCGACCTGCACGCCGACATCCTCACCTGCACCCCCGCCTACGCACTGCGGCTCGGCGAGGCCGTCGCCGCGGAGGGCGTCGAACTGCCCGCGCTGAAAGCCGGGCTGTTCGGCGCCGAACCCTGGTCGCAGGAGCTGCGCGCCGCCATCGAGGACGTGCTGCCCATCAAGGCGATGGACATCTACGGCCTCTCCGAGGTCATCGGCCCCGGCGTCGCCACCGAATGCCTGGAACAGGACGGCCTGCACGTCAACGAGGACCACTTCATCGTCGAGGCCGTCGACCCGTCCACCGGCGAACCCGTCGAGGACGGCACCCCCGGCGAACTCGTCTTCACCACCCCGACCAAGCAGGCCCTGCCCCTGCTGCGCTACCGGACGGGCGACATCGCCTCCCTCGACCGCGCCGAATGCGCCTGCGGGCGGACCCTGGTCCGGATGAGCAAGGTCGTCGGACGCGCCGACGACATGCTCGTCGTGCGGGGCGTCAACGTGTACCCGAGCGAGGTCGAACGCGTCCTGCTCGGCTCCGGGCTCGTCCGGCCGCACTACCAGCTCATCGTGGACCGGCGCAGCCCGTCCGTCCGGCTCCTGATCGCCTGCGAGGCCCTGTCCGGCGACCCGAAGGACCGTCTCGTCCACGCGCTGCACGAGGCGCTCGGCCTGACCGCCGAGGTGTTCCTGCTGCCCGCCGGCACCGTGCCGAGGGTCGAGGTCGGCAAAGCCGTCCGCGTCGTGTCCTGGGAGGACGGCCACCCGCCGCTACCCGGCCTCAGATGACCCGGACGTGCCGCGCATCCACCCGGCTGACTATTCTCGTCGCCATGACGCAAAAGCGGCGGGTGGGGATCATGGGCGGCACGTTCGACCCCATCCACCACGGGCACCTCGTGGCCGCCAGCGAGGTCGCGCACTTCTTCTCCCTCGACGAGGTCGTGTTCGTGCCCACCGGCGTCTCGGCCCACAAAGAAGAACGCAAAGTCGCCCCCGCCGAGGACCGCTACCTCATGGCCGTCATCGCCACCGCGTCCAACCCCCGCTTCTCCGTCAGCCGCATCGACATCGACCGGCCCGGCCCCACCTACACCGTCGACACCCTCCGCGACATGCGCGCGATCCAGGGCCCCGACACCGACCTGTTCTTCATCACCGGCGCCGACGCGCTGGAGAAAATGCTCACCTGGCACGACACCGGCGAACTGTTCGAACTCGCCCACTTCATCGGCGTCACCCGTCCCGGCCACCGCCTCGCCGACCCCGGCCTGCCCAACGGGCGCGTCTCCCTCATGGAGGTCCCCGCCCTGTCGATCTCCTCCACCGAATGCCGCGAACGCGTCCACGCCGGCGAACCCATCTGGTACCTCGTCCCCGACGGCATCGTCCAGTACATCAACAAACGCGGGCTGTACTAGCGAGGCGAGACCGGCCACCGCACGGCGCGGAGGCGGGCGGACCGGGGCGCCTACCCTGGAGGAGGAAGGGCCGCATGAGCATTGCGGTCGTACAGCGACACAGGGGTCAGCCGGCCGCCGCCCATGAGAGGGTGTCAACGGAGATGACCCCTACAGGGAGGATCGCGAGCGCACCGTGACCGCATCCGAGAGGGCGGTACAGCTGGTCCGGATCGCCGCCGAGGCGGCGGGCGACAAGCTGGCCGACGACATTCTTGCCTACGACGTGAGCGAGCAGCTCGTCATCACCGACGCGTTCGTGCTCTGCTCCGCCCCAAGCGACCGCCAGGTCCGCGCCATCGTGGACGAAGTCGAAAAACGCCTCCGCGAAGAGGCGGACGCCAAACCCGTCCGCCGCGAAGGCGAGCGCGAGGGCCGCTGGGTACTGCTGGACTACGCCGACATCATCGTGCACATCCAGCACGAAGAAGACCGCATGTACTACGCCCTCGAACGGCTGTGGAAAGACTGCCCCCTCATGAAGCTGCCGGAGAGCGTCACCGCCCACCAGGCACAGCGCGCCCGCGCCGTCGGGAGCCCGAGTGAGTGACACCCGGCCCACCCGCGAACCCGGCCGCCGCCGCCTCGTCCTCTGGCGGCACGGCCAGACCGCCTGGAACGTCGAACGCCGATTCCAAGGCAAGACCGACATCCCGCTCGACGAGACCGGCGTCCAGCAGGCCCGGCGCGCCGCCCGGCTCCTCGCCGGGCTCCGCCCCACCCACCTGCTGGCCTCCCCGCTCCGCCGCGCCGCCGAAACCGCCCAGGCCCTCGCCGACATCACCGGACTCCCCGTCCGCTACGACAAGGACCTCATCGAACGCGACGGCGGCGAATGGGAGGGCCTCACCGCCCAGGAGATCCGCGAACGCTACCCCGCCGAACACGCCGCCTGGCAGCCGCCCGGCGGTGAGACCAGCGCCCAGGTCGCCAAACGCGTCGGCGCCGCCCTCGAACGCGCCCTCGACGACCTGCCCCCCACCGGCCAGCTCGTCGTCGCCTCCCACGGCGCCGCGCTCCGCCTCGGCATGTCCCACCTCATCGGCCTCCCCGAAGAGACCTGGGAACGCCTCGGCGGCCTGTCCAACTGCTGCTGGTCCGTCGTCACCGAAATGCGCGACGGCGGCTGGCGCCTCGCCGAACACAACGCCGGCACCCTCCCCGAACCCGTCCTCAGCGACGACCGGCCCGACGCCGGAACCTGACCCGCAAACGATTCGAGACCAGCCCCGTCCGTCCTATACACTGGCGGGGCGCTGCGGGATGAACGTCCACGCAGCGGCGGGGCTATGGCGCAGTTGGTAGCGCGCCTCCATGGCATGGAGGAGGTCTGGGGTTCGAATCCCCATAGCTCCACTCGGAGTTGGGAGTGGTGTGGTCGGAGCCTGGGGGCTCCTTCCCCGCCACTCCTTCGTCGTGTTTGCCCGGGGGGCGACCCCCGGACCCCCGGCGTGGGGGCTCCGCCCCCACGCCCCCTGCCGGTTCCCTTGCTGCGTCCGCTCGGGCCGCTGCCGCTTGCCCCCTTGTTTGGGGCTTCGCCCCTTGCCCCCTGCTGGTTTCGGGTGGTGTGTTCGCTCGGGTCTTTGGTGCTTGGGGTTTCCCCGGGCTTCGCCGGGGTTTTGGGGCTTCGCCCCTTGCCCCCCTTGGCTGGGGGAATGGGGCATCAAGGTCCCCACCTTCAACGGGGGCTGCACACGGCCCGCGCGTCTCAAGCGCTCCCAATGTGCACTAAGCTTTTCCTTGACCGAGGGGCTATGGCGCAGTTGGTAGCGCGCCTCCATGGCATGGAGGAGGTCTGGGGTTCGAATCCCCATAGCTCCACCCAGTGTTTCCCTGTGTCTCGACCCGGGGGTCTTGCAGGGGCAGTCTTCGCCCGGGTGGCTGAACGCCCTGATCAGAGGTCGCCTGAGAGGTTCTCATCCCGTAGGTCGCCTGCCGGCGCCGAGGGACGCGGTCGGGCCGGTCTGCGGCGCTCAGGGCTTCGCGGTGATCTTTCCCCGCCAGCCGAGATCATGACTGGTTCGAAGGACTTCGCCGAACCCGGTGGGCCTCACCGGTGATGGTTGGACCGTGATGATGGGGCCGTGGTCGCCGAACGGCTGTCCGATCACCTGAGCGTCAGCGGGCGCCGTTGTGTCCGGCCGGCCGGCGGCTGCTCCACGGTGGCCGAGCGGTCCCCGGGTACGGTCACGATCGCCGCGGGCCCCGCCTGGCGTGCTCGTCCACCGGCGGGCGGGTGGGACGTGGTCATCTGGTTGCGCACCCACCGTGCCCCCGACGGGGACGCTGAGAACGACGCGGACATCGTGATCGACCTGCACGATACTTCCTGGCCGGTGATCCGCCACGTCGCGCTGCGCCTGGCCGGGAACGGCGACTGGTACATCACCGAGAGCCGGGCGTTCTTCGCCCCCCGCGCCGCCACCTGGGACGCCAGGTTCGGTGACGACATGCCCGCCTACGCCGCCGCGGTCGGCCAGGCCGCCATCCCGGCCGGTGGGGCCGTCCTGGACGCGGGCTGCGGTACCGGCCGCGCCCTGCCCGCATTGCGCGATGCCGTCGGCCCCATCGGGAAGGTGATCGGCCTGGACATCACCCCCCAAATGCTCACGGTCGCCAGGGCGACGGGCCGCGCGCAGCACGCCGCCCTGGTCCTGGCCGACGCCCGCCGGCTACCGTTCGCCGACGCCCGATTCGACGCGGTCTTCGCCGCCGGGCTGGTCCCCCACCTGCCCGACCTCGCCGCCGGGACGGCCGAACTGGCCCGCATCACCCGGCCCGGTGGCAGGCTGGTCATCTTCCACCCCTCCGGACGCGCCGCACTGGCCGCCCGCCACGGCCGTACCCTGCGTCCCGATGAGCCCCTGGCCGAGACCTGCCTCCAGCCGTTGCTGGCCTCCGCGGGATGGCGCCTGGACCGCTACGACGACCCGCCCCACCGGTTCTTCGCCCTGGCCGTCCGCCTGTAGCCCTGTTTTCGCCCCAAGGCGGTCGACGCCCCGGACGCTTCGGCGCGGAGCGGCGGGCCGCATCATGGAAGGCGAGGTTCCATGTCGCCGGGCCAGGTCACGATGACCTTCCGCCGGCCAATCCGGGCGATGTTGCATAGGGAACATCGCCCCGGATCCCGGTAGTGCACGCCCCCTTTCCCCTCCTGGCCCGCTGCCGGGTGGGCCAGGAGGCGGGGGGCTCAGGGGGTGTCGAAGCCGGCCGCGGTCAGTGTGGTCCGACCCTGCGCCGAGACCACCAACCCGAGGAACTCCTTGGCCAGGGCGGGCTGCGGGGCCTTGGCCAAGGTGACGATGGGATAGTCGTTGATGGCCTTGGCCGCCTCGGGGAAGTCGATGCCGTGCACCTTGGCGCCGGCGGCCTTGACGTCGGTGCGGTACACCAGGGCGGCATCCGCCTCACCGAGGGTGACCTTGTTCAGGGCACCCTTGACGTCCTTTTCCAGCGAGACAGGCTTGACGGTCACGCCGGCGGCGGCCAGAGCCTTGTTGGCAGCCGCTCCGCACGGAACCTGTTCGGCGCACAGCACCACCTTGACCTTGGGGCTGGCCAGGTCCTTCAACGCGGTGACCTTGCCGGGGTTGTCGGCCGGGGTGGCGATCTGGAGCCGGTTGCGCACGAAGATCTGCGGCTGCCCGTCCGCCAGATGCGCGTCGGTGACCGTCTTCATGGTGGCCGGGCTGGCGGCGGCGAACACGTCGGCCGGGGCGCCCTGAGTGATCTGCTGGGCCAGGGCGGAGCTGCCACCGAAGTTGAACCGGACCTTGACCCCCGGGTGGGAGCCTTCGAAGGACCTGCCGAGCGTGGTGAAGGTCTCGGTCAGCGACGCGGCGGCGAACACCGTCACCGTCTTACCGCTCCCGCCTCCGGAGGAGGTGCCGCCGCAGCCGGCGGCGGCTCCTGCGAGCAGGGCCAGGCCGGTGACTCCGATGGTCAACCGGGCGGCCACGGGGGCGGCCAGGCGGGTGATCAGGTGCTTGAGCGGCACGGCGAACTCCTCCGAATGGGGGGAAGGCGATAGGTCAGCCGGGGGTTGGGCGTTCGACGACGACGTTGGTGGACTTGATCACCGCTTCGGCGATCACGCCGACCTGCAGGTCGAGCTGGTCGGCGGCCTCCCGGCTCATCAGCGACACCACCCGGTAGGGGCCCGTGGCGATCTCGACCTGGGCCATCACGTGGTCGCGCACGACCTCGGTGATGATGCCCCGCAGGCGGTTACGCGCAGAGGACATGACGTACTCGGTCTGCCCGGGGGCCATCTGGGCGCGGGCAAAGGCGGCCAGGTCGGTGCCCTGGACCATCCGCCGTCCGCCCTGGTCCCGGCGTGCGGGCAGCCGGCCGGCGTCGATCCAGCGGCGTACGGTGTCGGGGCTGACTCCCAGCACCGTCGCGACCTCGTTGATCCGATACTCCGCCACAATCCTCACCCTACTCTCGCACAATCCATGCTTCACACGATATGAGCCGGGCATGTGCCACCTTGGGGAGGTCAAGATGTTCGTATTTAAGCGACTCTCCGAAGAGGTGTCCCTGCCCGGGCTCCGTGTCCGCTCTCATCATGGCGATGATCGCAGCCGTACCGGTGGGACGCGCGGAGTGTGATCAGGTGAAAGCGGTGGCGGGACCGGTCCAGATCGAGGTGATCCGGGACACGTACCGGCTGCCCGCAGTGTCTCCGGGCACGACCAGCTGGGGCCCCTCGGCGTCCAGGGGGCGTCCGTCCACGCTGGTGGCCAGCAGTATCCCCGCGTCGCCGTAGCGCGGGTCGACCTCTCCCCACGACACACCGCGTGGTGCGGGCCCTGGTGCTCGTCGGCCGGCGGCCGACGAGCACCAGGGCCCGCGGAGGTATTTCGGGTACCGGTCGCTACTCGGAGGATTCGGCGCATTCGGCGGGGCCGGCCGTGGTCCCGGGGGGAGAGCGATCTGCGCGCCGACCCTGTCCGCTGCTGGTAGGAGGCTCCGCCCCCGTACCCTGGCGGCTCAGGTTCGGGGTTCGGGGGTCGTCG
The DNA here is from genome assembly GCF_001552155.1 of Actinomadura formosensis NBRC 14204. Lineage (GTDB taxonomy): Bacteria > Actinomycetota > Actinomycetes > Streptosporangiales > Streptosporangiaceae > Spirillospora > Spirillospora formosensis. The sequence continues at coordinate 7,143 of NZ_BCQQ01000017.1, read as the reverse complement.
TGTAGCGGAGGACGGCGCCCACCCGGGTGGCGCCGTTGGGCGGGAGGACCACCAGATCGCTGTCGGTCGCCGCAGCGGCTCTCACCAGAGCCGCATCCGCTCTGTCCTCGTACGGGTCGGTGATGCCGAACTCCTCGCGGAGTTCGCCGGGGGTCGCGGCCACCTGGGCGGGGTCTGGGCCGATCCACAGGCGGGCGTCCGAATCGCGGTCGTCGGTCAGGATGAGTGTCTCCACCTGGCCGTGCCGGAGAGCCGTGGTGGTCTCGGATAGGCCCGAGACGGCTCGCTCGCCGTTGGCCAGTTCGCGGTCGAAGCGTTCGGCGACCGTCATGACGCGTTCGGTGGTCTTCAGGTTCAGGAGACGGCGCACCTCGGCGTCGAGGTCCGGGTCGTCGACCGTGGTGTTCTTGTCCGCCTCGACCGTGTGCTCCAGGACGCTCTCCGAGACCTCCTCCATGACGGCGCTGCGGGCGCGCGTGTCGCCGGCGATCACGACGGCCTCGGCGCCGCAGCGGTCGGCGGCGCGGTCGATCTCGTGGGCGACCTTCTTCGCGTTGGTCTTCCAGACGTTCTCCGAGGAGCGCTGGAAGCGGGACTGGTTCCAGTCACCCGCCTTCACCTTGCGGATGGGATAGTCCTCGTCGCCCCGCACGTCGATGTGCTGGTGGCGCCCGTCGGCCGTCACACAGTCGATCGCGCCTCCGCGGCGGTCGACGACGGCCAGCAGGTGCGGGAACCTCTCGCCGCGTTCGGCCAGATACGGCAGGACGTCCGGGAGCGGCGCGAGGACGGCGCGCGTGGTCCGGGGCGGCCGGGGGAGCCGTTCACTGTGCACCACCTCGCCGTCCGCCGCGAAGATCACGATGCCCTCGGAACGGCGCTCACCCAGATCCTCTTCGATGACCCGCTCGATCGCGCGGAGGGTGGGCTTCGGGGTGTTCTGGTCCTCCAGGTCCGCGCGCAGCGCCCGCCACCGCAACTCGGCCGCCTTCGCCGCGTCCTCGGTGGTCCGGGTCAGATCGGCGTACACCGACGCGTACGGGCCCGGACGTTGATACAGCGTCTTGAGGAATGCCAGATCCATGGGAATGGCGGTACCCGTTTTTGTTGGGGCAAACATGAAGAAAGCGACGGTTGGGGCGAGTGGGACGCCAGCTCTCGGCGGCCTGCCGCGGACGCACGTAGCCGAGTGCGGCGGCCCAGCACGAAAACGAGCTCCATCTAGTGGTCGCGCAGCGCCTTGACCAACTCGGACTTGCTCATCGAGGAACGCCCCTTGACGCCGATCTCGCGGGCCCGTTTCAGCAGCTCGTCCTTCGTCCAGTCGTCATAGGACGGGCTCTTGCCGCCCTTGCGGCCGACGTTCTTCTTGCCGCGGCTCGCGGAGGCGTTGGCGATGCGCGCGGCCTTCTCCTTGCTCTCGCCCTTGTCGCGGAGCTTCTGGTACGTCTTCTCGTCCTTGATCTGCGCTCTCGGCATATCCGGACAAGTACCCGGCACGCGTGGTCCACACATCAGAGACAATGACACCCGGGAAGGGGACTTGTGCGCATCGGCATCCTGGGCCCGCTCATGGTGCGGGACGAGGCGGCGCGGCCCGTCGAGGTCGGCGGCCGGCGGCTGCGCGCCCTGGTGGTGCGGCTCGCGGTCGAGGCGGGGCGGCCGGTGTCGGCCGAGCGGCTGCTGGACGACCTGTGGGACGGCGCGCCGCCCGCCGGCGGAGGCAACGCGCTGCAGGCCCTCGTCTCCCGGCTGCGCGGCGCCGCCGGACGGGACGTCGTCGAGCACGGCCCCGGCGGGTACCGGCTCGGCATCGACCCGGCCGGGGTCGACACGGTCGCCTTCGAACGCGGCGTCGCGGCGGCACGCGCGCAGGACGATCCCGCGCGGCGGGCCGACGGGCTGCGGGCGGCGCTCGCGCTGTGGCGCGGCCCGGCTCTCGCCGACGTCGCCGACGCCGACTTCGCCTACGGGACCATCACCCGCCTGGAGGAACTGCGGCTCGCCGCCGTCGAGGACCGGGTGGACGCCGAGCTCGCCGCCGGGCTGCCCGTCCCGCCGGTCGCCGAACTGGAGCCGCTCGCCGCCGCGAACCCGCTGCGCGAACGGCTGCGCGGGCAGCTCATGCGCGCCCTCTACGCGGCGGGACGGCAGGCCGAGGCGCTGGAGGTGTACGAGGAGACGCGGCGGACGCTCGCCGACCGGCTCGGCGTCGACCCGTCCCCGGAACTGGCCGCCGTGCACCTGTCGATCCTGCGCCGCGACGCACCGGCGCCCGCCGCCCCGGATGCCGCGTCTTCACCGCGCACCAACCTGCCCGCGCAGCTCACCAGCTTCGTCGGACGGGAGGAGGAGTCGCGGCGCGTCGGCAAGCTGCTCCGCGAGACCAGGCTCGTCACCCTCACCGGCCCGGGCGGCGCCGGCAAGACACGGCTGGCGGGGGAGAGCGCCACCGCGGTCGTGGAGGAGATGCCGGACGGCGTGTGGTTCGTCCCGCTCGCGCCGGTCAGCGATCCGGGCGACGTCGCGCAGGCCGTGCTGTCGGCGCTCGGCGTGCCCGAGGCCGTCCGTCCGGGCGAGACGCGGGTGGTGGTGCGGCCCCTCGACCGGCTGACCGACTTCCTCACCGCCAAGCGGATGGTCGTCGTCCTCGACAACTGCGAGCACCTCATCGACGCCGTCGCGCGGCTCGTCGACCACGTCCTCGCGAAGGTACCGGGCGTCCGGATCCTCGCGACGAGCCGCGAACCGCTCGGCATCACCGGCGAGGCGCTGTGCCCCGTCCCGTCGCTGCCGCTGCCGGACGACGATGTCACCGACCCCGCCGAGGCGCTCCGCCACGCGTCGGTGCGGCTGTTCGCCGACCGCGCCGCGGCCGTCCGCCCCGGCTTCGGCGTGGACGCCGGAACCGTCGCCGACGTCGTCGCGATCTGCCGCGCGCTCGACGGCATCCCCCTCGCGATCGAACTGGCCGCCGCCCGGCTGCGGTCCCTCACCTGCGGCCAGGTCGCGGCGCGGCTCGGCGACCGGTTCCGGCTGCTCGCCGGCGGCAGCCGCGCCGCACTGCCCCGCCACCGGACGCTGCGCGCCGTCGTCGACTGGAGCTGGGACCTGCTGGACGATGTCGAACGCGCCGTCCTGCGCCGCCTGTCGGTGTTCGCCGGCGGCGCCACCCCGGACGCCGCCGTCCACGTGTGCGGGCTGGACGCGCCGGACGCGCCCGAACCCCACGACGTCATCGACGTGATCGCCGCCTTGATCGACAAGTCGCTGGTGATCGCGGACGGCGACACCGACGTCCGCTACCGGCTGCTGGAGACCGTCCGCGTGTACGCGGGGGAGCGGCTGGAGGAGGCCGGCGAGACCCGGCGCGTCCGGGACGCACACGCCGCCCACCTCGTCGGGCTCGCTCAGCGCGCCGAGCCGGAGCTGCGCCGCCGCGACCAGTTGCGCTGGGCCGAACGGATCGCCGCGGAACGCGGCAACATCGCCGTCGCGTTCCGCCATGTGGCCGACACCGGTGATGCCGGGACGGGCCTGCGGCTCGTCGCGGCGCTCGTGTGGTTCTGGATCCTGCGGGACATGGAGCGGGAGGCCGGCGGCTGGTCGATCGTCGTCCGCGCCATGATCGGTGACACCCCGCCGCCCGGATTGGACGAGGAGTACGCCCTGTGCGTCATCTCGTCCAGCCTCTTCAGCGAGATGTCCAGGGACGAAGGGCCGACCCCGGAAACACTGCGCGCGACACTGACCGAGGCCGCCGCCGTCGTGCCCGAAGCACCGGTGCATCCGGTCCTCGCCCTCGCCGACACCGCGAGCTGCCTCTTCAGCGGGGACATGAACGAGGTGAGGAGGCGTCTGCGGCGCCGCCAGGACCACCCCGACCCGTGGGTCCGCGCCGTCGTCCGTGTCATCCTCGGGCACATCGGCGTCAACACCGGGAACATCGACGAGGCCGCCACGCAGACCGCCGACGGCTACGCGCGCTTCCGCGCGCTGGGCGACCGGTTCGGGATGATCCTCGGGCTGAGCGGGCTGATGCAGGTGGCCATGGCCCGCGGCGAACTCGCGGAGGCCGTCCGGCTCGGCGAGGAGGCGTACGGCTACGCGACCAGCGGGGTCAGCCCCGAACAGGGCGGGACGCTCCTCGTCCATCTGGCGCGGGCGCGGGCCCAGCGGGGCGAGATGGCCCGGGCCCGCGCGGACCTCGGCAACGCCATGGCGCAGCTGGAACGGATCGGCGAGTTCGCGGATGCGGCCGGCGCGTCGCTGATGCTGTGCGAACTGGCCCTGTGGGAGGGCGACCGCGAGGCCGCGCGCCCGCACGCCGACCGGGCCCACCGGTGGGTCGAGTCGCGCGCGCACCGCCCCGACTTCGCGCAGACCGCCCGCCGCACCTACAGCCGCCTCGGCTGCCTCGCCGAGGAGGACGGCGACCTCGAAACGGCGAAACGCCGGCACGTCCAGGCCCTCACCGGCCTGACCGACGGCGCGCTCATGGGCAACCCGACGGTGGCCTCCCTCGTCGAGGGACTCGCCGCCTACGCCGCCGCACGCGGCAACTTCGCCCGCGCCGCCGAACTCCTGGGCACCGCGCACAGCCTGCACGGCTACCGCGACACGGCCTGCCACGAAGTCCGCCGGACGGTGCCCGCCGCGACCCGCGCACTCGGCGAAGACGCCTTCACCGCCGCCTACGACCGTGGCCGCAGGGTCACGCGGGAAGACGTCTTCGCCCAGGGCGCCGACCTGGTGGAGTCCGTCTGACGGCTCCTTCAGACCCTCCGTGAGTACATGCGCATGGCCAGCGGGAACGTGACGAGAACGATCCCCGCCGCCCACGCGAGCGTGTACCAGACGTGGTTCCCGACCGTGCCGCCGACCGTCAGCGCGCGCACCGCCTCCGCCAGATGCGTGACCGGGTTCACCTTCGTCCACGCCTCCAGCCAGCCCGGCATGGTGGAGGTGTCCGGGACGAGGATGCTGCTGCCGAACGTCAACGGCATCAGCCAGATGAACGAGAACCCCTGAACCGTCCCCGGTGTCGGCGCGATCAGGCCCACCAGCACCGACAGCCAGGAGACGGCCAGGTAGAACACGTACGCCAGCGCGAACGCGGCCACCACCGACAACGGGTCGGTGTGGAACCGGAACCCCAGCAGCGACCCGAACCCGACGAGCACCGTTATCACGACGAGGAACCGGACCGTGTCCCCGAGGACGGTCCCGACCAGCGGAGCCGAACGCGCGATCGGCAGGCTCCGGAACCGATCGAACACCCCCTTGTGGATGTCCTCGTTCAGGGCCGTCCCAAGCCCCATCGTCGCGAACATCGCCATCTGCGCGACCAGCCCCGGAAGCAACTGCTGCAGATAGGAGTGCGTGTCGCCGGCCACCGCACCGCCGAACACGTACAGGAACAGCAGCAGGAACACGATCGGCATCAGCGTCGTGTCCAGCAGCTTCTCCGGCGAGTGCTTCAGCTGGGCGACGTTGCGCCACGCGAGCGTCAGGCCGTGCCGCAGCGTCCGCCGCGGGCTGACGCGTCCGGGTGGCTCCGCCGCGGTGCGGCGAGCGTCAACGGTCATCGCGGTCATGCCAGGCTCCCTTCGAGTTCGGATCCGGTCTCTTCGGCGAGGTGGCCCGTCAGCGTGAGGAACACCTCGTCCAGGCTCGGCATCCGCAGCGCCAGCTCGGCCGCCACGATGGACGCCTCGTCCAGCCGCCGGACCAGCACCGACAGCAGCCGCCGGTCGTCCACCGGCGCAGTGACGAGCCCGGCCGCCTCCTGCACCTCGGGCTGCTCCCCGGTCAGCTCGGCGACGATCGCGGTGAGCTGGGAGATCCGGTACGGCTCAGCCGTGCGCACCACGAGCGTCTGCCGCCCGACCCGCCCCTTCAGGTCGTCGGACGTCCCTTCGGCGATGACCCGGCCGTGGTCGAACACCACGATCCGGTCGGCGAGCGCGTCGGCCTCCTCCAGGTACTGCGTGGTCAGCAGCACCGTCGCGCCGTCGGCGACGACATCGCGCACTGTGTCCCACACCTCGTTGCGGGCCCGCGGGTCGAGGCCGGTCGTGGGCTCGTCCAGGTAGATGACCTCGGGGTGGTTGATCAGGCTCGCCGCGAGGTCGAGCCGCCGGCGCATACCGCCGGAGTACGTCTTCACGGCGCGCGCCGCGGCGTCGGTCAGCCGGAACTGGTCGAGCAACTGCTGTGCCCTGGCCTTCGCCTCCCGCCTGCCGAAGTCCAGCAGCCGGGCGATCATCACCAGGTTCTCGGTGCCGGTCAGCTCCTCGTCGACCGATGCGTACTGCCCGGTGAGCCCGATCTTCGCCCGGACGCGCGCCGCGTCCTCGACCACGTCGTAGCCGCACACCTCGGCCCGTCCGGCATCGGGCTTGAGCAGTGTCGCCAGCACCCGCACGGCGGTGGTCTTGCCGGCGCCGTTCGGCCCCAGCACCCCGAGCACCGTGCCTCGGCGAGCCGTGATGCCGACACCGTCCAAGGCCCGTGTCTCGCCGAACCTCTTGCGCAGCCCTTCGGCCCGGATCACTTCGTCCATCGATCTGCCTGCCTTCCGCCTGGGCATCTTCTGTGACGGTCACCACCGTCGGGGAAGGCGCTGACAGGCCGCGTACATCGGCGCCCGGCCGCTGACACGCCGCTGACGCGCTACTGATCTTGACCGCTCGATACCGCGACGACCAGCAAGTTCGCCGAGTACACGCCAGAACACCGCTGATGCCCGGGGCGATGAGGCGACGGACGCGTAGAGAGGTCAACGACCTCCTCTGCCGGGCGTTGTACGGCCGTGTCGATTTGACGGACCGTCCGCGGCTGCTAATGTCTGTCGTGCCCCAAGGGGATGCGGGACGCCGACAGGCGGACGGCCCCGGGGGGAAGCCAACAGAGAGAACGGTTCGTAGCTTGCTCCGGGCCGAGGTACTCTTAAAAGGCAAGCTCGGACGGGATGCAGGACACCGCAAGGTGGCCGACCCGCAGGGCACCTCCTACGAGATGGTCTTCGCCAGGTCTTCGGCCTGGGGGTGAGTCGTCGCGTGGGGGGCTGGGACGCCTCCGACCGTCAAAAAGATCTTCGCTGATCGGCTTGACAACGGGAGCGAACCGGGTAAGTTAGAA